>NZ_JBJGZD010000017.1:0-108487 GCF_054050335.1 Geodermatophilus sp. SYSU D00698
CCGGGGGGCCCCCGCCCCCCCCCGCGGGCGCACCCGCCCCGGCCCCCCCGCCGGGGGGGGGGGCCCCCTGGCCCGTTCGGAGTAGCGGGGGCAGGATTCGAACCTGCGACCTCTGGGTTATGAGCCCAGCGAGCTACCGAGCTGCTCCACCCCGCGTCGGTGAGACCACCCTACACCCGGTCGCGGGGCGGGGGTGCACCGGGTCGGCACACCCCCGCCCGCACACCCCGCCCGCGCGGCTCAGCCGGTCGGCGTGGCCGGCGCCGCGGCCGCGCCCTGGGCCGCCTCGTAGGCCTCGACCGCCCGCTGCAGGTCGGCCAGCGCCTGGCCCTGCGCGGCGAAGTCGCCGCTGCGCTGGGCCTCGGCCAGCCGCTGCAGCGCCGCGTCGAGGTCGGCGACCGCCTGGTCCAGCGCCGTGTCCGACCCGTCGGCCGGCGGCGTCGTCGGCTCGGCCGGGGCGGTCGGCTCCGCGGGCGTGGTCGGCTCGGCCGGCGTCGGCTCCTCGGTGTCCGGGGTGGTCCCGGCGTCGTCGGAGTCGGTCGCGGTGTCCCCCGCCCCGGCCCCGAAGACCTGGTCCAGCGCGTCGGAGAGGGTGTCGGCGTACCCGACCCGTCCGCCGTAGTTGACCAGCACCTTGCGCAGCAGCGGGAACGAGTTCTGCCCGGTCCCCTCCACGTACAGCGGCTGCACGTAGAGCAGGCCGTTCTCCCCGATGGGCAGCGTCAGCAGGTTCCCGAACACCGCCTGCGAGTCCTCGCTGTTGAACAGCGTCAGGTCCCGGGCGACCTCGTCGTTGGTGTTGAACGACTGCTGCACCTGCTGCGGCCCGCGGAAGGGCGTGTTGCCGGGCAGCCGGAGCACCTGGATCGAGCCGTAGGTGTCCGGGTCGCTGGAGGCGGAGATGAACGCCGAGAGGTTCTGCCTGCGAAAGGCGTTCAGCGCGCTGGTCAGCTGGAACGTCGCGTCCGGCTCGCCCGGCCGCGCGGCGAGGATGTAGTACGGCGGCTGCGCCTCCTCGGTCTGCGTGTCCTGCGTCGGGTCGGCCGGCACCGCCCAGCGGTCGTTCTGGCTGTAGAAGTCGCCCGGGTCGCTCACGTGGTAGCGGGTGAGGACGTCCCGCTGCAGCTTGAACAGGTCCTCCGGGTAGCGGACGTGGCCGATGAGCTCGTCGCTCATCTCCGACCGCTCCTCGATCACGCCCGGGAACGCGGCCATGTAGGCCTTCAGCACCGGGTCGTCCTCGTCCCACTCGTAGAGCCGGACGGTGCCGTCGTAGGCGTCCACGGTGGCCTTGACCGAGTTGCGGATGTAGTTGAACTGCTCGTTCGGCAGCGCCGCGGTCCCCTGGCCGGTGAGCGCGTCCTGCGCCGCCTCGCCGAGCTCCATCCGCTCGGAGTACGGGTAGGCGTCCGACGTCGTGTAGCCGTCGAGGATCCACTGCACGCGACCGTCGATCACCGCCGGGTAGGGGTCGCCGTCGACGGTGAGGAACGGCGCGGCCTTCTCCACCCGCTCGCGCGGGTCGCGGACGTAGAGCACCTTCGAGGCGTCGTTGACCGCACCGGAGAGCAGGAAGTTGCGCTCGCGGTAGTAGATGGCGAACGTCAGCTGCCGGAAGAAGCTGCCGATCGCGACGCCGCCCTCGCCGTCGTAGGTGTTGTTGACCTCGCCCTCGGAGCCGTCCTCGGGCCGGTCGAACTCGCGGGCGTCGGCCCCCTCGGGCGCCCCGACGACGGAGTAGTCGTCGATCAGCTCGCCGTAGTAGATCCGGCCCTGCTCGACCTCGATGTCACCGGTGGTGGGCAGGTCGCGGCTGGTGAAGTTCGGCTCGCCGCCCTCCTGCCCGGTGACCACCTGGTTGGCCGGCGCGGCGACGAACCCGTTGCCGTGCGTGTAGACGGTGTGCCGGTTGATCCAGGTGTCCTGGTTCTCCGACAGGCTGCCGCTGTCGAGCTCGCGGACGGCGACGACGTAGTCGCGGGTCTCGCCGTCGATCGTGTACCGGTCGATGTCGAGCTTCTCGGGGAAGCCGTACACGTTGCGGATCTGCTGGCGCGCGGTGAACGTCCCGGCCAGCACGTTCGGGTCGAGCAGGCGGGCGTTCGGGATCGTCGCGTCGTCGTTGCGCAGTTCGGCCAGCGCGGCGTCGGTGTCGACGTCCTCCCCGGTGTTCTCCTGGGCGAAGTCCGTGTACTCGACCTCGGTGAGGTCGTAGGCCTCGCGGGTGGAGGCGATCGCCCGCTCGATGTAGTCGGCCTCGCGCTCGTTGGCGCTCGGGCGGACGACGAACTGCTGCACGATCGCCGGGTAGGCCACGCCGATCACCAGGCTGGACAGCAGCAGCAGGACCAGCGCGGCGGCCGGCAGCCGGAAGTTGCGGACGACCACGTTGGCGAAGAACGCGACGGCGCAGAACGCCGCCGCGAACACCAGGATCGTCTTGGCCGGCAGCAGCGCGTTGACGTCGGTGTAGCTCGCGCCGCTGAACAGCTCGCCGCGGTCGGAGTAGACCAGCCCGTAGCGGTCGAACCAGTAGGCGACCGCCTTGAGCGCCACGAACAGGCCGAGCAGCACCGACAGCTGCACCATCGCCGCGCCGGTGAGCTTCTGCCCCGGCGTCTGCAGCCGCAGGCCGCCGAACACGTAGTGGGTGAGCAGCGAACCGATCAGCGCCAGCAGCACGATGGCGAAGCCGAAGCTCAGCAGCAGCCGGTAGAAGGGGTACTCGAAGACGAAGAACGACAGGTCGAGGCCGAACTGCGGGTCGACGTCGCCGAACGGCGTCGAGTTGCGGAAGGTCAGCCAGGTCTCCCAGCTGCCCTGCGCGGTGAACCCGGCGAACAGGCCGACGACGACCGCGACCGCCGACAGCACCAGGGTGCGGCGGGGCTCGAGCGACTGCCGGTAGCGCTCCAGGTTCTGCTGCTCCAGCGACATCGGCCGGAACGCCGGGCGGAACCGGTAGGCCAGGTAGACCGCCAGCGCGGTGAGCCCGCCGGTGGCCACGCCGGCCACGGCGAACAGCAGTGCCCGGGTCTGGAGCTCGGTCCAGAAGACCTCGGTGTACCCGGTCTCGTCGAACCAGAGGTAGTCGACGTAGACGTTGGTCAACGTCCCGATGGCCGTGAACAGCACCAGCAGCACGGCGATGGACCCGATGACCACCTTCGCGCGCCGCGACAGCGTCGGCACGGACACGGGGGGCCGCATGGCCACGAGCGGTCTCCTTCAGTTGCAGGTGCGGCGGGCCCCGGGGGGCGCCGTCGCGGTGTGGCGACCGCGTGCGGTCGGACGTGTGGGGCGCCGGTCGGCACGGGCGCCGGGCTGGCGCACGAGCGGCCGGTGTCGCCCCTGACCAACGCTCGGCGCGGCACCGGGTTCCCCGGGGAGCCCGTGCTGGCCGACAGCATCCCCCACGCGGGCCGTCCCGGGACGGGTGGCGGTCAGCAGCCGGCGGGAGTGCGCCCCTCCCGCACGTCCTCGAGGGCGGTCAGGGCGTCGTCGAGGGTGGCCACCCGGGCCAGGGTGAGGCCGGTGGCCGGGGACCCGAGCGCGTCCGGGCAGTTGTCGGCCGGGACGAGGAACAGCTCGGCGCCGATCTCCTGGGCGGCGACCATCTTCAGCTGGATGCCGCCGATCGGGCCGACGGTCCCCTGGGCGTCGATCGTGCCGCTGCCGGCCACCACGGCGCCCTCGGTGAGGTCGGTGTCGCCGACCAGGTCGAGGATGCCGAGGGTGAGCATCAGGCCCGCCGACGGGCCGCCGACGTCGGCGACGTCGATGTCGACGTCGAACGGCGCCGAGGGCTGCTCGCCCACCACCACGCCGAGCACCGAGCCCTCGCGGTCGGAGGACCCGCCCGTGGTGACCGTGGCCGTGCCCGCCCGGCCGAGCCGGGTGTAGGCGACCTCCACGGTCGTGCCGGCCGGGATGGCGGCGAGGACGGCGGCCAGCGCGTCGGAGTCCGGCGTCGGCCGCCCGTCGACGGCCTCGATCGCGTCGCCCTCCTCGAGCAGCCCGTCCGACGGGGAGTCGTCGCCGGAGAGTCCCCGGACGACGACCTTCACCGGGTACCCGAGGTGGCCGAGCGCCGCGGCCTCGGCGGACTCCTCGGAGGTGAGGAAGGCCTGCCGGTTGGCCTGCTCGATCTCGTCCTCGGTCTGGTCCGGCGGGTACACCGACTCCTCGGGCACGACGCTGATCTCGTCGTCGAACCAGCCGCGGACAGCCTCGACCAGGCTCAGGCCCGCCCGGCCGACGCCGACGGTGGTGAGGTTGAGGTTGCCGGTGACGTCGTTGCGGTCGCGGCCGCGGACGGAGATGACCGGGTCGCCGTCGATGTCGCCGAGGGTGTTGAAGGTCGGGCCGGGCACCTGGGCGACGTAGGGCACCGGCAGGGCCGCGCCGAGGACGCCGGCGACCAGCAGCAGCACCACACCGACGGCGAGGACGGCGATCCGACGGGTCACGACCGGCCAGCGTAGAACCTCGGGCTGGCAGCGTCCGCCGAGAGCGGACGCCGGAGCCCGCGCTCGGGCTCCGGCGGGGTGATCACGCGTCTACCGTGGGGGCATGAGTGACGTGCCGTTCGGATTCGGGCTCCCCGACCGCGACCCCGAGCGCCGGGACCAGCCCGGTGCCGGCGACCCGTTCGGCTTCGGCGCCCTGTTCGGGTTCGGCGGACCGGGCGGTGCCGGGGGCGGCACCCCGGAGGAGCTGCTGGGCAAGATGCCGCTGTTCGCCGAGCTGCAGAAGCTCATGAACTGGTCGGGCGGGCCGGTCAACTGGGACCTCGCCCGGCAGGGCGCGATCAGCTCCCTGGCCACCGGCACCCAGCCGACGTCGGAGGCCGAGCGGGCCGCCGTCACCGAGGCGGTGCGCCTGGCCGACCTGTGGCTGGACCAGGTCACCGACCTGCCCTCGGGCGCCGACCGGGCGCTGGCGTGGTCCCGGGTGGAGTGGGTCGAGCAGACGCTGCCGGCCTGGGGCGCGCTCATCGACCCACTGGCCGAGAAGGTCGTGGCCGCCATGACCTCCGCGCTGCCGCAGGAGGCCATGGCCGTGGCCGGCCCGCTCGCCGGGATCATGGGGCGGATGGGCGGCCTGATGTTCGGCGCCCAGGTCGGGCAGGCCCTCGGCCGGCTCGCCGGCGAGGTGCTCACCGGCACCGAGGTCGGCCTGCCGCTGCCCCCGGCCGGCTCGGCGGTGCTCGTCCCGCAGAACGTCGCGGCGTTCGCCGGGGGCCTGGACCGCCCGGCCGACGAGGTCCGCCTGTTCCTCGCGCTGCGCGAGGCCGCGTCGCTGCGGCTGTTCGCCCACGTGCCGTGGCTGCGCCAGCAGCTGCACGACGCCGTCCACGCCTACGCCCGTGGCATCACCATCGACCGCGAGGCCATCGAGCGCGGGCTCAACGACGCGATGGGCTCGATGGGCGGCGGCTTCGACCCGTCCGACCCCGAGGCGCTGCAGGAGCTGCTGGGCAGCGGGCTGCTCGAGCCGGAGGAGACGCCGGAGCAGCAGATGGCGCTGCGCCGGCTGGAGACGCTGCTGGCACTGGTCGAGGGCTGGGTCGACGCCGTCGTCGCGGCCGCGGCCGGCGAGCGGCTGCCCGGGCACGGGGCGCTGGCCGAGACGATGCGCCGCCGCCGCGCCTCGGGCGGCCCGGCCGAGCAGACCTTCGCCACGCTGGTCGGCCTGCAGCTGCGGCCGCGCCGGCTGCGCGACGCCGCCACCGTCTGGGGCGCCATGGCGCAGCAGCACGGCACCGGGGCCCGCGACCGGCTCTGGTCGCACCCGGACCTGCTGCCCACCTCCGACGACCTCGACGAGCCGCTGGACTTCGTCGCCCGCCAGGGCCTCGACGACGAGCTGCGCGCGCTGACCGACCCGACCGAGGACACCGACGGCGGCAGCGGCGACAGCGGCGACAGCGGTGACAGCGGTGACAGCGGCGAGGGCCCGGACGGGGACTCCGCCACCCGCTGAGGACACCCCGCGAGGAGTGGGGGCCGGAGGCTCCCGCGATCGCGTGGCGGTCGGCCCCCCTCGCAGGTCGCCGCCGCGAGCCTGCCAGCGGCGGGGGCGAGGGGTCCTCCGTCAGTCGACCAGGTCGCCGTGGTCCTCGCGGGCGCCGTCGGCCCGGGCCGACTCGACGCCCTCGAGGAAACCGCGGGCCCGCTCGGCCTGCGGGTAGCGGGCCACCAGCGCCCAGAAGCGCGCGTCGTGGGCGGCCTCGAGCAGGTGCGCCAGCTCGTGCACCAGCACGTAGTCGACGACGTACTCCGGCATCGACCGCAGCCGGCTCGACAGCCGGATGCTGCCGTCGGCGGGGGTGCACGAGCCCCAGCGGCGCTGCTGGTTGTCCACCCACCGCACGCTGGTCGGCTGCGGCACGCCGTCGAGGTGCGCGGCCGACAGCGCGCGGGCGCGGCTCATGAGCTCGTCGTCGCCGCCCAGGGAGCGGCGGCGGCGCTCCTCCCGGGTCTGCAGCTTGGCCACCATCTGGGCCACCCAGCGCCGCTCCTCGGCCGGCGTGAACGCCGCCGGGATGAGCACGATCGTCCGCCCCGACTCGCGGTAGGCGGTCACCGTCCGACGGCGGCGCGCGCTGCGGCGCACCTCGACCGGCCCGTCCGTGGACAGGGGGCCGCGCGAGGGGGCGGGGGTCGATCCGGGCACGGGAGGACGGTAGCCACCGGCCGCCGGCGACGCGCGGAGGGGCGCCACCCGCTCGGGTACGAGTCGCACGGACGGTGGACAGCCGGAGCCCGTCGGCGACGCGCCCCGTCCACAGCGGCGCCAGACGTGTCCGCGCAGGTGACGGGCGTGGAACGGGCCGGCGACGGGCGGGTGGGCACCGGCCCCTCCCCCGGCTGCACACAGCGACACGCCGCGGGGTCCCCACCGTCTCCACAGTGCTGTCCACAGGCTGTGGGCACCGCGGCGGGACGGGCTCCCCGGCCGGACGGGTCGGACGGGACCGCCCGGGTAGCGTTCGCGGAGGCGGCGCCCGGACGGGTGCCGAGCAGCTGGAAGAGGAGGCACCGTGGCGGAGAGCTACAACGGCTACTGCGTGAAGTGCAAGGAGAAGCGGGACTTCGACGGCGAGGTCAAGGTCAGCGAGTCCGGCCGCCGGATGGCCCAGGGCACCTGCCCGGTCTGCGGCACCAAGATGAACCGGATCCTCGGCAAGGCCTAGGCACTGCCTCCTGACGGCGGCGTCCCGCACCGCGGGCGCCGCCGTCGTCGTCCCCGGACCCTGTGGACGACGGCAGCGGGAGCCGGGCCGGTCCTGCCACCCTGCGCGGGTGTCCGACACCGCCCACCCCCTGCTGCCCCCGGGCACGCCGCTGCTGCGCCGCTCCCCCGACGCCGTCCAGGTCGGCGGGGTCGAGCGCGACGGCGTGCTGGTCGGCTCCGCCCCGGCCGCGGTGACCGCCCTGCTGCGCGGCCTCGACGGCCGGCGCCCCCAGCGGACCGTGCTGGCCGACGCCGCCGGCGACGGTCTCGACCCCCGCGCGGTCGCCGCCCTGCTCGACCACCTGCGCGCCACCGGCACGCTGGTCGACCTCGAGGCCGCGGACCTGCTGGCCTCCGACGCCGGCCCGGCCGCCGCGGCCCGCACCGCCGCGGAGCTGCCCGCCGCGCGGGACCCCGACGGCGCGGTGCGCTGGCACGCCCGGCGCGCCGCGACGGTCGTGGTCGAGGGCGCGACCCGGGTCGGCGTCCCCCTGGCGACGCTGCTGGCGGCCAGCGGCGTGGGCCGGGTCGACGTCCGCGACGACGGCGTCGCCACCGCGGCCGACGCGGTCGCCGGCGGGCTGACCGCGGCCGACGAGGGGCGGGCCCGCTCGCTCGCCGCCGCGGACGCCGTCCGCCGCGCCAGTCCGCTCACCGACCTGCGCCCGCTGCCACCGGGCGCCGTCCCCGACCTCGTCGTCCTCGCCCGGCCGTGGGCGGCCTCCGACCCGCTGGTCGCCGGGTTGCGGGACGCCGGCGTCGCGCACCTGGTCGCCGCCGTCCGCGGCGAGACCGGCGTCGTCGGGCCGCTGGTGGTCCCCGGCGTCACCGGCTGCCTGCGGTGCGCCGACCTGCGCCGTCGCGACGCCGATCCGCACTGGCCGGTGCTCGCCGCCCAGCTCACCGCCGCCGACGTCCCCGGCGGGTCCACCCTCGCCTGCTGGGCGACCGCGCTGGCCGCGGCGCAGACGGCGCTGGCCTACCTCGAGGGCAGCGGCAGCCCGGCGGCGCTGGCCGGCACGGTCGAGCTGGCGCCCCCGGGGTTCGTGCCGCGGCTGCGCCGCTGGTCGCCGCACCCGTCCTGCGGGTGCGGCGACGTCCGCCCCTCCGGGTGACGCCCACCGCGGCTCCGTCAGCGGCCCGGGCTCCGCGTCGGGGACAATGGCACGGTGACCGACGACGCACGGGGGATCCCCAGGGGCTCGATCTCGCGCACCGCGCGGCTGGCCTCGCTCCCCCTGGGTGCGGCCGGCCGCGCCACGCTGGGGATCGGCAAGCGGCTGTCGGGGCAGTCGTCCGAGGCGGTCGCCGCGGAGCTGCAGCAGCGCACCGCCGAGCAGCTGTTCGCCGTCCTGGGCCAGCTCAAGGGCGGGGCGATGAAGCTCGGCCAGACGCTGTCGGTGTTCGAGGCCGCCGTCCCCGAGGAGGTGGCCGCCCCCTACCGCGAGGCGCTGGTCAAGCTCCAGGAGGCGGCACCGCCGATGCCGGTGCGCACCGTGCACGCGGTGCTCGCCCAGCAGCTCGGCGGCACGTGGCGCACCCGCTTCCGCGAGTTCGACGACCAGCCGGCCGCGGCCGCCAGCATCGGCCAGGTGCACCGCGCCACCTGGCGCGATGGCCGCGACGTCGCCGTGAAGATCCAGTACCCGGGTGCGGCCACCGCGCTGATGGCCGACCTCAACCAGCTGTCCCGCTTCGCCCGGCTGTTCGCCGCGCTGTTCCCCGGCATGGACGTCAAGCCGCTGATCGCCGAACTGCGCGCCCGGGTGATCGAGGAGCTCGACTACGGGCTCGAGGCCGACGCGCAGCGGCAGTTCGCCGCCGCCTACGCGGGCGACCCGGAGATCGTCGTCCCGCGGGTGGTGGCCAGCGCGCCGAAGGTGATCGTGTCGGAGTGGCTGGAGGGGCTGCCGCTGTCACGGGTCATCACCGAGGGCACCCGCGAGCAGCGCGACCGCGCCGGCCACCTCATGGCGGTGCTGCACTTCTCCGCCCCGCAACGGGCCGGACTGCTGCACGCCGACCCGCACCCGGGCAACTTCCGGCTCGTCGACGGCGGCCGCCTCGGGGTCATCGACTTCGGCGCCACCGCCCGGCTGCCCGACGGGCTGCCCGAGCCGATCGGCCGCCTGGTGCGCTGGGCGCTGGAGGGCCGCGCCGAGGAGGTGCTCACCGACCTGCGCGCCGAGGGGTTCGTGCGGCCGGGGATCGAGGTCGACGCCCAGGCCGTGCTGGACTACCTGCGGCCGATGCTCGAGCCGGTCGAGAGTCCGGGCTTCCGCTTCACCCGGGCCTGGATGCAGGAGCAGGCCGCCCGCCTCGCCGACCCCCGCAGCGAGGCGAACAAGCTGGGCCGCCAGCTCAACCTGCCGCCGGCCTACCTGCTCATCCACCGGGTGACGATCGGCTCGATCGGCGTGCTCTGCCAGCTCGACGCCGCCGCCGACTACCGCGGCGTCCTCGAGGAGTGGCTGCCCGGCTTCAAGGCCTGACCGGGGCCCGACGGTCCCCGACCGGGCCCGGGACGACGAGAGGCCGGGCTCCCGACGCACCGGGAGCGTCGGGAGCCCGGCCTCGACCGGGAGGGCCCGGCGTGCTGCCGGGCCCCTGAGGGGGCGCCGCCGTTCAGCGGACGGCGGCGCTGGCCCGCGCGGCACGCCGGCTGGCGTACTCCGCGCGGCGGGCCCACCGGCGGGCGGCCCGCAGCCGGCGCACGCGGCCGGCGGCGTCGGCCTCGGCGCGCAGCTCGCGCAGCCGCGTGGTGGCCAGGTCGTACTCGTACGTGGTCATCTCGGGTCCTCGGTGCTCGTCGGGCGTCGGTGCCCGATCGGATGGCTGTCGCTGTCGGCTGTCGCCGTCACGGCTCACGCCGCGACGACCTTGCGGGGACGGCCCCGCGGGCGCTTGCGCGGGATGACCACACCCCGCTCGAAGATCTCGCCGCCCCAGACGCCCCACGGCTCGCCGCGGTCCAGGGCGCCGGCCAGGCAGGCGTCGCGGACCGGGCACTCCCCGCACAGGACCTTGGCCTGCTCGAGCAGCGCGGGGCTCTCGGCGAACCACAGGTCCGGGTCGTCGGTCCCGCGGCACGGCAGGGGGCGCCGCACCGGAGCCGGGGCCAGGGGGACGTGCGGCGTCCTCGGGGTGGCGCCGCCGGTCCGGGGGAGCCCGGGTCGGCGGTGGGACGTCGGGCGGTCGATCGTCTGCTGCACTGCCGCTCCTCCTCGTACTCGTCGTCTGCGCGGCCGGCGGGGGCCCGCCGACCGGGTGGTCGGGGCCGGGTGCCGCGGAGGAAAGACGAAGGCCGCGGATCCCGGGGTTCGGGTTCCGCGGCCTCGAGGAGGACCGGTCGAGCGGCTAGCTCTGCGGTCTCCCCGGGGAGTGGATCCCGAGGGTGTGGCGCTGCTTGGAGATGTGGGTGCGGAGGGCATCGGTGCCGCCGACGCCGGGGCCGAACTCGCCGCCGGTGGGCAGACCGGTCCCCTGGACCGGAGCGGTGGGCGCAGCGACGGCGGTGCCGGTCAGGTCGAACGGCGTCATCGACCGGACCACGGCGTAGCGCGGCCGCGCGGACGGGACGGCGCCGGTCAGGGCCGGACGCACGTCGAGGGCGCCCCAGGCGGAGACCCCGGCGGGGGCGAGGACGCAGCGCATGTCGATCATCGGTACCCCTCCTCCCGGGGTCGGAGTCCGGCGGTCGGGCCGGGCTCGGTCTGGCGCGCCCGCGGTCGTCCGTCGGGCGCAGGCAGGACAGTAGGGAAGGTCACCGCAGCGGCGCAACGCAATTAACGGGCGCGTCCTCCGATGGCGTGGGACGCGCCGGTCCGGCCGTGCGGTGGGCACGGCCGGTGACCGGTCAGCCGCCGACGGTGGCGAGGACGTCCTCGCCGTACATCTCCAGCTTGCGGGCGCCGATGCCGGGGAGCCCGGACAGCTCGCGGATGCTGGTCGGCTTCGCCTCGGCGATGGCCTGCAGGGTGGCGTCGGTGAACACGACGTAGGCGGGCACCGAGGCGGCCTGCGCGGTGCTGCTGCGCCAGGCGCGCAGCCGCTCGAAGATCTCCCCGGCCTCCCCCTCGAGCACGACCTTGGCCCGCTTGGTCCTCCGGGGCGGCGGCGGGGCCGACGGCGTGGAGCCGGGCACCAGGCCGTCGAGGAAGCGGCTGCGCGGCCGGGCCCGCTTGGCACCGGGGTTGCGCGCCAGCGACCAGGAGAGGGTGAGCTGCTCGCGGGCGCGGGTGACCGCGACGTAGAGCAGCCGGCGCTCCTCCTCCACCGCCTCCGGCCGCGACAGCGACTGAGAGATGGGCAGCACGCCGTCGACCAGGCCGACCACGAAGACGGCGTCCCACTCCAGGCCCTTGGCCGCGTGCATCGACGCCAGCGTCACGCCCTGGACGGTCGGCGCGTGCTGGGCGTCGGCCCGTTCGGCGAGGTGGGCGACGAAGCGCGGGAGGTCGGTGGTCGGGTCCTCGGCCACCAGGTCGACGGCGAGGTCGACCAGCGCGGCCAGCGACTGCCAGCGGTCGCGGGCCGCTCCCCCGGCCGGCGGGCGGTGCTCCACCCAGCCGGTCGAGGCGAGCACGTCGCGCACCGTGGGCACCAGCGCGCCGGGCTCGTGGCCGCCGGCGGCCGCGCCGCGCAGCAGGACGACCGCCTCGCGGACCTCGGGCCGCTCGAAGAACCGCTCCCCGCCCTTGAGGACGTAGGGCACGCCGGCGTCGGCCAGCGCCGACTCGTAGACCTGGGACTGGGCGTTGATGCGGAACAGCACCGCGATCTCCGACGCCGGCGTCCCGCTCTCGACGAGCGCGCGGCAGGCCTGGGCGACCGCGGCGGCCTCGGCGGGCTCGTCGGTGTGCTCGAAGAAGCGCGGCTCGGGGCCCTCGGCCCGCTGGCCGAGGAGCTTGAGCCGGAAGATGCTCTTGCGTTCCGGCGCCTGCCCGATGAGCTTGTTCGCCAGCCCCACCACCTGCGGTGTCGAGCGGTAGTCGCGCTCGAGCTTGACCACCGCGGCGTCGGGATAGCGGTCGGCGAAGCCCAGGAGGTAGTCGGGGTCGGCCCCGGTGAAGGAGTAGATGGTCTGGTTGGGGTCGCCGACGACGCAGACGTCGGCCCGCCCGCCCAGCCAGGCGTCGAGCAGCCGCTGCTGCAGCGGGTTGACGTCCTGGTACTCGTCGACGACGAAGTGGCGGTACTGCGCGCGCACCTGCCGGGCGACGTCGGGGTGCTCCTCCAGCGCGAACGCGGTGACCAGGAGCAGGTCCTCGAAGTCCAGTGCGCCGTCGCGCTGCTTGGCCGACTCGTAGGAGGCGTACACGCGGGCGACGGCGGCGGCGTCGAACGGCGGCTCGCGCCCGGCGGCCGCGGCCCGGGCCGGGTAGTCCTCCGGGGTGGCCAGCGTGGTCTTGGCCCACTCGATCTCGCTGGCGAGGTCGCGCAGGCTGGTCCGGTCGGTGGTCAGCCGGTTGCGGGTGGCCGCCGAGGCGACGACCCGCAGCTTGTTCTCGATCAGCGGCGGCAGCGGGCCGCCGAGCACGCGCGGCGCGAAGTAGCGCAGCTGGCGCATCGCCGCCGCGTGGAAGGTGCGGGCCTGCACCCCGCCGACGCCGAGACCGGCCAGCCGGGTGCGCAGCTCCCCGGCCGCACGGGCGGTGAAGGTCACCGCGAGCACCTGCTCGGGGACGAACGCGCCGGTGTGCACGCCGTAGGCGATGCGGTGGGTGATCGTGCGGGTCTTGCCCGTCCCCGCACCGGCGAGGATGCACACCGGGCCGGTGACCGCCGAGGCGGCCTCGCGCTGCTCCTCGTCGAGCCCGGCCAGGACCGCCTCGGCGCCGGCGGAGGTCCCCGCGGACCCGGGGGTCGCCAGGGGCGCGTCGGCTGTCCGGGGCATGCGGCGGTTCCTCCGAGGGCACAGGGGACGGCGGCCGGCGGACCGCTCCTGCGAGTGTCCCAGCCCGGGACGACAGACGGCGGGGACACCCCGGCGCCTGGGGACGGCCGGTGCGCCCGGGGACGGGGAGGCCGGGAAGAGGCGACGGGCCCGCGGTGTTGGCCCCCTGGGACGTCGTCGCGTCCCCGCCCCGATCCCTGGAGGACCCCGAGTGACTGCCGCGCCCGCCGCCGTGACGATGTACACCACCACCTGGTGCGGGTACTGCGTGCGGCTCAAGAAGCTCATGCAGGTCGAGGGCATCGGCTACGCCGAGGTCGACATCGAGCGCGACGCCGCCGCGGCGGAGGTCGTCATGAACGCCAACGGCGGCAACCGCACCGTCCCGACCCTGGTCTTCGCCGACGGCAGCGCGCTGACCAACCCGAGCATCGACCAGGTCAAGGCGCGGCTCGCGCAGCAGTCGGACGCCTGATCGGCGGGTGCTGCAGGGGCCGCGGCCCCCGGCGGTGCATCATCGTCCCCCGGCGGGTCGCGACCGTGGCACGCCGACGTCCCCCCGGCCCACCGGCCGAGCACCCGCGGGAGCCGCTGTCGTGACCTCGGACGCCGTGCACCTCCCCGTGTCCGCAGCGACCTCGGAGGAGCCGCCCGCCGACCGGCCCTCCGTCGTGCTCGCCCGGACCGGCCGCGGCTGGAGCGTCCTGTCCCCCGGCCGCGCCGACGACGTCGCCGACCTGCTGGAGGGGCTGTCGCTGGCCGACCTCGTCGCCGAGGAGCTCGACGGCCCGGCCGATCCCGACCGCGCGACGCGCCGCGCCGCCCGGGGGACGGCCGACGCCGGGCCGGACGGCGACCCCCGGGACGCCCGGATCGCCGCGCTCGAGCGGACCGTCGCCCAGCTGGAGCACGCGCTGGCCTCCCGGGTCGCCACCGAGCGGGCCATCGGCGTGCTCGCCGAGCGGCAGGGCACCACGCCACGGGCGGCGTTCGAGGCGCTGCGCACCCAGGCCCGGTCGCTCGGGCGGCCGGTGCACGAGCTCGCCCGCGAGGTGCTCGAGCCCCTCGACGGGGTGGCCGCCGAGCCGGCCGCGGCCCTGCCGCCGGTCCCCCGCCGCCCGCCGGGCCGGCGGGTCCCGCACGCGCCGGGCCGCCCCGGCCCCGCCGTGCCCGCGGACGGCCGCCGCTGAGCGGTCCGCAGCCGCTGACCCCGGGCGCGCTGGCCGACCGGCTGGCCGCCCTCCTCGCCGACGTCGGACCGGAGCCGGGCGCGGCCGCCCTGCGCGTCGCCGTCGACGGGCCCGACGTCGCCGAGCCGGAGGGCCTGGCCCGGGCGGTCGCCGAGCGGCTGCCCGCGCTCGGCCGGCCGGCCGTCGTCGTCCCGGCCGCCGGGTTCCTCCGGCCGGCCTCCCTGCGGTTCGAGCACGGCCGCACCGATCCCGACGCCCGCTACACCGACTGGCTCGACGCCGGCGCGCTGGCCCGCGAGGTGCTCGACCGGGTGGGTCCCGGCGGGCCGGCCGAGTACCTGCCGGTCCTGTGGGACGTCGACCGCGACCGCGCCGCGCGGGCCGGCTACCGCCCGATGCCGTCGCGGGGGGTGCTGCTGGTCCCCGGCCCGCTGCTGCAGGGCGTGGGGCTCGCCTTCGACGTCGTCGTGCACCTGCGGGTGGCGCCGGCCGCGCGCAGGCGGCGCTTCCCCGCGGAGCAGGCGTGGGAGCTGCCCGCCTTCGACCGCTACGACGACGAGGTCGACCCCGTGCTGCTCGCCGACGCCGTGGTGCTGGCCGACCGCCCCGAGCACCCCGCGCTGGTCCTGCAGGGCCGCTTCGCCTGACTCAGTCGAGCTCGCCGGCCACCCAGCGGTCGATGATGTGCCGGGCGATCGAGACCGGCGGCGGCAGCGCGGCGGGCCCGCGGCCCGAGCGCAGCTCCTCGCGGGTCCACCAGCGGGCCTCCTCGATCTCGGTCGGGTCCAGCCGCAGCTCCAGGTCCCCCTCGGCGCGCGCCACGAAGCCGAGCATCAGCGACTGCGGGAACGGCCAGGGCTGGCTGCTCACGTAGCGGACGTCGGTGACCGCCAGCCCGACCTCCTCGGCGACCTCGCGGGCCACCGCGCCCTCGGCGGACTCCCCCGGCTCGACGAACCCGGCGAGGATCGAGAACCGCCCGGGCGGCCACACCGCCTGCCGGCCCAGCACGCAGCGGTCGCCGCCGTCGTGGACCAGCATGATCACCGCGGGGTCGGTGCGGGGGAACAGCTCGGTGCCGGTGACCGGGTCGCGCTGCACCCAGCCGGCCCGCTCGATCGTCGTCGCGGCACCGGACAGCGGGCTGAACCGGGCCCGCTCGTGCCACTCCAGGATGCCGACGGCCTCCGCGAGCAGGCCGGCGTCGAGGTCGCCGAGGTCGGCGCCCACCTCGCGCAGCCCGGTCCACAGGTCCACCGGGCGGCCGTTGACCGTCAGCGCCCGCTCGCCGCGGACCGCCGCGTAGGGGACGCCGCCGGCCTCGCCGAGGTACACCGCGCCCGCCGGCAGGGCCGGCTGCTCGTCCCACACCAGCTCGGGGCCGCCGTCGGTCTCGCGCACCGGGACGGCGCGGCGCTCGTCGACGGTGAGCACCCGCACCGGCCGCCCGCGGCTGGGGTCCTCCAGCGACCGGCCGAGGTGGTCGCGGTCGTGCGCCGAGCGGGACAGCACCGGCACCGTGCCCGTCGTGTCGGGCGTGCCGGCCGGCCAGAACCCGCGCACGGCCTCCGGCGAGGCGACGTCGTCGGGCGTGCTGCCGCCCGGCGGGACGCTCACGCCGGGTCCGGCGCGGCTGCGGCGCTGGCGGTGACGTCGACCGGGCCGAGGGCCCGCAGCGCGTCGGTGACCCGCTCGGCGTCCCCGACGACGACGGCGGTCAGCGCGGCCGGCGCCAGGTGGCGGCGGGAGGCCTCCTGCACCTGCTCGACGGTGACCTCGGCCAGCGCCCGCTGGTGCTCGGCCAGCCACTCCGCGGACAGGCCCGACCCGGCCAGCGCGGACAGCGTGCCGGCCAGCCCGGCGTGCGTGGCGGTCGACAGCGCCATGCTGCCGAGCACGTAGCGGCGGGCGGCGTCCAGCTCGGCCTCGGTGACCGGCGCCAGCGCCATCCGGCCCAGCTCGGCCCACGTCTCGAGGAACGCGGCGCCGGTGACCTCGGTGGCGACGTCGGCCTCGACGAGGAACGACGAGGCCGCGGCCAGGTGGTCGACGGCGCTGCGCGGGCTGTACGAGTAGCCGCGCCGCTCCCGGATGTTCTCGACCAGCCGCGAGGAGAAGTAGCCGCCGAACACCGTGCTCGCCAGCCGGACGGCGGGCAGGTCGGGGTCGGTGCGGCCGGGCGCCGGCCCGCCGAGGCGGATGTTGGACTGCACCGCGCCCGGCCGGTCGACCACCTCGAGGTGGCCCGGGGCGAGCGTCGGGGCGGGCTTGGCGCCGGCCGCGGCGCCCTCCCCCGTCCAGCCGCCGAGCGCCTCGGCGACGGCGTCGGTGGCCGCGGCGACGTCGAGGTCGCCGACGAGCACCAGCGTGCTGCCGGCGGGCAGCAGCCGCTCGCGGTGCAGCTTGCGCAGCGCGGGGGCGGTCACCTTGCCGACCAGCTCGGGCGCGGGGAGCTGCGCGGCGTAGGGGTGGGTGCCGTAGCGGCGGGCGGCCAGCGCGGTGCGGGCGATGACGCCGGGCTGGGAGCGGGCGATGGCGATCCGCTCGGCCACCCGGTCGCGCTCGGCCTCGACCTGGTCGCCCGGGTAGGCGGCGTCGGTGAGCACCTCGGCGAGCACCCCGAGGACCGGGGCCAGCCCCTCGGACAGCAGCGTGGTGGAGAACAGCAGCCGGTCGGGGTCGGCGGCCACGGTCAGCTCGGCGCCGTGGCCCTGCAGCGCCTCGGCGACGGCGGTGGCGTCGCGCCGCCCGGTGCCGAGCAGCACCGCGCCGGAGAGCACCGAGGACCGGGCGGCGTGCTGGAGGGCGCCGCGCGGGGAGGTCGCGGCGAACGGCACGCGCAGCCGCAGCTCGACCAGCGGCACGCCGGGCCGCGGCACGACGACGACGGCCAGCCCGTTGGGCAGCGTCGTCGTCGCGACCTCGGGGACCGGCTGCGGGCGCGGCTCGCCCAGCGGCGGGATCAGGCCCAGGTCGAGGACGGGGGCGCTCATCGGGCTCCTCCGGTGGCGCGCAGCTCGAGGATCGCGGCGGTGCCGGGATCGAGTCCCTTGGCGGCGACCTGCACCGCGTCGGGGGTGACCGCGGCCAGCCGGGCGGCGAGCTCGCCGGCCAGCTCGGCGCGGCCGTGGACGAGCTCGGCGCCGGCGAAGGCCAGGGTGCGGCCGAGCACCGAGTCGGCCTGGCGCAGCAGCTGCGCGCTGGTGCGGGCCTGCACCCGGGCCAGCTCCTCGGCGCTCACGCCCTCGGTGGCGACCCGGCCGATCTCCTCGTGCACCGCGGCCAGGACGTCCTCGACCGGGACGGCGGCCGGGTGGTGCACCTGGGTGGTGAGCAGCGTGGCGTCGCGGACGTCGAAGGGGTCGCCGAACAGGCCCACGTAGCTGCTCTGCGCCACGGCCAGGCGGTCGTCGTGCACCAGCCGGCGCTCCAGCCGGGAGGCGTCGCCCTCGCTGAGCAGCTCGGCGAGCAGCACGGTGCCCAGGTAGGTGTCGAGGTCGCCGACCGGGTCGGGCACCCGCCAGCCCAGGGCGACGGCGGGCGCGGGGGCCAGCCGGTCCTCGACGACGTCGCGGCGCACCGTCGTCGGCGAGGGCTCGCCGGTGTAGGGGATGGGCGGCACCTCGCGGGCCTCCACCGGGCCGAACCAGCGGCGGACCAGCCGTTCGGTCTCGCCGACGTCGAGGTCGCCGCCGATGCACAGCACCGCGTTGCCCGGTGCGTAGTAGCGGGAGAAGAAGTCCTCGGCGTCGGCGACCGTGGAGCTCTCCAGGTCGACGAAGGAGCCGTAGCCGTCGTGGGTGTTGGCGAAGCTCTCGAACGCGATCTGCGGCAGCTGCAGCCACGGGAAGGCGCCGTAGGGCCGGTTGAGCACGTTGACCCGGATCTCCTCCTTGACCACGTCGATCTGGTTGCGGAGGTTCTCCTCGGTGATGGCCGGGGCGGCCATCCGGTCGGCCTCGAGGAACAGCGCGCGCTCGAGCGCCTCGGCCGGCAGCGCCTCGTAGTAGTTCGTGTAGTCCTGGTGGGTCGAGCCGTTGAACGTGCCGCCGGCGGCCTGCACCAGACGGGCGTGCTCCATCTTCGGCACGTGTGCCGAGCCCTGGAACATGACGTGCTCGAAGAGGTGGGCGAAGCCGGTGCGGCCCTCCGGCTCGTTGCGCATGCCCACGTCGTAGGAGACGGTCACGGCGACGACCGGCACGCTGCGGTCGGGCGCGAGGACCACTCGCAGCCCGTTGTCGAGCGTGAAGCGCTCCACCGGGTGCCGCAGTGTCAGGTCGGCTCCCGCTGCTGTCACGGACCGACAGTAACCACGCGGGACGACGCCGCGCCGGGCGCCTACAGCACGTCGATGTCGGCGACGACCCGGTCGATGGTCCCGTACAGCTCGGCGTGCGTGTTGGGGATCGAGACGTAGAGCAGCGCGGGGTCGGGCCGGCCGACGTCGACGACCAGCAGCGCCGCCCGCTCACCGGTGGAGTCGTAGCCCTCGACGTCCCAGGTGAGCTGGAACTCGACCAGGTGCGCCGCGTGGCCGTCGACGGTCAGCGCCTCGTCGCGCAGCACCTCCCGCTCGTTCGGGTACGGGTAGTAGGCCGCGCGCACGCTGTCGGCCAGCGCCGTCACCGTCGCCTGCTCGCTGCCCGGGCCGGTCCAGCCGTAGCCGTCGGAGACCGGTCCCGACGTGCACTGGGCGATGAAGTTGCCGCCGTCGGGGGTCTGCTCCTGGGTGATGAAGTACTGCCCGGCGATGGTGCGGGTCTCGGGCATGGAGCCGAGGTCGTACTCGTACCAGCCGTTGCCGAGGAAGGGGTAGGAGATGCCCGCCTCCTCGTCGATGATCCGCACGGTGCCGGGCGGGAACGTCGGGCCGGCCGGCGGGGAGCCGGCGACCGGCGGGTCGGTCTCGGTGCCCTGCCCGGTGGCGCTGCCCCCGGACAGGCCGACGACCAGCGCGACGACGACCACGGCGACGACGGCCAGCAGCGATCCCCCGACCCACCAGGCCGTGCGGGGCCGCCGGACCGGCTCCGACGACGGGCCCGGCTGCCAGGACCCGCCGTCCCGGGGCGACGGGGGCGCGGCCACCGGCGGCGCCTGGACGGCGACCCCGGGTCCGGCCGGCGTCGTGACGTCGGACCACGTCTCCCCGTTCCACCAGCGCACCACCCCGGGAGCGCCGTCGGGGTCGGGGTACCACCCCGCGGGTGCGCGCGTCAGCCCAGGTCCGGTCACGGGGGGCAGCGTAGGGCGGGAGGCGCGCCGTCCCGGGCTGCCGCGGCGTGCAGGTCAGTCGTGGCCGCGGTCGGCGTCGTCGTCCCACCAGCCGCGCAGGGTGGAGAGGCCGTCCACGCCGCCGCCGCGCAGCTCGGCCACGGCGTAGGTCCCGAGGTCGTCCCACGTCCAGGCGAACACGGTGTCCCCCTCGTCGTCCACCCAGCAGGCCGCCCGGCCGACCTCGGTGCCGTCGTCGTCGAGGACGGGGAACCAGCCGGTGGGCCCGGGGGCGCCCTCGTACTCCGGTCCGCAGTCGAAGCGGTCGTCGAGCCGGTCGAGCCCCCGGGTGTCGGCGGCGAGGGCCCGTGCGGCGCCGTCGCCGTCGTGCGCCGCGTAGGTGACCGCGGACGGCCCGTCCTCCTCCGGGTCGCCCGGGCAGCTGAGCTCCCGGAGGACGCCGTCGGCGGGCTCCTCCGCGGTGCACGCCGCGGGGTCGGTGCCGGCCGCCAGTGCGGTGGCGACCAGCCGCTGGCCGGCCGCCCGGGCGTCCTCGCGGGCGTCGTCGAGCCGGAGGACCACCGCGGCCAGCGCCCCGGCGAGCGCGAGAGCGAGGACCGCGCCGAGCCCGGCGAGCACCCACGGCAGGCGGGCGGGCCGCCGCGGGACCGGTGGGCGCGGCCCGACGGGAGTGGGCGGCGCGGCCGGGTGGCCCGTCTCCTGCTGCCGGGTGACCGCGCGGGCCGGGGCGCCGTCGGCGGCCGGGCCCACCGCCGTCCCGGCGTCGCTCCCGGGGACGGGGACGCCGCTCTCGGCCAGCGCGGCGCGCGCGGCGGCGGCCATGGCCCCGGCCGTGGGCCAGCGCCGGTCGCGGTCCTTGGCCAGGCCCCGCAGGACCACCGCGTCCAGCGCCGGCGGGACACCCGGGGCCAGGGACGACGGCGGGGGCGGCGGCTCGTGGACGTGCGCGGCCATCAGCGCCACCGGGTCGTCGCCGGCGAACGGCCGCCTCCCGGTGAGCGCCTCGAACAGCACGCACGCCAGCGAGTAGACGTCGGCGCGGGCGTCGAGCGGGCCGGAGCCGAACCGCTCGGGCGCCATGTACTCGGTGCTGCCCACGGCCATGCCGGTGCCGGTCAGCGCCGGGCCGGTGGCGTCGGCCGAGGTGCGGGCGATGCCGAAGTCGGCGAGGTAGCAGAAGTCCTCACCGGGCGCCGACGCCGCCAGGTCGCCGCCGTCGGCGCGGGCGACCAGCAGCACGTTGGAGGGCTTGACGTCGCGGTGCACCAGGCCGCCGGCGTGCGCGGCGTCGAGCGCGCGGGCCACCTGGCCGACGACGTCGACCGCGCGGGCCGGGGACAGCCGCCCGGCGCGGCGCAGCAGCGAGGCGAGGTCCTCCCCCTCGACCAGCCGCATGTCGAGGAACAGCTGGCCGTCGACCTCGCCGTACCGGTGGATGGGGACGACGTGCGGCTCGTTCAGCCGCGCGGCGATGCGGGCCTCGCGGCGGAACCGCTCGCGGTAGCTCTCGTCGGCGGCCCACTGCGGGTGCAGCACCTTGAGGGCGACGTCGCGCTCGTGCTCGCCGTCGTGGGCGCGCAGCACCTGGCCCAT
Source organism: Geodermatophilus sp. SYSU D00698 (assembly GCF_054050335.1). Taxonomy (NCBI): domain Bacteria; kingdom Bacillati; phylum Actinomycetota; class Actinomycetes; order Geodermatophilales; family Geodermatophilaceae; genus Geodermatophilus; species Geodermatophilus sp. SYSU D00698. Next base: position 21,157 of record NZ_JBJGZD010000017.1, read on the forward strand.
GCCGCCGCGGCCGAGCACGCCGAGCACCCGGTAGGGGCCGAAGCGCCCGCCGCCCGCCGGCGCGGTCACCGCGCGGCCAGCTCCCGCCACAGGTGGGCCGCGGCCTCGGCGCCGCGGTGCAGCATCGGCAGCAGCACCCGCTCGTTCGGTGAGTGGATGCGGTCGGTGGGCAGGCCGGCGCCGAGGAAGACCAGCGGCGCGCCCAGCACCTCGACGAGGTCGGCCTCCGGGCCGCTGCCGCCCTCGCGGGTGAACAGCACGTCGTCCGGGGCGGTGTCGAAGGCCTGGCCGATGGCGCGCAGCAGGGCGCCCGTGTGGGGCGAGTCGAGGTCGCTCGCGCACGGGGCGACGCCGCCGGGCGGGGTGTGCACCTCGGCCGTGATCCCCTCGGGCAGGTGCTGCTCGACCCACGCGCGCAGCATCGGGCCGACGTCCTCGGGCCGCTGGTCGGCGACCAGCCGGAAGGTCAGCTTGGCGTGCGCCTCGGCCGGGACGATGGTCTTGTGGCCGGGGCCGGTGTAGCCGCCCCACATGCCGTTGACCTCGGCGGTCGGGCGGGCGCCGATCCGTTCCAGCGTGCTGAACCCGGCCTCGCCGGCGGTGGCGCGGGAGGCGGCCGGCCCGGCCAGCCAGGCGGCCTCGTCGAAGGGCACGCGGGCCATGAGCTCGCGCTCGCGGTCGGTCAGCTCCCGGACCTCCGCGTAGAAGCCGGGGAGGGTGACCCGGCCCTGCTCGTCGTGCAGCGCCGCGAGCAGGGACGCCATCGCGTGCAGCGGGTTGGGCACGCCGCCGCCGAAGGACCCGGAGTGCAGGTCGACGGCGGGGCCGCGCAGGGTGATCTCGGCGTCGGCCAGGCCGCGCATGGCGACGACGGCGCTGGGCACGTCGGGGGCGGCCATGCCGGTGTCGCTGACGACGACGACGTCGCAGGCCAGCCGGTCGGCGCGCTCGCGCAGCAGGTCGGCGAAGTGCGGCGAGCCGGACTCCTCCTCGCCCTCGACGAGCAGCTTCACCGTGACGGCCGGGGTGTCGCGGCCGGTGGCGGCCAGGTGCGCGCGGATGCCGAGCAGGTGGAAGGCGACGTTGCCCTTGTCGTCGATGGCGCCGCGCGCGTGCAGCTCGGGGCCGGCCGGGGTCTCGACGCGGGTCGGCTCGAACGGCGGGTGGTCCCACAGCTCCAGGGGGTCGACCGGCTGCACGTCGTGGTGGCCGTAGACCAGCGCGACCGGCGCGTCGTCGTCGGCGCTGGGCCACTCGGCGTAGACGGCGGGGGCGCCCGGCGTCGGCCAGATCTCGACGACGGGGAACCCGGTGCGGCGCAGCGCCCCGGCCAGCCACTCCGCGCTCGCCGCGACGTCGCCGGCGTGCGCCGGGTCGGCCGAGACGGAGGGGATGCGCAGCCAGGCGTCGAGGTCGGCGTGGAGATCGTCGAGGTGGGCCTGCACGAAGTCGCGTTCCGGGCTCGTCACGAGCGCGACGGTAGCGGCGCACCGGCACCGGATACGTTGCGACCCATGGCCGGAGAACTGCTGCGGGTGGACGTCGGTGACCTGACCTTCGACGTGCGGGCCGACGGCCCCGGGGACGGGCGGCCGGTGGTGCTGCTGCACGGCTTCCCCGAGACCTCGGCGTCGTGGGCCGCGGTGACGCCGCGGCTGGCCGAGGCGGGGCTGCGCACCTACGCCGTCGACCAGCTCGGCTACTCCCCCGGCGCGCGGCCGCTCGACGTCGACTCGTATGCGCTGCCCCACCTCGTGCAGGTCACCGCCGACCTCATGACGGCGATGGACGTCCCGGTCGCCGACGTCGTCGGGCACGACTGGGGCGCCAACGTGGCCTGGGCGCTGGCCGGCTGGCACCCCGACCGGGTGCGGTCGCTGACCGCCGTCTCGGTGCCGCACCCGACGGCGTTCACCGCGGCGTACCGCTCCGACCCGGAGCAGAGGGAGCGCTCGTCCTACATCCGGCTGTTCTGGCAGGAGGGCAAGGCCGAGGAGGTGCTGCTGGCCGACGGCGCCCGCCGGCTGCGGCGGATGTACGGGGACGCGGTCGCCCCCGAGGCGGTCGACGAGTACGTGGCCGTGCTGTCCGCGCCGGGGGCGCTCACCGCCGCGCTCAACTGGTACCGGGCGATGAGCTCGTCGACACCGGTGGACGACGTGACGGTGCCGACCACCTTCGTGTGGAGCGACGCCGACATCGCCATCGGCCGGATCGCCGCCGAGGGCTGCGGGTCCTTCGTCGCCGGCGACTACCGCTTCGTGGAGCTGCCCGGCGTGAGCCACTGGATCCCCGAGCAGGCGCCCGACCAGCTCGCCGCCGCGATCCTGGACCGCATCGCCTCCTCGTGACCGTGCGGCTGCGCGTCCCCACCGCCGAGGACGCCGACGCCTGGACCGACCTGTTCGACGACGCGGAGGTCATGCGGTACGTCGGCAGCGGCGAGGTGCGGGACCGGGCGTGGTACGCGGCGTTCGTGGCACGGCAGCAGGCGCTGGCGGTGAGCACCGGCCTCTGCCTGTTCTCCGTGCTCGTCGGGGACGAGGTCGTCGGCTTCACCGGCGTCCAGCCCTGGGCGCAGCCGTGGGGACCGACCGGGGTGCCCGAGGTCGGCTGGCGGCTGGGCCGCCGGTTCTGGGGGCGCGGCCTCGCGACGGAGGCGGCGGCGATCGCGCTGGACCGGGCTCGGGTGCTCGGGGTGCCGCGGGTCGTCGCGATGGTGCACGCGGACAACGCCGCATCGCTGGCGGTCGCCCGGAAGGTCGGTCTCACCGAGGAGGCGGTCCTCCGGGCGCCGTCCGGGGTGCCCGTGCTGCAGTACGGCACGGCACCGGCCTCGGTGAGCACCGACACCCCGGACGCCGCCCCCGACGCCTGATGCCCGCCTGAGCCGTCCGTTCCCCGTCCACGGGCCCTGCCGCGCCACGCACCCGATCGCAGGGTCCGGTGCGCACCGGCCGGGCCCGCGTCCGCTCGGGGCACGTCGCCGTGGAACGGGCGGGGAGTCAGAGCAGCCGGTAGTAGCGGACCAGCGGGAGTGCGGTGAAACCGGCGGCCTCGTAGGTCCGCCGGGCCGGCGCGTGCCCCGGGTCGCCGCCGGTGCCGATCGCGACGATCCGGACACCGGCGCGACGCAACTGGTCGACGCCGTCGTCGAGGAGCGCACGCCCGATGCCGCGCCGCTGGACCACCGGGTCGACGGCGAGCATCTCGACCTCCCCGCCGTCCGGCTCGTCGTGCGTCTCGTCGTGCACCACGACGGCGACGAAGCCGACCGGCCGGCCGTCGTCGACCGCCACCCGCACGCGCATCCCCGCGTCGCGCAGCACCCGGGCGACGGCGGCCGCCTGGGAGGCCCGCCAGTCGGGGTACAGGTGCCGGTACACCGCCCGGCCGAGGACCGCCTCGAAGGACGCGAAGACCGGCGCCCACGCGCGCAGCGACAGGGCGACGACGCCGTCGACGTCGGCGTCCTCGAGGTCCCGGATCACGACGGTCACCCCGTCAGGCTGGCCCGCACGTCAACCGGGTCCCCGGACGGCAGGACCGGGCCGGCGACCCGGTCGGTCCCCGTCGAGGTCGAGGAACTCCCCGGACTGCGGGAGGTGCCGGCGCAGCTCCTCGACGGTCAGCGGCACCGACCAGCACCGGCGTCCCGGCGCGACGAGGTGCCGAGGAGCCGCTGCAGCAGCTCGCGGGCGGGCGGGCGGGCAGCCGATCGAGCACAGCCGGTGGCCCGTCCCGGTGCGGACCTCCTCGGCGACGTACCCGACGGCGAACGCCCGGGACGGCGTCTCCAGGACCTCCGGCCGGACGCCGCCGCGGTGGTACGGGATCGCGGTCTGAACACGGCGTCTCCTCCCCCGTGCGCCCCGCCCCGGGGCCGTCACGGGTTCCGGCGTCCGCTCACGTCTCCTCCTCGGGCGGCGGGGGCAGCTCCTCGTCGTCGGGCTCCGGCGGCGGGGGCAGCTCGTCGTCGGGCTCCGGCGGCAGCTCCTCGTGGGTGGCCTCCCCCGTGACCAGGGCGAGCAGGCCGGCCTCGTCGAGCAGGTCGACCGGGCGCACGGTGACGCCGGCGGCGACGTGGTGGAAGCCCGCGCTCACCTTCTCCACCGGGACGCCGGTCAGCCGCGACCAGCCCAGCCGGTAGGCGGCCAGCTGCACCGCTGCCGCCGAGAGCTCCGCGCCCGACGGCGGCGGGCCGGTCTTCCAGTCGACGACCTCGAAGCCGCCGTCGCCGTCGGCGAAGACGGCGTCGATGCGCCCGCGCAGGGTGAGAGGACCCAGCGGCGTCTCGAACGGCACCTCCACCTCGACCGGCTGCCGGTCGGCCCAGGGGCCGGCGAGGAACGCCGCCTGCAGGGCGCCCAGCGCGCCGTCGGGCGCCGCGGACCCGTCGCCGGAGCCGGGCAGCTCGTCGAGGTCGAGCAGCCGGGAGACGCCGAAGCGCTCCTCCAGCCAGGCGTGGAACGCCGTCCCCCGGCGGGCCAGCGGCGCGGGCGCCGACGGCATCGGCCGGCGCAGCCGGCGGGCCAGCTCGGCCGGGTCGCGACGCAGCGCGACCAGCTCCGACACCGACAGGTGGCTGGGCAGCGGCACCTCGACGGTCGGCCGCGCGGTTCGGCGGCGCTCGCGCAGCAGCAGGTCGGCCTCGCGCACCCACTGCTCGACCACCGGGTCGGACGTGCCCAGCGCGGCCGCCGGGTCCAGCGGGTGCGGGGCGGCGCCCGTGACCAGCTCCGCGGCGGCGGTGAGCGCGCGGCGGCGCGGCGGGGACAGCGGGTCGGCCGGCCACACCCCGACCGGCCACTCCTCCAGCGCGGGGTTGGTCGCGTCCTCCTCCGGCCGCTCGGCCCAGGCGACGACCACGCCCGCGCCGGCGGTGCACGCCCGCCGGACGGTGTCGAGCAGCACCGAGGGCCCGTTGGGCTTCACGCCCTCGCGCCACCAGCTGCCCGAGCACAGCAGCAGGTGCTTGGCGCGGGTGACCGCGACGTAGCCCAGCCGGATCTCCTCGGCCTCGCCGAAGGCCTTCCACTCCTCCACGTAGTCCTCGAGCGCCGCGCGCACCGCCGCCTGGTCGCCGGAGCCGGGCACCGGCAGCCGGAGCTGCGGCAGCTCGGCGCGGTCGGTGGTGCGCAGGTCGACCGGGATCGCGCCGGGGTCCTTGACCCAGGAGTCGCTGGTGTCGGTGCGCGAGGGGAACTGGTCGGCGGTCATGCCGGGCACGGCGACGACGTCCCACTCCAGGCCCTTGGCCGAGTGCACGGTGAGCAGCTGCACCGACTCGGGGTCGACCGCCACCTCGCCGGGCTCCAGGCCGCGCTCGCGCTCCTCGGCGTCGCGCAGGTAGCCGAGGAACGCCGGCAGCGAGGGCAGCTCGGCCAGCTCGGTGAACTCGGCGGCGACGGCGTGCAGCGCGTCCAGGTGCGCCCGCGCCGCCCCGGGGCTCACGCCGGGCGTGCTGGCCAGCTCGGTCTCCAGGCCGAGGGTCCGGGCGACCTCGTCGACCAGGTCCGGCAGCGACTCCCCCAGCCGCCCGCGCAGGTGGGCGAGCTCCCCCGCGAGCCGGCGCAGCCGGCGGTACGCCGCGCGCGAGTAGGCGCCGGGGTCGCCGAGGTCGTCGAGCGCCTCGACGATGCTGCCCCGCTCGGAGCGCCGGACCGGCTCGTCGTCGTCCCCGTCCGGCCTGCGCGCGTGCACCAGCGCGCGGGCGCGGGCCTCCAGCGCCGCGAGGTCGCGCGGGCCGATCCGCCACCGGGCGCCGGTGAGCAGCCGGCCCAGGGCGTCGCCGGCGGAGGGGTCGACCAGGACGGTGAGGGTGGCGACGACGTCGGACACCTCGGGCACCTCGAGCAGCCCGCCGAGCCCGACGACGGTCACCGGCAGCCCGCGGGCGCGCAGCGCGGCGGCGATGCCGGGCAGCTGCTTGCGGGTGCGGACGAGCACCGCCGTCGTCGGCGGGCGGCCGCCGGGCCGGGGCGGCAGCGCGGGGTCCTCGCCGCGCCAGCAGGCGGCCAGCCGGTCGGCGAGCGCCTCGGTCTCCTCGGCCACCGTCGCGTACAGCCCGGCGAGGACGGTGCCGGGCCCGGCGGCGGGCCGGGCGGTGAGGTCCGGCAGCGCCACGACCGGCGCGGGCAGGAGCCCGGCGACGGCGTTGGCGACGTCGAGCACCGCGCCGTCGTTGCGCCAGCTCGTGGCCAGCGTGAGCCGCTGCGCACCCTTCCCGCGGGCGCCGGGGAAGGTGCGGTCGAAGCGCTCGATCGTCCCGGACGAGGCGCCGCGCCAGCCGTAGATCGACTGGCGCGGGTCGCCGACGGCGAGCACCGCGTGCCCGGTGGCCCGCCCGAACAGCGCCTCGAGCATCCGCAGCTGGCCGACGCTGGTGTCCTGGTACTCGTCGAGGAGCACGATCCGCCAGCGCGCCCGCTCGCGGCGGCCCACCTCGGGCGCGGAGACGGCGATCCGCGCGGCCAGCGCGACCTGGTCGGAGTGGTCGATCGCCCCGGCGGCGCGCTTGCGCCCCTCGAACGCCTCGACCAGCGGCAGCAGCGCCACCCGGGCGCGCTGCCGGGCGAGCATCTCGACCACCGGCTTGTAGGGGCCGCGCTTGCCCTTCGCGTCGGGGTAGCCGGCCACCTGCGCCTCCAGGCGCGCGGTCCAGGTCCGCAGCGCCGCGGGGCTGACGTCGTGCTCGCCGAGCTCGGCGGCCAGCGCCAGCACGTCCTCGGTGGTGGTCAGCGGGCTCAGCGGGACGTCGTCCATGTCGCCGGTCCAGCCGGACACGACGGCGGCCGCCTGCCCCCAGCACATGGCGGGGCCGAGCACGCCGGCGCCGGGCTCGACGCCGATCCGCAGCCCGTGCTCGGAGACCAGCGAGGCGGCGTACCCGTGGTAGGTCGACACCGTCGGCACCGCGACGGCCAGCCGCTCCCTGAGCTGCGGGTCGGTCTCGGGGTGGCGGGCGAGGGCACCCAGCCGCAGCCGGATCCGCTCGTTGAGCTCGCTGGCCGCCTTGCGGGTGAACGTGAGCCCGAGGATCTCCTCCGGCGCGACCAGCTCGTTGGCGACCAGCCAGCACACCCGGGCGGCCATCGTCTCGGTCTTGCCCGATCCCGCCCCGGCGACGACGACCAGCGGCCGGTCGGCGGGCGCGGACACCACCCCGGCCTGCTCCGGCGAGGGCGCGTACGACAGCCCGCAGCGGGCCGCCACCTCGGCCGGGTCGAGCAGCCGCCTCGGCTTCACCGGCTCGGCGACCGCCGGGCCCAGGAGGTCGTCGAAGGAGAGCTGCTCGTCGGGCGTGGGCGCGCGCCGGCTCACCGGCGTCCCCGCCGGGTCACGCGGTGACCTGCCGGCCGCGCTCGTGCAGCGGGCAGCTGCGCCGCGCCGGGCACCGCCCGCAGTGGCTGCCGGTGCGCACCTCGAAGGTGGCCGCGCCCATGCCCTCGCCGACCTCGGCGACCAGTTGCCCCGCCCACGTCTCCCCCAGCGGCACGTTCGGCGGCAGCGCGTCCTGCGCCTGCTCCTTCGCCCTCGTCCCGGTACCCACCTGCAGCAGCGAGGCCCCGCCCGGGGCGCTGCCGTGGTCGCCGAACGCGCCGGCGGCCACCGCCACCTGGTAGGCGGCCAGCTGCCCGTGGGTGTCGACCTCCTTGGCGTGCGTGCGGCCGGTCTTGAGGTCGACGACGACCAGCCGGCCCGCGGCGTCGCGCTCCAGCCGGTCCACCTGGCCGCGGATGCGCGCCCGCCCGACGGTGACGTCGAAGTCGGCCTCGGCGGCGAGCAGCTCGCGGCGGTTGGCGGTGTGCCAGCCGAGGAAGCGCTCGAGCATGTCGCGGGCGGCGACCCGCTGCCGCTGGTCGGCCCAGCCGGGGCCGAGGTCGAGGGCGTCGAGCTCCTCGGCCAGCGCGGCCCGCGCCTCGGCGGGCGGCAGCCCCTCGGCCACCTTCTGCGCGACCGCGTGCACCGCCGAGCCGACCGTGCGGTGCGACTCCGGGGCGGCCTCGGCGCCGACCGCGCCGAGCACCCACTTCAGCGGGCAGCGCTGGAAGGTCTCGATCGCCGAGGGGCGCACCCGCACCACCTGGTCGTCGGGCACCAGCGGGGCGTCGTCGGACAGCGGCGCCAGGCCCCACCAGTCCTCCGGGGAGGCGCCGGGCACGCCCTCGGCGGCCAGCCGGCGCAGCACCGCCGCGGCCGCCGAGCGGCGGGCCGGGTCGGTCTGCGGGTCGCTGACCGCGCGGCGCAGCTCGGCCACCAGCGCCGGCAGCGTGAGCGAACGCGGCAGCGGCGTGAGCGGCCGGCCGTCGTCCGGCGGGGCGACGACGAGGTCGAGGAAGCGGGAGGCGGTGGCCCCGGCGTCGGGACCGTCCAGCGCGCCCTCGACGGCGGTGACCACCAGCCGCTTCCGGGCGCGGGTGGCGGCGACGTAGAACAGCCGCCGCTCCTCGGCGAGCATCTGCGTGCGCCGGTCCACCGACGTGCCGTCGATGCCGGCCACCCGCTCCACCAGCAGCTCGGTGCCGAGCAGCGTGCCGCGGTCGCGCAGGTCGGGCCAGATGCCCTCCTGCACACCGGTGACGCACACGACGTCCCACTCCAGACCCTTGGACGCGTGCGCGGTGAGCAGTCGGACGGCGTCGGTGGCGGCGTCGCGCTCGGCGCCGGTGAGGCCCGGCAGCTCCTGGGCCGACAGGTGCTCGACGAACGCGCCGACGGTGGCCGACGGCAGCCGGTCGACGAACCCGGCCGCGGCGTCGAACAGCGCGACGACGGCGTCGAGGTCGCGGTCGGCGGCGGCGCCGGCGGCTCCCCCGGCGGCGCTGGCCCGCGCCCACCGGCCCGCCAGGCCGCTGCGCTGCCACATCGCCCACAGCACGTCCTCGGCGGACCCGTCGCGGGCGAGCGCGACCCGGCCGGCGGCGAGCACCGCGGCCACCCGGCGGGCCGGGCGGGCCACCGCCTCGGGCAGCTCCTCCAGCAGCGGCGCGTCGGCCAGCGCGGTGGCCAGCGGGGTGCCGCGCTCGTCGGCGTCCACGCCGCGCTGGGCCTGCGCGATCCGCACCGCCCGGCGCAGCCGGCGCAGGTCGAGGACCGTGGCGCCGCCGAGCGGGGACGCCAGCAGCGCCTCGGCGCCGGGCTCGTCGAGGGCCAGCGCCCCGGGCTCGTCGCCGGGCCGGGGCAGCAGCGCGGTCAGCGCCGCCAGCAGCGGCGCGACGGCCGGCTGCGCGGCCAGCGGCAGGTCGTCGGTGGACACCTCGACCGGCACGCCCGCCGACGTCAGCGCGCGCCGCAGCGGGCCGATGGCCAGCACGGTGCGGACGACGACGGCCATGTCCGACCACGGGACGCCGTCGACGAGGTGGGCGCGGCGCAGGGTGTCGGCGACGTAGGCGGCCTCGACGGCGGCCGAGCCGAACACGTGCACCTCGGCGCGGCCCGCGTCGGCGCCCTCGACCGCCTGCAGGCGGCGGTGCTCCCACGGGCCGGGGAGCGCCTCGGCGACCCGGCGGCTGACCTCCAGCAGCGCCGGACCCGAGCGGCGGCTGACGCCGAGCGAGAGCCGCTGCGCGGGCCGGCCGTCGACGGTGCGGAACCGGTCGGGGAACTCGACGATGCCGCGCGGCTCGGCGCCGCGGAACGCGTAGATCGCCTGGTCGGGGTCGCCGACGACGACCAGGTCGCCGCCGCCCCCGGCGAGCAGCTCCAGCAGCTCGACCTGCGCGGGGTCGGTGTCCTGGTACTCGTCGACGAACAGCCAGCGGGCCCGCGCGCGCTCCTGGCGCAGCAGCTCGGGGTCGTCCTCCAGCTCGGCGATCGCGGCCCGGACCAGCTCGGCGGGGTCGTAGCCGGAGGCGTCGCCGCCGCCGGCCGTGGAGAAGGCGGTGACCGCCTCGTACTGCTCCTGGAACGCCGCGGCGTGCAGCCACGCGTCGGTGCCGGTCTCGCGGCCCCACGCGGCCAGCAGCTCGGGGTCCACGCCGCGCTCGGTGGCCCGCAGCAGCAGCTCGCGCAGCTCGCCGCGGAACCCGGCGGTGGCCAGCGCCGGCAGCAGCGACGCCGGCCAGCGGACCGCACCCTCCCCGGCGAGGTCACCGCGCAGCAGCTCGGCGACGACGGCGTCCTGCTCGGCGGCGGTGAGCAGCCGGGGCGGGGCCTCGCCGCGCAGCAGCGCCGCCCGCCGCAGCACGCCGTACGCGTAGGAGTGGAAGGTGCGGGCCAGCGGCTCGCGGATGGTGCGGGCGACCCGCGCGGTGATGCGGGTGCGCAGCTCGGCGGCGGCCTTGCGGCTGAAGGTCAGGACGAGGACCTGCTCGGGGTTGACGCCGCGGTCGATGCGGGCGGCGACGGCCTCGACGATCGTCGTCGTCTTGCCGGTGCCGGGGCCGGCGAGCACCAGCAGCGGGCCGCCGGCGTGGTCGACGACGGCCTGCTGGGTGGGGTCCAGCCGCGGCGGCGCCACCGGTTCCCGGTGCGGCTGCACGAGCCGGTAGACCGGCGCACCCTCGTCCCCCCGCAGTGCCACCCTCCGATGACACCACGACTCACCGACAGCGCCGCAGAGCGCTTCGTCACGCGGGCGGGTCCCCGACCCGGTACCGGTGCCCGGTCTGGCCGGGGAGGCGGTCCGGCAGCACCTCCTCCACCGGCCGCCGGAGGCGCCCTCCTGCCCGGTGCCCCGGTTCCGGTCGTCGCCGCCGAGGGTGCGGGCGCCGACCGGCACCGCGCCGGCGCGGGCCACGAGCCGGCCCGCCGTCGGGTCCGGGGCGGCCAGCTGCGGGGTCGGCCAGGCCGTGTCGCCGCCCGGGCCGGCGATGGAGCCGCCCGGCCTCAGGGCCAGGCGACGGCGGCCAGGTCGACCCGGCCGTCGCGTACCGGCACGCCCTCCCCGGCCAGGAGCTGCAGCTGGCGCACCCGCACCGGCTCGGCGCAGGTGCCGTCGGCGCGGACCACCCGGTACCAGGGCACCGCCGCCCCGCCGCCGCCACCGGACAGCGCGCGGGCCACCCGCCGGGGCCCGACGCCGACCAGCCGGCCGATCGCCCCGTAGGTGCTCACCCGGCCCGGCGGGATCGACTCGACGGCGTCGTACACCGCCTCGTCGACGTCGGCGGCGTCCACCGCGGACGGGCGGCGCGGCTCCCCGGGCGGCCGGGGGCTCACAGCCGGTAGTCGCTGTGCGCCTGCCACCAGGCGTAGAGCGCGGCGAGGTCGGCCTGCGTGCCACCCGGCGCCCCGACGATGCCCTCGACGAGGGCCGCGTCGTCGGTCCAGGTGATGACCACCGCGTTGTTCTCGGTGTCGATGGCGCACGCCACCAGGCCGCTGTTGCTCCCGCCGCCCCACGAGCCGATGCCGGTCGTCGCGGTGCAGTCCTGACCCTCGGGGAGCTGCGCCAGCCCCTGGTTCGAGGCGTCGTCCGTGAACACCGCGTCCATCGTCGCCTTGTCGGGGTACTGGAAGAACTCGGCCTGCTGCGGACCGGGCTGGGTGGTGCTCGCGCCGCACGACGCGTGGGCGACGTCGCCGTCGCCGGCGAGCGCGGCCTCCGTGCAGTCGGTGAAGTCGACCGGGAGGATCGCCAGCAGGTCCCCGCCGGGCCCGGACCCACCCGTCGTCGGGGCCGCGCTGGTCGACGACGACGGCGCACTCGGGGACGGGCGTGACGACGTGCCGGCCGACGACTCGGCCGAGGTGGTCGTGGCGCCGGCCGCGGGGGCCGGGTCGTCGTCCCGGAGGACGACGAACAGGACGACCGCGGCGGCGACCACGAGGACCAGAGCGGCGACGAGGCCGATGACCAGCCCGCGCCGGTTGCGTCCCGGTCCCGGGCCCCCGGGCTGCCCGTACGGGGCCGGCTGCCCGTACTGACCGGGCTGGCCGTACTGGCCCGGCGGCCCGTACGGACCGGGCTGGCCGTACTGGCCCGGCTGGCCCTGGCCGTACTGGCCGGGCTGGCCGTACTGGCCGGCCTGGCCCGGCTGGCCCTGGCCGTACTGACCCGGCTGGCCGTACTGACCCGGCTGGCCCTGGCCGTACTGGCCCGGCTGGCCCTGACCGTACGGATCCGGCTGACCGGACGGGCCGTAGGGCGGCTGACTCATGGGGACCTCCCGCTGACGTGCCCCGGAGGATAGGGAGACGTCGGGTGCGGCGGACCCCTCCGACGCGTCGCGGCGGGCTAGGCCCGGCGGCCGAAGCGGGCCAGCAGGCGCCGCTGCGGGGCGGCGCCGTCGGGCAGCTCGACCGCCGGCGCGAACAGGCCGGGCACGCCGTCGGCGGGCAGCCGCGCGGCCATCGCCTCCGCCGCACGGACCAGCGCCGGGTCCAGCGCCTCGTCCCCGCCGGTGGCGCGCGCGAGGTCCCAGGCGTGCACGGTGAGGTCGGCGGTGAGCTCCTCGACGTACTCGCGGGCCGGCGTCGGGCCGCGGGACAGGTGCACGGTGCCGGCCGCCAGGTCGGCGGTGGCGACGGCGGCCAGCGCCTCGTCCGCGACGGTCTCCCACGCCGTGAGCGGGTCGTCGCCGAGCAGGGCGTCGGTCCCGGCCGGCACGCGCGCGGCGACGGCGTCGAGGGGCTCGCCGGCCAGCAGCCCGGGCACCCAGTGCGCCTCGCCGACCAGGTGCGCGACCAGGTCGGCCACCGTCCAGCCGGGCAGCGCCTCGAGGTCCCACTGCCCCGGCTCGACGGCGTCGACGCGGTCGGTGAACGTGGCCTGGGCGCGCTGGAAGAGCTCCAGCAGCTCGGTCGGTGACGTCGGCTCGGGCACCGGACCAGTCAACACGGACGCCGAGGGCCCGGCACCCGTGACGGGTGCCGGGCCCTGGCGAGGCGCTGGAACGGCCTCGTCCCCGGGTCCCGCGGCGCGCGCAGCGTGTCGTGGGGAGGGACGAGGTCCTCCTAGTAGGTGGGCAGCGCCTTGTCGATCCGCGTGGCCCACGCCGTCACGCCGCCCTGGACGTGCACGGCGTCCTTGAAGCCGGCGTTCTTGACCGCGGCGAGCACCTCGGCCGAGCGGACGCCGGTCTTGCAGTGCAGCACGATCGGCTTGTCGTTCGGCAGCCGCGACAGGGCGCGGCCGGAGAGGATCTCGTCCTTGGGGATGAGCGTCGCGCCCGGGATCGAGACGATCTCGTACTCGTTGGGCTCGCGGACGTCGATCAGCTCGAAGTCCTTGCCCGCGTCCATCATGTCCTTGAGCTCGTCGACGGTGATGGTCGAACCGGCCGCGGCCTCCTGGGCCTCGACCGACACGACGCCGCAGAAGGCCTCGTAGTCGATGAGCCCGGTGATCGGCTCGGCCTCGGGGTCCTTGCGCACCTTGATCGTGCGGAAGGTCATCTCCAGGGCGTCGTAGACCATGAGCCGGCCGAGCAGCGTCTCGCCGATGCCAGTGATCAGCTTGACCGCCTCGGTGGCCTGGATGGCGCCGATGGTCGCGCACAGCACGCCGAGCACGCCGCCCTCGGCGCAGGAGGGGACCATCCCGGGCGGCGGCGGGACCGGGTACAGGTCGCGGTAGTTGGGCCCGTGCTCGTTCCAGAACACCGAGACCTGGCCGTCGAAGCGGTAGATCGAGCCCCACACGTAGGGCTTGCCCAGCAGCACGCACGCGTCGTTGACCAGGTAGCGCGTGGCGAAGTTGTCGGTGCCGTCGACGATGAGGTCGTACTGGCTGAAGATGTCGAGGACGTTGTCGCTGTCCAGGCGCGTCTCGTGCAGCCGGACGTCGACCAGCGGGTTGATCTCCTTGATGGAGTCGCGCGCGCTCTCCGCCTTCGACCGGCCGACGTCGGACTGCCCGTGGATGATCTGGCGCTGCAGGTTCGACTCGTCGACGACGTCGAACTCGACGATGCCGAGCGTGCCGACGCCCGCGGCGGCCAGGTACATCAGCACCGGCGAGCCCAGGCCACCGGCGCCGACGGCGAGCACCTTGGCGTTCTTGAGCCGCTTCTGCCCGTCCATCCCGACGTCCGGGATGATCAGGTGGCGGCTGTAGCGGCGGACCTCGTCGATCGACAGGTCGGCGGCGGGCTCCACCAGGGGTGGCAGGGACACGCTTGCTCCTCGGGTCTCGACCAGCGGCCCCAGGACGGCGGGGCCTGCGTTCGACGGTCCAACAGGGTGGCACGCGGGTCTGTTCCCGCCCTCCCCGCCCCGGCGTCCGGGGCGGGCCGGGTCAGGGGTACGGCCAGGCGTTCTTGGCGCACCCCTCGAGGCCGAGGGTCTGCTGCTGCATCACGGGGGCGACCTGGCCGGGACCGGGGCAGTCCTGGTGGCCGTTGCCCAGCGCGTGCCCGACCTCGTGGTTGACGACGTACTGGCGGTACGTGGCGACGTCGCCCTGGTAGTCGGGGACGGCGGTCTCCCAGCGGGCCAGGTTGACGACCGCGCGCTCGCCGTAGCGGCAGGAGGTGTAGCCGCCGGTGCCCACGCCCGGGCAGTAGCGCTCCATGCTGCCGGGGCTGACGAGGCTGACCCGGAAGTCGTAGGAACCAGCGTCGGTGGTGTCCACGCGCTGGAAGGACATCCGGCCGCCGTTCCCCCACGAGCGGGGGTCGCCGAGGGTGGCCTCCACCGCGGCCGCGAACGCCGCCCCGTCGACGCCGATCCCGTCCTCGACCTCGACGACGAAGCGCTGCAGCGGCCCGGTGCCGTAGACCCCCGAGCTGCCGGGGACGACCGCCACGGTGCCCGCGCCCTGCTCCACGTACGTGCCGGCCGCGGGCGCCGGGAGGCCGGTCGGGCCGGCGTCGCCCTCCGCGGGCGCGGTGGGCGCGGGGGTGTCCGTCGGGGTCGCGCTCGGCGGCGAGGAGGCCGCCGACGTGGCGGTCGCCGTCGAGGAGGTCACCGACCCCGTGCTGCCGGCGGTCGCGCCCACCCGGGCCGGCGTGCCCGGACCGAGCAGGTCGAGCACCGTCAGCACGGTGGCGACGACGAGCAGCGGGATCGCGTAGGCGCGCCAGCCCCACCGGGCCACGAACCGGCCCACCGGGCCTCGCCGGCGCCGCTGCGGCCGCGCGGCCCGGCGACCGGCGGCCGGAGGCGCGCCCGGCTCCGCGGGCCGCGGGGGACGGGGCCGCGCCGGCGGGTCGCGGCGGTCGGCTGCCGGCGACGGGGGGCGCGAGGACGGCGGGCGGGCGGGCAGCGGCGGGAGCGGCGGGAGGCCGCGGGCCGCCTCCCGCCCCGTCCGGGCCCCGGGGGGCCGGCCGGGCGGAGGACCTGCCACGGTGCCGCCTCCTCGCCGTGTCGGGCCTCGCGGCCGCCGGGCTGCCGGTCGTCCTTCCGGTCACGCAGTGTCGCGGGCGGCGTCACCGCGCGTCCAGGTCAGGTTCTCACGCGTCACACGAGACCCGTGCGACCCGCTGGTGGCGCGTCGCGCGGTCCCGGCTCAGCCGGCCCGCGCCTCCGGCTCGTCGTCGTCCCCGGCCTCCGCGGCGCCGTGGCGGTCCCCCGCGTCGAGGTCCTCGAGCAGGCCGAGCACCGCCCGGGCGGTCTCCTCCGGCGCCTCGAGCATCGCCACGTGGCCGACGGTCTCCAGCACCAGCAGCCGCGCGTCGGGGACGGCCGCCGCCAGCCGCGGGGCCAGCCGCGGGTCGACCAGCCGGTCGCGGTCGCCCCAGACGACCAGCGTCGGCATCCGCAGCGCGCGGGCCAGCCGCCAGGCGTTGGCCCGGCCGACCCGCAGGAAGGAGGTGATCAGGCCGCGCATGCTGCGGGTCAGCGCCCGGTTGGCCCACTCCTGCCGCGCCCGCTCGCGGGTCTCCGCGACGGCGGCGTCGATCCGCTCCGGCGGCACCCGCCCGGGCTCGCCGAAGCACATCTGCAGCATGCCGCGCACCGACTGCTCCGGCGTCACGCCGGCCAGCCGCCGCTCGGCGACGCCCGGCACGCCCGGCAGCAGGAGCAGCAGCAGCGCGCGGCTGAACGCCTGCGGCACGCGGTAGACCGGCATCGCCGGGGAGACCAGCGTCAGCGACGCGACGAGGTCCGGCCGGCGGGCGGCGACCAGCAGGCTGACCAGGCCGCCGAGGCTGTTGCCGAGCAGGTGCACCGGCCCGCCCTGCCCGTCGCCGGGCTGGTCCCGGACGTGCTCGAGGACCTCGACGACGGCGCGCACGTGGCCGCGGATGGAGTACGACCCGCCGGTCGGCGGCTGCGAGCGGCCGAACCCCGGCAGGTCCACCGCCCACCCCGCGCAGCGGACGGCGAGCAGCGCCGCCAGGTCGGTCCAGTTGGTGGACGCGCCGCCGAGGCCGTGGACGTACAGCGCGCGCTCGCGCGGCGCCCCGGGCGGACCGGCCCACGGGGTGGTGCGGACGTACACGGTGCCGCCGCTGACCGGCAGCTCCTCGCCGGGCCAGGCGTCCGGCGGCGCGCCGGGGACGGGCAGGGGCGCCGTCGACAGCCGGGCGGTGGACGACGGGGCGATCGACGGGGGCGCCGGCGGGCGGCGGCGCGCACGACGGACCTCGGGCACGCGGCGAACGGTATGCCAGCCGGAGGTGTCGCGTGTGGCGGGTGACCCGCCGGTAACATCCCCGGGACCATGCAGTCCTCCCGACCGGCCCCCGTCCGCCGCACGTCGCGGCTGCCCCGCGGCGCCCGGCGGCTGCAGCTGCTGCAGGCCGCCCAGGAGGTCTTCGTCGCGCACGGCTTCCACGCCGCCGCGATGGACGACATCGCCGACCGCGCCGGCGTCAGCAAGCCCGTCCTCTACCAGCACTTCCCGGGCAAGCGGGAGCTCTACCTGGCGCTGCTCGAGCAGCAGGTCACCGAGCTCACCGACCGGGTGCGCGAGGCGATGGCCGGCACCGAGGACAACCGGCAGCGCGTGCACGGCGCCGTCGGCGCCTACTTCGACTTCATCGACGCCGAGGGCGGCGCGTTCCGGCTGGTCTTCGAGTCCGACCTGCGCAACGACGACGACGTGCGGGCGCTGGTCGACCGCGGCAACCGGGCGTGCGTCGAGGCGATCGCCGAGGTGATCGCCGGCGACACCGGCAGCTCGCCGGAGCAGGCGCACCTGCTGGCCTCGGGACTGACCGGCCTGGCCGAGACCAGCGCCCGGTGGTGGCTGGCGCAGAAGGGCACGGTGTCCCGCGACGAGGCCGTGTCGCTGATGTCCGCGCTGGCGTGGCGGGGCATCTCCCGCTTCCCCCGGGTCGAGGGCGAGCCGGCCGCGGGCTGATCCGGTCCCGCGCCGTGCCTGTTCGCTGAGGGCACAGGCGCACGCCGGGGCCGGGCACCCGGCGCTGGACTAGCGTGGTCGGCAGCCGTGCAACCCGAGGAGGCATCCCCCGTGGAAGTCAAGATCGGTGTCCAGCACTCCCCCCGGGAGCTGGTCGTCGACAGCCCGAAGACCCCTGACGAGATCGCCGCCGACGTGGCCGCCGCCGTGTCCGGCGGCACGAAGGACGGGCTGTTGACCCTGGAGGACGAGCGGGGCCGCCGTGTCCTCGTCCCGGTCGACCGGATCGCCTACGTCGAGATCGCCCAGGCCGACCAGCGCCGGGTGGGCTTCGTCGCCGGCGCCTGAGACCCGCACGTCCCGACGGGGCGTCCCCGCACTGCGCGGGGGCGCCCCGTCGACGTGTCGCGGGACTCCACGACGTGAGCCGCCCCGCGAGGGTCGTGCCCGGTGGCGGGCCCGGAGGGTCCCCGCGGGTGCGACGGAACGGCTCAGCGCGACTGGGGAACGGCACGTGGCCGCGGTGCGATCCGGGAGGATCGCAGTGTCACGGTGTCAGGGGTTGAGGCCCAGGGTCTTCATGCGCTCGGTGTGCGCGGCGGTGATGCGGTCCACCAGCCGGACGACGCCGGTCAGGTCGCCGGTGCCGCCGATGATCAGCCGGGCCAGGCCGTCCCGCTCGGCGATGACCGCCTGCGACTGGGAGATCGCCTCCCCCACCAGCCGGCGCCCCCACAGCGCGAGCCGGCCGGCCAGCGTCCGCTGCGCGGCGATCGCGGCCCGGACCTCGCGGACGGCGAAGTCGGCGTGGCCGGTGTCGGCGAGCACCTCGAGGATCAGCGACCGGTCCGGCTCGGGCAGGGAGCCCGCGATCTCGCGGTAGAAGTCGGCGGCCAGGCCGTCGCCGACGTAGGCCTTCACCAGCCCCTCGAGCCAGGTGCGGGGCCGGGTGCCCTCGTGGAAGCCGTCGAGCGCGGCCACGAACGGGCGCATCGCCTCGGTCGGCTCCGCGCCCAGCTCGGTCAGCCGCTGCGCCAGCCGGTCGTGGTGGCCCATCTCCGCGGCGGCCATGCGCGCCAGCGCGGCGCGGCCGGCCAGGGTGGGCGCCATCCGCGCGTCCTCGGCCAGCCGGTCGAACGCGGTCAGCTCCGCGTAGGCGAGCACGCCGAGCAGGTCGACGACGGCTCGGGTGTCGACCGTGGTCACGTGCCACCTCCGGGTGGTGTCGGGGCGGACGGGGCCGCGCGGCGACCGAGGCTAGCCGCTGTCCGCGCTAGCATGGGGAACAGGCGGGCCGCCAGGCGCGCTGGTATCTGTGCGCTGACGAACGTCGGACGACGCCCTGAGGAGCCCCCACCGGGCACCGGGTGCGTCCCGGTCCTCCCCGGTCCGCTGGCCGCGTCGGCGCTGGAACGCATCCCGCGACACCCGACCGCGGAGCGCCCGGGCGACGACGCCGTCGCCCCCGGCAGCTCCCCCAGCCGACCAGAGGCGAGAGCACTGACCTCCACCGAGAACACCCCCACCGAGAACACCCCCGCCGGGACCGGCACCCCGGGCACCGAGCTCGAGCACGCCGAGACCGGCGCGCCGGCCCCCGAGCAGGTCGAGCAGACCGTCGAGGCGCTCGGCGGCGCTCCCGTCGAGGAGACCGCGCCGCTGTTCAGCGACTTCGACGTCCACCCCGACGTCGTCGCGGCGCTGGCCGAGGCCGGCATCACCCGGACCTTCGCGATCCAGGAGCTCACCCTCCCGCTGGCGCTGGCCGGCAACGACCTCATCGGGCAGGCCCGCACCGGCACCGGCAAGACGCTCGGCTTCGGCGTCCCGCTGCTGCAGCGCGTCGTCCCCGCCGCGGAGGGCGGCGACGGCGTCCCGCAGGCGCTGGTCGTCGTCCCCACCCGCGAGCTGTGCGTCCAGGTGGCCCGCGACCTCGGCACCGCCGGCGCCAGGCGCGGCATCCGCGTGCAGGCGATCTACGGCGGCCGCGCGTTCGAGCCGCAGGTGTCCGCGCTGCAGGCCGGCGTCGAGGTCGTCGTCGGCACCCCCGGCCGGCTGCTGGACCTGGCCGAGCAGGGCCACCTGATCCTCGGCAAGGTCCGCGTGCTGGTCCTCGACGAGGCCGACGAGATGCTCGACCTGGGCTTCCTGCCCGACATCGAGCGGATCCTCGGCATGGTCCCGGCCCAGCGGCAGACGATGCTGTTCTCGGCCACCATGCCCGGCCCGATCGTCACGCTGTCGCGGTCGTTCATGACCCAGCCGACGCACATCCGGGCGCACGGCAACGACGAGGGCTCGACCGTCCCGCAGACGACGCAGTTCGTGTACCGGGCGCACAACCTCGACAAGCCCGAGCTGCTCGCCCGCGTGCTGCAGGCCCGCGGCCGCGGCCTGGCGATGGTCTTCTGCCGCACCAAGCGCACCGCGCAGAAGGTCGCCGACGAGCTGGTCGACCGCGGGTTCGCGGCCGCCGCCGTGCACGGCGACCTCGGCCAGGGCGCCCGCGAGCAGGCGCTGCGCGCGTTCCGGAGCGGCAAGGTCGACGTCCTGGTCGCCACCGACGTCGCCGCCCGCGGCATCGACGTCACCGGCGTCAGCCACGTCGTCAACTACCAGTGCCCCGAGGACGAGAAGACCTACGTGCACCGGATCGGCCGCACCGGCCGCGCCGGGCGCGAGGGCGTCGCCGTCACGCTGGTCGACTGGGACGACATCCCGCGCTGGCAGCTGATCAACAAGGCGCTGGACCTGCCGTTCGTGGACCCGCCGGAGACCTACTCCACCTCGCCGTGGGTCTACACCGACCTCGACGTCCCCGAGGGCGCCAAGGGCCGGCTGCCGCGCGCGCAGCGGACCCGCGAGGGCCTCGACGCGGAGGTGCTCGAGGACCTCGGCGAGACGGGCAAGAAGACCAGGGGCGCCGGCCGCGGTCCCGCGCGGGAGGAGTCCCGCACCGAGGGCGAGCGCCCGGCCCGGTCCCGCTCGCGCCGCCGCACCCGCGGCGGCGCCGCGGCCGAGGCCATGGCCGCCGCGCCCGCCGACGCCGCGTCGGGTGAGGCCGGGTCCGGCGAGGCCCCCGCGTCCCCGGCCGGGGCCGCGCCCGCCGGCTCCGGCGAGGGCGCGGCCGGGCCGCGCCGCCGTCGCCGCCGCGGCGGCCGGGGTCGCTCCGGCGCCTCCGCGACCTCCGGCGCCGAGGGACAGGACGGCGACGGCGACGGCGGCGACTCCGAGTCCGCCGCGTAAGACGCCGCGTGGCGCTGCGTCCCCCGCCGCTGCGGGTGTGGGTCTGGACGGCGGCCGCGCTCGCGCTGGCCGTCGTCGCCACCCTGCTGTGGCGGGGGTCGAGCGTCGCCGCGACCGACAGCACCACCGCCGGCGAGCCGCCGGTCCCCTCGACCGCGCCGGCCGGTGAGCTCGCGCCCGCCTGGTCGGCCGACGTCGACGTCCCGCTGCCGGACGCCGTCGTCGAGGGCGGGCGGGTGGTCGTGCCCGTCGCCGACGGCGTCACGGCGCTGGACCCGGCCACCGGCGAGGAGGCCTGGCACTACCGGCGCACCGACGCCGCGCTGTGCGGGCTCTCCGCCGGCGACGGGCTGGTCGTCGCCGTCTTCCGCACCGCGGACCGCTGCGACGAGGCGCTGGCGCTCACCGCGGCCACCGGCGTGCGCTCCTGGACCCGCAACCTGAGCCTGCGCGGCGACGCCACCGTCACCGGCGCCGACCAGGTGGTCCTCGCCAGCAGCGACACCGGCGTCGTCGTCCTCGACCCGGTCGGGGACAACGTCCGCTGGCGGGCGGGCGCGGAGTCCGGCTGCACGCTGCTCGACACCGCCGCGGGCAGCGCCGGCGTCGCGGTGCTGCAGCGCTGCACCGGCTCGGCCGCCGTCCAGCTGCGGCTGTTCGACTCCTTCTCCGGCGAGGCCCGCTGGACCCGCGACCTGGCCGTCGCGGACGGCGCCGACGTGCGGCTGGCCGGCGTGGACCGGCTGGTCGCCGTCGTCACCGGCGACGCCCTGCTGGTCCACCGCCCCGACGACGGCACGCAGCTGCAGGAGCTCGTGCTCCCGGCCGCGACCGACGGCGGCGCGGAGGGCGATCCCGTGCTGCAGTCCGGGACCGGCGACGTCGCGCTGGTGTGGGCGCGCGGCACCGTCCGGGCGCTGGACGGCACGAGCGGCGCCACCCTGTGGTCACTGCCCGCCCTCGGCCTGCCCACCGCCTCCGCCGCCGGCAAGGGCGAGGCCGGGCAGGCCGGCGTCTGGGTGCCCGAGCCCGGCGGCCTCGTCCTGCGCGACCCGGCCACCGGCGCCGAGCTCTCCCGGGTGGCGCTGCAGGACCCGCCGGCGCCCGGCGGGCGCGCCGCCGTCGCCGGGCCGGTGCTCGTCTACGCGCTCCCCGACCGGGTGCTCGGGTACGCATAGCCCCCGCGCGGCGGCGCGGCCGCCGACGGCGAGGTTCACTGGGGACCATGGTCCTGCCCGGCACCTCGCACAGCCCCGACCTCGCCATCGCCGCCGACGACCTGCGCCAGCTCGCCGACCACGACGCGACGGCGCGCACCCTCCCCGGGCGGGCCGGGCCCCTGGCCGCGCTGGACACCGGCGGCGACGGGCCCAGCGGCACGGTGCTGCTGGTCGCCGGGTACACCGGCAGCAAGGAGGACTTCGCCCCGCTGCTCGCGCCGCTGGCCGCCGACGGCTACCGGGTGGTGGCGATCGACCAGCGCGGGCAGTACGAGTCCCCCGGCCCCGACGACCCCGCCGCCTACTCGGTCGCCGAACTCGCCGCCGACGTCGTCGCCGTGGCCTCCCTGCTGCGCGAGGAGACCGGCACCCCGCACCTGCTCGGGCACAGCTTCGGCGGGCTGGTCGGCCGCGGCGCCGTCCTCGCCGATCCCGCCGCCTTCCGCTCGCTGACCCTGCTCGGGTCGGGCCCCGCCCGGCTGGGCGGCCGGCGCGCCGAGCTGCTCGAGCACCTCGGCCCGCTGCTGGACTCCGGCGGCGTCCCCGCCGTGCACGCCACGCTCGAGCAGCTGGCGATGACCGACGAGCGCGCCCAGGCGGTGCCCGCCCCCACCCGCGCGTTCTACGCCCGCCGGTTCCTCCGCAACACCGCGGCGGGGCTGCGCGGCATGGCCGACGCGATGACCACCGAGCCCGACCGCGTGGCCGAGCTGGCCAGCACCGGCGTGCCGGTGCTGGTCGCCCACGGCGTGGCCGACGACGCCTGGCCGCCGGACGTCCAGGCGGACATGGCCCGCCGGCTGGGCGCCCGGCACGAGGTCATCGACGGCGCGATCCACTCCCCCGCCGTCGAGAACCCACGCCGCACGCTCGAGGTGCTCGAGGCGTTCTGGTCCTCGGTGCCGGAGGGGACCCGGTGAGCGGCGCCCGGCCCTCGGCGCGCGACTGGACGACGGAGGAGGACCTGCTCGGGTTCTTCGGGCCCGACAGCGTCACCTGGCGGGTGCACGCCGACCCGGTCTACAGCGTCGGCGGGCTGCGCGCGCTGCTGCTGCAGGCGCTGCACCCGGTCGCGATGGACGGGGTGGCCCGCAACTCGGTCTTCCGCGCGTCGCCGTGGCAGCGGCTGGTGCGCACTGCCGAGTACGTCGACACGCTGACCTTCGGCACCCGCCGCGAGGCGGTCCGCGCGGTGCGGCGGGTCCGCGGCGTGCACCGGCGCCTGGGCGGCACCGAGGAGACCACCGGCCGCACCTACCGCGTCGACGACCCCGACCTGCTGCTGTGGGTGCACAACTGCGAGGTCGACTCGCTGCTCGACGTCGCCCGCCGCGTCGGCGTCGTCACCCCCGCGGAGGCCGACCGGTACGTGGCCGAGCAGGTGACCGCCGCCGAGCTCATCGGGATCGACCCCGCCGACGTCCCCGACTCGGTGGCCGCGCTCGCCGGCTACTTCGAGCGGCTCCGGCCCGAGCTCACGCTCACCGCGGCCGGGCGGGAGGCGTGGCGCTTCCTCGTCGTCCCGCCGATGCCGCGCTGGGTGCAGTTCCTGACCCCGGCCCGGCCGGCCTGGGGGTCGCTGGCGTCGCTGGCGGTGGCCACCCTGCCGCCATGGGCGCGCCGGATGGCCTCGCTGCCCGGGCTGACGCTGACCGACACGGCGGCGACGGCGGCGCTGCGGGCGTTCCGCACCGGGATGCTCGCGCTGCCCGAGCGGGCCCGGCACTCCCCGATCCGGCGCGCCGCCTTCGAGCGGACGGCGGGCGCGGTCGAGGTCGGCGCCTAGCCCTCTCGCGCCTGGGCCCCCGCCGCGTCGTCGTCGGCGGGCAGGAAGCTCCAGGTCTCCCGCGGCGGCGTCGCCGCCTGCCCCACCGGGCAGCTGGGCCGGAAGTCGCACCAGCCGCACTGCCGACCGGGGACGGCGGGGAACGCCTCGTCCGGCGGCACGCCGTCCTCCACCCGCCGGGTGGCGACGGCGATGTCCTCCGCGACGTCCTCGGCCCGGCGCACGTGGTTGGCCAGCGACCGCTCGGTGTGCTCGAAGGAGGCGACCGTCCCGCTGGGCAGGTGGTGCAGCTCGACCCGGCTGCACGGCCGGCGCAGCGTGCGCCGCACGCCGAGCACGTAGGCCGCCAGCGCGGCCGACCCGCGCGCCTCGTCGTCGGTGCTGGGCACCCGGCCGGTCTTGTAGTCGACGACGACCAGCTCGTCGCCGCGCTGGTCGATGCGGTCGACCCGCCCGGTCAGCGCCAGCCGCT
Organism: Geodermatophilus sp. SYSU D00698; assembly: GCF_054050335.1. Classification (NCBI taxonomy): domain Bacteria; kingdom Bacillati; phylum Actinomycetota; class Actinomycetes; order Geodermatophilales; family Geodermatophilaceae; genus Geodermatophilus; species Geodermatophilus sp. SYSU D00698. The sequence continues at coordinate 45,078 of NZ_JBJGZD010000017.1, forward strand.
CGGTGGTGCACGAGACCTGCCGCTCCAGCCCGACCGGCTCCTCGGCGGGGTCCAGCGCCTCGACGTAGCCGGTGACCCAGCCGGCCGCGGTGGCGCGCCAGCGGGCGGCCTGCTCGTCGTCGCGGAAGCCGTTGGCCGACCAGACGCCGTAGAGCAGCTGCCGGGCGGCGACGGCGGTGCGGCGGGCCCGCGGCAGGTCCCACCACGAGCGCAGCGCGGCGTGGACGGCGGAGCCGACCGTGTTGTGCGCCCACGGCGGGCCCTTGGGCGGCGTCGGCCGGTCGACGTAGGCGAAGCGGTAGCGCCGCGGGCAGTCGGCGAAGGTGGCCAGCTTGCTCGGCGTCGCGGGGAACAGCCGGCGCGGCATGCCGGGCATCTCGAGCTGTGCGCCGTCGGACTGCCTCACCCGGCCACGCTAACCGGCGACGGCGCCCCGGTCGGCCAGGGGCACGCTGCCGGTGGACGCGGCCACCAGTGCCTCGTACTGCTCCGGGTCGGTGGTGCACGCGCCGAGCGGCGTCGCCTTGTTCGCGCCGTGGTGGTCGCTGGACCCGGTCACCAGCAGCCCGAGGTCGGCGGCCAGGCCGCGCAGGTGCTCGCGCTGGGCCGGGTCGTGGTCGGGGTGGTCGACCTCCAGGCCGACCAGCCCGGCGTCGGCCATCGCGGCGATCGCGGCGTCGTCGACCACCCGGCCGCGCCGGGTCGCCAGGCCGTGGGCGAACACCGGCACGCCGCCGGCCGCCCGGACCAGCCGGATGCCCTCGAGCACGTCGGTGTCGGCCTTGGTCACGTGGTACGGGCCACCCTGGTGCAGCAGCGTGGTGAAGGCCTGGTCGACCGACGCGACGACGCCCGCCTCGACCAGCGCCCGGGCCACGTGCGGGCGGCCCACCACCGCGCCGCCGCTGGAGTCCAGGACCCGCTGCCACTCCACCGGGTAACCGGCCGCGGCGAGCGCGGCGACCATCCGCTGGCCGCGGGTCAGCCGCTCCTCGCGCAGCCGCCGCAGCTCGCCGGCCAGCTCCGGGTGGTCCGGGTCAAACAGGTAGGCCAGCAGGTGCACGCTGACCGGCCGCCCCTCGGCGGGGAACCAGCGCGCGGACAGCTCCAGGCCCGGGACGACGGTCAGCCCCTCCGGCCGGGCCGCGGCGGCCGCCGCCCACCCGTCGGTCGTGTCGTGGTCGGTGAGCGCGACGACGTCGAGGCCGGCGGCGCGGGCAGCGGCCAGGAGCCGGGCCGGGGTGTCGGTGCCGTCGGAGACCGACGAGTGGGTGTGCAGGTCGATGCGCATCGGCGTCCAGCCTCCCCCAGGCGGGCGCGCGCTGCTCAGGCCCCCGGCAGGCGCGGGATCGGCTGGGTGTCGTGCCGGGGCGGCGCCGCGGCGGGGCGCCCGTTGTCGTCCGGGTTGCCCTCGTCGTCGCCGGCCGCGGCGCCGCCCCCGTCACCGCCGAACAGCAGCTCGCTCACCTCGCGGTAGAGCAGGTCCGCGCGCGGCAGGTGGGTGATCTGCGACAGCGCCTGCTGCGAGCCGGCCGACTCGAACCGGAAGGTGCCGTAGCCGAGCAGCTGCCCGGGGACGGTCTCCTTCCACGTCAGGTCGGTGATCCGGCGCAGCGGCAGCAGGCTGACCGTGCGGGCGACGATCCCCGAGGTCAGCAGCACGCGGCGGCGGGTGACGATGAAGTGCCGCATCCACCACTCGCCGGCCCGCAGCGCGAACCAGCCGAGGGCGCCGAGGACGACGAGCAGCCCGACGCTCGCGCTGACCCGGTTGTCCGGGTCGAGGGTGAGCACCCACAGCCCGGTGAGCAGGACGGCGACCGCCTTCGCGCCCGGCCAGAGCAGCACCGCCCAGTGCCGGCGGGTCGCCACGACCGCCTGCTCACCGGGGAGCAGGTACTTGGCGGCGTCCTTGGCCCACCGCGGCGGGCGGCCGCCGGCCGGGCCGCTCACGGCGGGGTCAGACGAGCGAGCCGACGAAGGCCGCGATCGACGACGCGGCGCTGCCGAGCGCCTCCCCGGCGCCGCGCACCACGTCGGCCGAGGCCTCGGGGCGCTGGATGACGTAGAACACGACGAAGGCCACCGCCAGCCAGACGAGCACCTTCTTCAGGTTCACCGCCACCCCCGGGGGATCCGCTCGGACCGGCGGACGACGTGCCCGCGCGGGTCGGCCCGGAGGCCGGCCCCATGGGTAACACAGGCCCCAGTGCCCTCCGCCGGGACACGCCGGGCGGCGGACGGACGGGTCAGTCCCCCGGCAGCAGGTGCTCGCTGGGCGGGCCGAGCGGAAGGTCCGGGTAGAGCCGTTCGCGGAGGTCGAGCAGGCGCATCTCCTCGGCCAGCAGCCAGGCCGCCGACATCGGCCACATCACCAGCCACAGCCACACGCCGAACGCCTCGCCGACGAAGGCGGCCCGGTCGTCGGAGGTGGGCACCGCCCACAGCGGCGCGTGCTGGCCGGCGGCCTCCACCGACGCCGACGAGGGGCCGGTGATGACGTCGCCGGGGTCCAGGCCCGGCAGGCCGGCGTAGCCGCAGCCCACGCCCATGCCCGGCTCCTCGGCGACCAGCACCAGCTCCGCCGACCCGCCCAGCGGCGCCGGGCCGGCGCAGCCGACGACGATCGCCCGCGCCCCGGGTTCCCCGCCCCAGGCCAGGCCGGTCACCGACCAGCCCGGCGGCACCGGGTCGGGCACCCACGCCGGCACCCGGGCGTCGGCGGTCACCGCCGCGATCGCGTCGTGGGCGATGAGCGTGGTGTGGTGCAGCGGGGTGACCGCGCCGTGCACGTGGCACCAGGCCACCGCCGAGTCCCCGGGGCGCACCACCAGTGGTTCGCCACAGCGGGGACAGACCGGGGAGGCGCTCATCGCAAGACACCGTCCTGTCACTCGGGGCTGACGTCAAGCGCTGGCGGACGGCGCCGTGCCGCCGGGCCGGGCCGTCCCGCCGCGGTCCCGGCCGTAGCCTGCCGTCGTGGCTCCCGACTCCCCCGGCGACCGGCTGCCGGTGCAGGCCTGCGTCGGCGCCGTGGTCCTCGACGGGGAGGGCCGGCTGCTGCTGGTCCGCCGGCGCAACGCCCCCGGTCGGGGGCTGTGGTCGGTGCCCGGCGGGCGGGTGGAGCCGGGTGAGACGCTGCCCGCGGCGGTCGCCCGCGAGGTGCGCGAGGAGACCGGGCTGGCGGTCCGGGTCGGCGCGGAGGTCGGCCGGGTGACCGTCCCCGGCGACGGTGTCGTCTACGACGTCGTGGACTTCGCCTGCACCCTCGAGGCCCCGGCCGCGACGCCGGTCCCGGGCGACGACGCCGACGCGGTCACCTGGGCCGGCGCCGCCGACCTCGGCCGGCTGGCCTGCACGCCGGGACTGGTCGCGACGCTGCGCGGATGGGGTGCGCTGCCGTCCTGACCGGTCCGGCAGCGCCCCCTGCCCTCAGGGGCGCGGCTTCGGCTCCGGGCGGCCGGGCTGCTCGCCGCCGCGGGCCTCGCCGTAGGAGCGCTTGGGCACCATGACCTTGCGCCGGAAGACGCAGACGACGGTGCCGTCCTGCTTGTAGCCGATCGTCTCGACGTACACGACGCCGCGGTCGTCCTTCGACCTCGACTCCGTCTTGTCCAGGACGGTGGTCTCGCCGTAGACGGTGTCGCCGTGGAAGGTCGGCGCCACGTGCCGCAGCGACTCGATCTCCAGGTTGGCGATGGCCTTGCCCGACACGTCGGGCACGCTCATGCCGAGCAGCAGCGAGTAGACGTAGTTGCCGACGACGACGTTCTTGCCGAAGTCCGTGGTCTCCGCCGCGTAGTGGGTGTCCAGGTGCAGCGGGTGGTGGTTCATCGTGATGAGGCAGAACAGGTGGTCGTCGTACTCGGTGACGGTCTTCCCGGGCCAGTGCTTGTAGACCGCCCCGACCTCGAACTCCTCGTAGTACCGACCGAACTGCATGTGCGCTCCTCCGACGTCGTCGTGCGGTGGACGGTGCCGACGTCGTGCGCGGGCGCAGGGGCCGTCCCGGGCCGGGCAGGCCAGTTGCCCACCACGCGGCGTCGGTGACCCATCTGGACGGGCGCCGATCCTACGATGCCCGGGTGGTCCAGCCGTCCCGCGCCGGCGACCCCGCGGAGGCGGACGTCGTCAGGCTCTCCACCGGCGGGCGCCGCGTCCGCCTCGCTGCCTCCCTGGCCGTCCTCGCGCTGCTGCTCGCCGGGACGGTCTGGGGCACCGACGCCTCGTTCCCGTTCGGCCCGTTCAAGATGTACTCGACCCGCGCCGAGGTGAACGCGCCGGTGGTCTCCACCCGCGTGGTCGGCCTGACCGGTGAGGGCGAGGAGGTGCGCCTGTCCGGCGGCGAGGTGGGGCTGCGCCGGGCCGAGTTCGAGGGGCAGCTCCCGCGGCTGGTCGACGACCCCGTGCTGCTGGTGACGCTGGCCGAGACCTACGCGCGCCGGCACCCGGACGCCCCCGACCTCGTCGAGGTGCAGGTGGTGCAGCGGCACTTCGAGCTCGCCGACGGGCAGCCGACCGGCGCGTGGACCGACCGCGTCCTCGTCGAGCAGGACCTGGGGGCCGGCGCGTGAGCTCCTCACCGGTCACCTCCCTCGTCTCCGCGGTCCGCGGCCTGCGCGGCTTCTGGACCCGCCCGGTCCCGCTGGCCCGCGTCGCGGTGTTCCGCACCATCGCCTACCTGTTCGTGCCGGTCGACGTCTTCCTCACCACCGCCTGGGTGCGCGCGCACGCCGAGGTGCCGACCGTCTGGTACCAGCCCCTCGAGATCGCCCGCGTGCTGCACCTGCCCACGCCGACGTCGACCGTCGTCCACGTCGTGCAGTGGGGGCTGGTCCTCACCGCCCTGGCCGCGGCCACCGGCCGCGCCCCCCGTCTGCTCGGCACGGCCGTGTTCGTGCTCTACCTCGAGTGGATGGTCATCGCGATGAGCTACGGCAAGGTCGACCACGACCGCATCGCCTACCTCGTCGCGCTCGCCGTGCTGCCCACCATCGGCCGGGTCCGCTGGCGCGACCGCCGCCGGTCCGAGGCCGCCGGCTGGGCGATGGCCGCCGTGATGGTGACGGTGATGCTCACCTACTTCCTCGCGGCCTGGGCGAAGATGCGCTTCGGCGGCTGGGACTGGGCGACCGGCTCGACCATCACCCGTGCGGTGATCCGCCGGGGCACCGCCCTGTCGGACTGGACGCTCGACGTCCCCGGCCTGCTGGTGACCGTGCAGTGGGTGATGCTCGTGTTCGAGTTCGCCGCGCCGCTGATGCTGCTCGTCCGGTCCGACCGGGCCCGCGTCGCCCTCGTCGTGTTCCTGCTGGGCTTCCACCTCATGGTGTTCGGCGGGCTGCGGATCATCTTCCTGCCGCACTGCGTGGCGATCCTGTCGATCCTGCCGTGGGAGCGGGCACCCGAGGCCGTCGCCGCGGTGCGCCGGCGCCTGCAGCCCGGGCGGGCCGCCACGCTGTCCGCCGCGGCACCACCCGGCTGACCCGGCGTCAGATCAGCGCACCGATGCGGGCGGCCACGTCCGCCTCGTGCTGCTGGTAGGACGCGGCGACCGCGGTGAGCAGCCCGCCCATGCCGGTGAGTGCGTCGCTCACCCCCTGGGCCGAGACCCGCCACTGCTCGTAGAGCGCGCTGAACTGCACCGCGGCCTGGCTGTCGGTCCAGCCGTCGAGCACCGAGCTCGTGACCGTGCTCGACAGCGTCGCGTGCCGCGCGGCGGTCTCGGCCGCCTCGGCCTGGCACCGCCCGGCCATCGACTGCAGCGTCCCGATGTCGACCCTCATGGCTCCTCCTGTCCGTCCCGGGTCCCTCCCGGGTGGCTGCGGACGCTAGGCCGCACCCGTCCCGGAGGCGCCGACGCCGTCCACAGCCCCGGCCCCGTCCACAACCCGGGCCGGCGGGCACCGCGGCCGGCCCGCGGCCGGGAGCGTCGCGCCCGTGTCCGCTCCCCTCCCCGCCGGCGCCGAGGCCCGCTGCTGGACGGTGGTCGGCCCCGACGGCGCCGTCGACGTCGAGGTCCGCGCCCCCGAGGACGCCCGGCTCGACACCGTGCTGGTCCCGCTGACCGCCGCCCTCGGCACCGCGGCAGCGGGGCTGTGGTCCGGCAGCACCCGGCTGCCCGGGGAGCTCCTCCTCACCGACGACCGCCTGGTCCACGGCGCGGTCCTGGGCCTGGGCCGCCCGGTCCCCCCGTCCGGCGAGCCGGCCGCCAGCCCCCTGGAGCTGCACGTGGTCGGCGGGCCCGCCGCGGGCACCGCCGTCCCGCTGGCCACCGGCCGGCACGTGCTCGGCCGCGGCGCCGGCGCCACGCTGTCCCTCCCCGATCCCGGGGTCTCCCGCCGGCACGTCGCGCTGGACGTCGGCGCCGGCGGCATCACCGTGACCGACCTCGGCTCGACCAACGGCAGCCGGCTCGACGACGCCGACCTCGACTGCGCGGCGCACCCGTGGCGCCCCGGGGCGGTGCTGCGGCTGGGCGCGAGCTCGGTGACCGTCACCGGACCACGGGACGGGCGCGCGGCACTGCGGCCCGGGCCGGGCGGCCGCCGGCTCGTCCGCCCGGGCGTCCCGCCGCCCGCGCACCGCCCGGAGGCGGAGGTGGCGTGGCCGGACCCGCCCGCTGCCGCACCGCGGCGCCGGCTGGGCTGGGTGGCCGTCGTGCTGCCGGCGGTCGCCGGGGTCGCGCTCGCGCTGGTGCTGTCGGCACCGACCTTCCTGTTCTTCGCGCTGCTGGGCCCGCTGGTGGCGGTGGGCAGCTGGGCGTCGGACCGGTGGAGCGGGTCGCGCACCGGCCGGCGGGCGGCCGCGGCGCACGCCGGGGAGGTGCGGGAGGCCCGCGCCCGGCTGGCCGAGGCGGTCCGGGCCGACGTCCGGGCGGCGCGGGCGGCCGCTCCCGACCTGGCGGCGCTGACCGCCGCGGCGCGCCGGCGGACCACCCTGCTGTGGTCCCGCCGCCCCGGGGACGCGGCGGCGCTGACCGTGCGGGTGGGGACCGGCGCGGGCCCCACGCGGGTGGTCCGCGTCGAGGCGGGCCGGCGGCTGCCCGAGGCGGCGGCCGACCTGCCGGTGACCGTCGACCTGCGGCACACCGGGGGCCTGGCCGTGACCGGCCCGCGGGAGCCCGCGCTGGGGGTGGTGCGGGGGCTGCTGGCGCAGCTGGTCGCCCTGTCCGCACCCGGCGACGTCGACGTCGCGGTCCTCGCCTCCGCCGGGCGTGCGGCCGACTGGTCCTGGGCGCGGTGGCTGCCGCACCTGCCGGCGGGCGCGGTATCGGTCCACCTCCCGGGGTCCGGAGCCGACCCGGCGCTGCCCTCGTGGCTGACCGGCCTGGCCGACGGGTGCGGGGACGCCGAGGGGACGCCGGTCCTCGTCGTCGACCGGCCCGTCGACCCCGCGCTCGCGGAGCTCCTGCGCCGGTGCCGCGAGCGGGGCGCGGTGCTGCTGGCACTCGCCCGCCGCGGCGAGGACCTCGGCGGCTGCGTCCCGGCCGTCCTCGAGGTCGGGGGCGAGACCGGCGACACCGGGCGGCTCGGCCTCGGCGACGGCGCGCTCCCCGCCGACGTCGTCGTCGACCGGCTGCCCCTCGCCGCCGCGGCACGGCTGGCCCGCGACCTGGCTCCCCTGGCGCCCGCCCGGCAGGGCGCGGGGCTGCCGCGCACCGTGCGCCTGCTCGACCTGCTCGCGGACGGCCGGGACCTGCCCGCCGGGGAGGTGCCGGGCGCGTGGTCGGCCACGCGGTCGTCGCTCACCGCCCGGCTGGGCGTGACCGCGGACGGCGCAGCCGAGGTCGACCTGGTGCGGGACGGGCCGCACGCCCTGGTGGCGGGGACGACCGGATCGGGGAAGTCCGAGCTGCTGCAGACGTTGGTGGCCGGGCTCGCGCTGGCGCACCCGCCCGACCGGTGCTCGTTCCTGCTGGTCGACTACAAGGGCGGCGCCGCCTTCGCGGAGGCCGTCGCGCTGCCGCACACCGTCGGCCTGGTGACCGACCTGGACGGCGCGGCCACCGCCCGGGCGCTGCGGTCGCTGACCGCGGAGCTCTCCCGCCGCGAGGCACTGCTGGCCGCAGCGGGGGTCCCCGACCTCGCGGCGCTCCCGCCGGAGGTGGAGCTGGCGCGGCTGGTGATCGTCGTCGACGAGTTCGCGGGCCTGGCCGAGGAGCTGCCGGAGTTCGTCACCGGCCTGGTCGGCATCGCCCAGCGGGGCCGCTCCCTCGGCGTGCACCTGGTGCTCGCGACCCAGCGCCCCGGCGGCGTGGTGTCCCCCGAGATCCGGGCCAACTGCTCGCTGCGGCTGTGCCTGCGCACCACCGACGAGGCCGACTCGCGCGACGTGCTCGGCAGCGGGGTCGCCGCGACGGTGCCGGCCGACCGTCCCGGCCGCGGGTACCTGCGGACCGGCAGCGGCCGCCCGGTCCCGTTCCAGGCGGCACGGGTGTCGCTCGGCCCCGCGGCGGCTGCCGACCCGACGGTGACCCGCTGGTGCTGGCCGGCGCCCCCGGCGGGGACCGCGCCCGGGACGCCCGCCGGCCCGACCGACCTCGCCCGGGTCACCGCGGCGACCACCGGCCACGCCGCGGCGTCGGGCGCGCGGAGGCCACACCGGCCCTGGCAGCCGGCGCTCCCGGAGGAGCTGAGGACGAGCGACCTCCCCGTCGCGGGCGGCCCTCCGACGCGGCTGGTGCTGGGGCTCGTCGACCGCCCCGACCGGCAGGCGCGCGAGCCGCTGCTGCTCGACCTCGACCGCGGCGGCGGCTGGCTGGCCGTGGGGGGTCCCCGCAGCGGCCGCACCACACTGCTCCGCACGGTGCTCGCCGAGGCCGTGGAGCGGCTGTCCCCCGGCCGCCTGCACGTGCACGTCCTCGACCACGCCGGTGGCGCGCTGGCCGCCGAGGCCGCCGGCCTGCCGCACACCGGGACGGTGGTCGGCGGGGGCGACGCGCTGCGCACCGTCCGGCTGGTGTCCCGGCTGGCCGGGGAGGTCGCCGGGCGGCGGGCCGGAGGAGGTGCGGACGCCCCGGCGGTCCTGCTCCTGGTCGACGGGGTGGACGCACTGCTGGCGCAGTTGGACGAGGCGGTCCCGGGGCAGGGCGCGGCCGAGTTCCTCCGGCTGGTCCGCGACGGCGGCGCCGCCGTGCTGACCTGCGTCCTGACCGCCGACCGCGCCGTGCCCGGGGGACGGCTGGCCGCCGCCGCGGGGACCCGCCTGGTCCTCCCGCTGCTCGACCGCGCCGACTACGCCGTGGCCGGCGTGCCGGTCCGCGCGGTCCCCGGCGCGCGCCCGCCGGGCCGGGCGCTGCTGGGCGAGGAGGCGCTCGAGTGCCAGCTCGCGCTGCCCCGGCCGCTGTGCCGCACCGCGCCGGCCGCCCCACCGGGCGCCGGGCCGCTGGTCGTCCCCGAGCTGCCGCCGGACCCGCCGCCGGTGCAGCCGCCTCCCGGGGAGGGCACCGACCTGCTCCGCCGCGTGCCGCTGGGTCCCGGCGGCGACGAGGGGGAGCTGCTCACCGTCGACCTGCTGCGCACCGGCGGGCTGCTCGTCGTCGGCCCGCCCGGCAGCGGCCGCACCAGCACCCTGGCGGCGCTGGGAACGACGCTGACGGCGGTCGGCGTCCCCGTCGTGCGGGTGGCCCGGGGCGGCCGGTCCGCGCCGGACGGGCTGCCGGTGCTCCCCGCCGACGACGTCGCCGGCTGGCGGGCGTGGTGCGCGGGCCTGGCCGGGCGCCCGGGCGCGGTGCTGCTGGACGACGCCGGGACGCTCGCCGACTCACCCGTGGGCACCGCCCTCACCGGCGGCGACCGCACCGACGGCGAGGTGCTCGTGCTCGCCGCCGGGACGGCCGGGGAGCTCTCCCCCGCCTTCCGCGGCCCGGTCGCCGAGCTGCGCCGCGGCCGCAGCGGCCTGCTGCTGTGCCCGGGCCCCGGCGACGCGGACCTGCTGGGCACCCGGCTGCCCCGGACGCCGGTGCCGGTCCGGCCGGGGTCGGGCTGGCTGGTCACCGCCGGGAACCCGCAGCGGGTCCAGGTCGCCCGCACGCTGCGGGCGGGCCCGTGACCGGCCGGTCAGAGCAGGTCGAGCGCCGGGCCGATCTCCTGCGTGGCGTACCAGGCCAGCTCGTGCCCCTCGGCCTGGTCGACGACGAACTGCGCCTCCTCGCTGCCGAGGTCGGCCTCGAGCACCACGGCGACCGCGGCGCGCACGTCCTCCTCGGCCTCCGCGCCGTCGACGTGCGCGCTGGCCACGTCGGCGAGCGCGACGTCGGCGGTGACCCGCACGGCGCCGGGGTCGGTGTCCGGGTCGTCGATCTCGGTGACCGCGCCGTCGGGGACGTCGGCGGCGAGCACCACGCGGCGGCGGGCGGCCGTGGGGTCGACGTCGACCAGCCGCAGGCTGGCCCGGGCGGCGGCGAGCAGCGCCGCGTACTCCAGCTCCTCGACGTCGGCCGCGGCGTCGCTGAGCGCGTAGTGGTCGCGCAGCCGCGGGGTGACCGCGAAGCCGGTGTGCGGACCGCTCAGCCGGCCCTCGTCCACGAGCGTGCGGAGGACGCTCGTCGTCGCCGGCAGGTAGATCCGCACCCGGCCGCTCCTCTCCTGTCGGGGAAGGCGACCGTATCCCGCACCCCCCGGCGCGGGTCCGCCGCCGGGTCAGCGCACGGAGTCGGCGAGCGCCCCGACCTCCTGCTCGACGAGGTCGGCCAGCACGTCCACGTCCCCGACGCCGTCCCGGTCGGCGTTGAGCCCGACGTAGACGTGCCCGTCGTAGCTGGTCATGCCGACCGCCAGACCCTGCCCACCGACGAGCGGGACCACGGGGAACACCTCCAGCATCCGGCTGCCGGCGGCGTACAGCGGCACCTGCGGGCCCGGGACGTTGGTGACGACGAGGTTGAACATCCGCCGCGACAGCCCCCGGGCCGCGCGCGCACCGAGCGCGTGCAGCGTCGGCGGGGCGAAACCGGTCAGCGCGACGAGCGTGTCGGCGCGGACCGAGCGGCCCGAGCCGGTCACCCCGCGCATCGCGTAGCTGAGGCGGGCCAGCCGCACCCACGGGTTGGGCTCCCCGACCGGCAGGTCGACCAGGTAGGCCGCCACGCTGCTGCCCGGCGCGTCCTGCTCCTCGCCCTGCACCGACACCGGCACCAGCGCGCGGACGGCGGTCGAGCCGAGCACCGGCTCGCCGCGGGACAGCAGCCAGTCGCGCAGGGCGCCGCTGAGCACGGTCAGCAGGACGTCGTTGATCGTGCCGCCGTGCGCCTTGCGGATCGCCTTGAGGTCCTCGAGGTCGGCGCGCGCGACGGCGACCCGCCGCTGGTTGCCCAGCGTGCGGGCGAGCGGGCCGTGCGGTGCCGGGACGACCGCCGAGCGGGCCGCCCGCACCAGCCCTCCGGCCACGCCCCGCACCCGCGCCGCGGTGGAGCGCAGGTCACCGACCGCCGACCGTGCGGTCTCGAGCACCGCCGTCGGGCGCTGCACGTAGTCCCCGAGCGCGTCGCGGACCAGCTCGACCGGGCCGGGCACCCGCCGCGGCGCCCAGTCGTCGGCCGACGGGACCGGCGCGTCCGGCGAGGGGTCGAGCAGGACCTGCGCGATGTCCACGGCGCCCAGGCCGTCGACCAGCGCGGGGTGGGTCTTGGTGACCACCGCGACCCGGCCGCCGGACAGGCCCTCGACGAGGTAGATCTCCCACAGCGGCCGGCCGCGGTCCAGCGGGCGCGAGGTCACCCGGGAGACCAGGTCGAGCAGCTGCGCCTCGGTGCCCGGGCGCGGCACCGCCGACCGCCGGACGTGGTAGGCGACGTCGAATTCGGGGTCGTCCGCCCACACCGGGTTGGCCAGGTGGCCCGGCACCGGCACGATCCGCTGCCGGTAGCGCGGCACCAGCGGCAGCCGCGCCTCGACCAGCTCGGCGAGGGTGTCGAGACCGCCCTCGACCGGCTCCAGGACCAGGACTCCGGCGACGTGGATCGGCACCCCGTCGTCCTCCAGGTAGAGGAACGACGCGTCCAGGGTGCTCAGCCGCTCGGCCATCGTCCTCCTCCGGATCGGGAGCCCACCGTACGTCGGGGGCGGAGGCCGGCACACCTGCAGGACGGGGAGGCACCGGGCCGGCACGGCGGCGTCACCCGGCCCTCCGGCGGAGGCGGCCGCGCCGGCCCGCGGAGGGCCCGGGCACCCGTGCGAGCCCGGCGGCGAGCGACCGCAGGGCGGCGCGCAGCGGGGAGCCGGGGGCCACCTCGGCGAGCGTCCGGCCGGAGGCGAGGGCGGCGTCGGTGGCGCGGCGGTCGGCCGGCAGGAACGCGCGGACCCCGCGGCCGGCGAAGCGCTCGAGGGCGCCCGCGATCTCCTCGCGCGGGTCCCCGGGGACCGGCCCGCGGCGCACCTGGTTGACCACGACCGCCGGCTCCACCTCCGGCAGCAGGTCGCGCAGCTGGCCGAGGGCGCGGACGGTGCGCTGCAGCGCCACCGGGTCGGCGCCGCTGACGCAGAGGACGTCGTCGGCGGACTCGAGCACGGTCACCGTGGCGCCGTTGCGCCGGGGCGCGGCGGTGTCGAAGGACAGCTCCTCGTCCTCCTCGAGGTTGAACGCGCAGTCCACGACGACGAGGTCGGCCGCCCGCCGCGCCTCCGTGAGCACCGCGGCGACCGCGGCGGGCCGCAGCTCGGGCCAGCGGTCGGCGCGCGCCAGCCCGGTCAGCACGGCCAGGTGCGGGCGGACCGACCAGGCCAGCCGGGTGAGCGCGGCGTCGTCGAGCGTGCCGGCCGCCGCCTGCCGCGCCGCCCCGGCCAGTCCCGGCGACTCGTCGAGCAGCCCGAGCACCTGGGCGACCACGCCGCCGTAGACGTCGGCGTCGACCAGCAGCGTGGGGACGCCGAGGCGGGCGGCCTCGTCGGCGAGACCGACCGCGACGGTGGTCCGGCCGGGCGCGCCGGTCGGGCCCCACACCGCCACGACCCGGCCCCGCGGGGGCCGCTGCTCCTCCGGCTCCTGCCCGGGCAGCGCCGGGGCGGGCAGCGCCGCGCGCGGGTCGGCGACGTCGCGCCCGGCCGCCGGCCCGCCCGCGACGGCGTCCCGCAGCGCGCGCACGACGTCCTCGGCCGGGGCGTCGGCCGGCAGCACCGTCCCCACGCCGAAGGCGCGCAGCCGGTCGCCGGCGTGCTCGTCCCCGGGGTCGGCCAGCCCGACGACGGCCACCCCCGCGGCGGCCAGCCGGGCGACCGCGTCGCCGTCGAGCCGGTGCAGGTCGGCCGACAGCAGCGCGGCCTGGGCGGTGCCGGTGGCCGCGGTGGCCAGCAGGTCCGAGGCGTCGACGCAGCGCCGCACGACGGTGACGCCGTGGTCGGCGCGGTCGAGCGCACCGACCAGCGCCGCCTCCCACGGCGCGCCGGTGACCGCGGTGACGACCTGCAGCGCCATCAGGCGGCGGGCGCGGCGGGGGCACCGGCCGCGGGGTCGACGGCCACCGGCGGCGCCGCGGGCGCCACCGGCGCGGGGGCGGGCTGCACCGGCGGGACGGGCACGGGAGCCTGACTCGGGCCCGGTGTCGGGGTCCCAGGCGGCGACGAGGAGGTCGGCGCCGACGACGAGGTGGCGGCTGACGACGAGGTGGCGGCCGGGGACCGGGGGACCGTGGGCGCACGGGTGTCGTCGACGGACCCGTGCACCACGACCACCAGCGGCCGGCCGCCGATCGCGGCCAGCACGTCGGGTGCCTCGTCGGCGGCCACGCCGACCACCACCTGCACGGTCGTGGTCGTCGTCGAGAGGACGCCGTCCGCCCGGCCGCTGACCGCCTGCACCGGTGCCGAGCCGACCACGAGCACGACGCCCTCCCCCGTCGCGGTGCCCGCCGGGTCGGTGACGCCGTAGACGTCGACGACCGAGCCGCGGGCCAGGCCCGGCGGCACGTAGCCGGCCTGCACCGGCAGCGCGACCTGCACGAGGTCCTCCGGCTCCTCCAGCACGGTCCGGGGCAGCAGCTCGCCGGTCCGGACCGCCCGGGCGAGGGTCCGGCCCGCGGGGTGGGTGCCGGTGGACAGGTAGGCGCCGGCGGCGTCGCCGAGCCGGACGTCGACGGCGGCCAGGTCCTCGGGGCCGAGCACGGTGCCGGCGGCGAGGTCGGCGGTCACCGACCACACGGGCACGGTGGCGTCGGCGGCGGTGACCACGCGGGCTCCCAGCAGCACCGAGCCCAGGACGAGCAGCACGCCGAGCACCAGGCGCAGGTCCAGCCAGCGGGGCGGGCGCACGCGGCGCGGCACCGGCCCGGCCGGCGTCTCCGCGGCGGGGCCCGCCGGCACCGTGCGCGTCGCAGCGCTCACCGGGCGCTCCTCCCTCCGCTGGCCGGGCATCCCCCGGCGGCCCGCCGACCGGCGGGCGTCCGTCCCGACCGGCACGGCGAGGCTCGGTCGGACGCAGATGATGCGGTACGGATGCGGATGCGTGCACCGGTTGTCCACACGTTCGGGTGGGGGCGGGAAACGTGCGGGTGAGTGCGTTCCTGACAGACTGGCGGGGACCGGACGGAGAGCCCCATGCCCACACCGCGCTTCCTGACCCTCGACGACGTCGCCGAGACGCTCAACGTCTCGTGGTCGCAGGCCTACGCCCTCGTGCGGCGGCGGGAGCTGATCGCCATCCAGATCGGCGGCCGCGGCCAGTGGCGGGTCGAGGTCGACGAGCTGGAGCGCTTCATCCAGCAGAAGTACGCCGAGGCCCGCGCCGGCGCGGTGCCCCCCGCCGACGAGGTCGCGGCCGACGGCGCGGAGGCCACCGGGGACGAGGTCCCGGCCGGCGAGGCGCCCGCCCGGGGACGGCGCCGCACCCGCTGAGGTCAGGCGGCGCCGGGCGCGAGCGTCCGCACCACGGCGACCGCCGAGAGCACCACCGCCCGCACGCCGCGCACCGCGCCGGCCCGACGGAAGTCGTCGGCCGCGTGCTCGGCGAGCTCCACGAAGTCGGCCCCCACCCGGTCCACCGTCCCGGTCAGCACCCCGCCGTCGTCGAGGACGACGGCCACGGTGCTGCGGTCGCGCGCCAGCCCGCGCAGCGCCCGGCGCAGGTCCATCGCGGCCCGGACGGCCGACGGCGGCGCGGCGGCGGCCGTGGTCCGCACCAGCCCGGACACCGTGACGACGGCCGGCAGCGCCACCAGCACCTCCCGCCCGGAACCGTCGTCGAGCAGCGCCCAGTCCGGCCCCAGCCCGGTGAGCAGGCCGGCCACCTCCCCGGCGCCGCGGCAGCGCAGCGACACGTGTCCGCCCACGGCTCCGCCGAGCCGGTCCGCCAGCCGCAGCGCCCCGACCTCCGCGCGGGACCGGGACGGGAGCTCGGCCCGCTCCTCGGCCACCGCGGCCGCCTCGAACTCCGCCTGCAGGTCGGCGAACAGCTGCTGCCAGCGCACGTCACCGAGCCTAGATCCACAAGGACTCTTGCGTTTGATCGCGTTTGCTTGCTTCAGTACGCCGACGTCAACGCAAGGAGGGCTCGTGTCGGCACGTCGACTCGTCGTCACGACGGCGGTCATGGCCGCGCTGGCCGCCGGGCTGCGTGCGCTCACCCCGGACCTCGCCGCTCTCCTGCGCAGCGGCGGCGACCTGCAGGCCCTTGTCGACACCGCCGGTCCCGAGGCGTTGCTGCTCGACGCGGTCGCGGCCGCCGCCTGGGCCGTCTGGGCCTGGGGCGCGCTGGGGCTGGCGCTCACCGCGCTGTCGGCGCTGCCCGGCCTGGCCGGAGCCGCCGCTGGCGTCCTCCTGCGCCGAGTGGTCCCGGCGTCCGGCCGGCGGGCCGCCGCGCTCGCCCTCGGCGTCGGCCTGGTCACGGCGCCGGCGTTGACCGGGTGCGCGACCGCGGGGCCCGTCGTCGTCGCGACCGCCGGCGCGCCGGCCCCGCTGGCCGTCCCGGACTGGCCGGCGCCCGCCCCCGCCCCCGCGGCGCCCGTCCCCGCTCCCGCGGTGCCCGACTGGCCGATGCCTGCTCCCGGCGAGCACGTCGTGCTGCGCGGCGAGTGCCTGTGGACCATCGCCGCCGCCGACCTGCGCGCCCGCACCGGCGCCGAGCCCCCCGACTCCGCGACCGCCGCCGCCGTCGGCCGCTGGTGGGCGGCGAACGCCGCCGTCATCGGCCCCGACCCCGACCTGCTGCTGCCCGGTCAGGTGCTGCGCCCGCCGCCGTGAGGGCCGCACCCCGCCGAACCCGTCCGGCCGCTCCCCCGGCCCCCGTCGCCCCCACCCCGACCCGACCCCGGGAGCTCCCGTGACCGTGTCCACCCACCCCGTCCCGCCGACCGCCGCGCCGCTGCGGACCCTGCGGCTGAGCCTCGTCCCGCCGCTGCACCCGCCGCTGACCGGACCGGCCGTCGCCCTGGTCGACCCCGCCACGCCGCCACCCCGTCCGCCGCACCGGCCCGGTCCGCGGCCGGCGCCGGAGGGACTCCGCCGCCGCAGGCCGGACCTCTTCGGCCCGGCCTGGTCGGTACGGGCCGACCTCCCCGACCCCCGCGCCACCGGGCGGCTGCTGTTCACGACCGTGCTCGAGGCGCTGGCCGGCCGCCGGCCGCTGTCCCAGGTGCAGCGGCTCGCCTCCCCCGGTGTGCACGCGGCGCTCGTCGCCGGACGGCGACCGGTCTGGTGCGCCGCCGGCAGCGCGCCGCTGCTGCTCGGCCCGGTGCACGTGTGCGAGCCGGTCGACGGCGTGGCGGAGGTCAGCGCGGTGGCACGGCGGGCCGGCCGCGCGCACGCGGTGGCCGCCCGGCTGGAGGGCATCGACGGCCGCTGGCGGTGCACCGCCCTGTCGATCGGCTGACGGTCAGGTCCGCACCCGCGTCGGGTGGGCCGCCGCGCCCGGACGGACCACGAGGACCCAGCGGAGACCGACGAACCGGGCGAGACCCACCACGCCGCTGACCGCGATGACCGCGAGCACCGACGCCAGCGGACCGGCGGAGACCGTCCAGGCGTCGAGCGCGGCCAGCGTGAGGCTGGAGGTCGCCAGCCCGGCCACGGCGATCCCCCCTCCGGCCCACTGCGCCGTCGCCCAGCCGACCCGGTCGCCGGCGCGGAAGGTCAGCCGGCGGTGCAGCTCGTTGGCCACGGCCGTCGAGGCGACCACCGCGACGAGGTTGGCCGGCTGGTCCCCGAGCCCGGACAACGCCAGGAACAGACAGGCGTAGACGACGTTCGCCGAGCCGCCGACCAGCACGAACCGGACGAACTGCGCCGGCACGCGGTCACTGCGGAGCCGGTCGGGCAGCGTCGGCGCCGGGGCCGCGGGGGCCCGCGTCCCCACCCGGTCGGGTGGAGGGGCGAGGACGGTCCCGGGCATGCGGCCAGGCTCCTCGCCTCCCCCGCTCCGCACATCAGGGAAGACCCTCATCCCGCACCTGATCCCGGGACGACGGCGCCCCGCCGACCACGGGGGTCGGCGGGGCGCCGGGGTGTGCGCGGGAGCGGTCAGCGACCGGCAGCCCCGTGGCAGACCTTGTACTTCTTGCCCGAGCCGCAGGGGCACGGCGCGTTGCGGGCCGGCTCCTTGGTCCCGGTGACCGTGGCGGTCTTGGCCGCCTTGGCCGGGCCGCTCTCCTTCGGCGAGGCGTCGAGCGAGGGCGCCGAGTAGCTCAGGTCCTCCTGCCGGCGCGGCTCGTCGAGACCCTTGACCGCCAGCTGCGGCCCGGTGCCCGACGGCGCCGGGGCCTCCGCCTCGGGCGTCGCCGGGGCCGCGGGCCGGGTGCCGCTCCTGCGGGCGGTGGGCCGCCCGGCCGGGGCGCCGGTCGAGCGGCGGGCCGCCGGCCCGCCGGACGGCTTGGCCATCGACACGGGCGCGGCCCCGTCGTCGGCAGCGGAGGCAGCGGCCGGAGCAGGGGCAGGGGCAGGGGCCGGGGCCGGAGCAGGCGCAGCGCCGTCGGCGGTCGGAGCGGGCGCGGCGGACGCGCGGGCCGCGGCCTCCTGTGCCGCCCGCTGCCGGGCGAGCACGCGGGCCGTGCCCTCCTGCGCGGCGGCCAGCGCCTTGGCCTCGGCCTCGGCCTGCTGGGCCCGGGCCTCGGCCTCCTGCTGCTCCCTGGTCTTGACCTCCAGGTTGAACAGGAAGCCGACCGACTCCTCCTTGATGCCGTCGAGCATCGCGGTGAACATGTCGTAGCCCTCGCGCTGGTACTCCACGACCGGGTCGCGGTTGGCCATCGCGCGCAGGTGGATGCCGGCCCGCAGGTAGTCCATCTCGTAGAGGTGCTCGCGCCACTTGCGGTCCAGCACGGAGAGCAGCACCCGCCGCTCGAGCTCGCGCATGACCTCCGAGCCCAGCGCCGCCTCGCGCTCCGCGTAGGCGCGGTGCACGTCCTCGAGCAGCTCGGTGCGCAGCACGTCGGCGGTCAGGGCCGCCTGCTCGCCGTCGGCCACCCGGTCGATCAGCTCCTGGCGGTCCAGGCCCACCGGGTAGAGCGACTTGAGGCCGGTCCACAGCTGCTCGAGGTCCCAGTCCTCGGCGTAGCCGGTCTCGGTGGCGCCGTCGACGTAGGCGCGGACGACGTCGTCGAGCATGTGCTGCACCTGCTCGTGCAGGTCCTCCCCGTCGAGCACCTTGCGGCGCTCGTCGTAGATGACCGTGCGCTGCCGGTTGAGCACCTCGTCGTACTTGAGGACGTCCTTGCGGACCTCGAAGTTCTGCTGCTCGACCTGCGTCTGCGCCGAGCGGATGGCCCGGGAGACCATCTTCGACTCGATCGGCTGGTCCTCGGGGACCCGCAGCGTGGTCATCATCGACTCGAGCATCGGGCCGTTGAACCGGCGCATGAGGTCGTCGCCGAGGGAGAGGTAGAACCGCGACTCCCCCGGGTCGCCCTGCCGGCCCGACCGGCCGCGCAGCTGGTTGTCGATGCGGCGGCTCTCGTGCCGCTCGGTGCCCAGCACGTAGAGCCCGCCGGCCTCGGCGACCTCCTCGTGCTCGGCCTTGACCTGGTCCCTGGCCGCGGAGAGCGCCTCGTCCCAGGCGGCCTCGTACTCCTCCGGGGTCTCCGACGGCGACAGGCCGCGGGCGCGCAGCTCCTCGTCGGCGATGAACTCGGGGTTGCCACCGAGCTGGATGTCGGTGCCACGGCCGGCCATGTTGGTGGCCACGGTGACCGCGCCGAGCCGCCCGGCCTGGGCGACGATCGCCGCCTCCCGCGCGTGGTTCTTCGCGTTGAGGACCTCGTGCGGGATGCCGCGGCGCAGCAGCAGCTTGGACAGGACCTCGGACTTCTCGACGCTCGCGGTGCCGACGAGGACCGGCTGACCCTTCTCGTGCCGGTCGGCGATGTCGTCGATGACCGCCTCGAACTTGGCCTTCTCGGTCTTGTAGACGACGTCGGAGCGGTCCTCGCGGACCATCGGCCGGTTGGTCGGGATCGGGACGACGCCCAGCTTGTAGGTCTGGGAGAGCTCGGCCGCCTCGGTCTGGGCGGTGCCGGTCATTCCGGAGAGCTTGTCGTAGAGCCGGAAGTAGTTCTGCAGCGTGATCGTGGCGAGGGTCTGGTTCTCGTCCTTGATCTGCACCTTCTCCTTGGCCTCGATGGCCTGGTGCATGCCCTCGTTGTAGCGGCGGCCGGCCAGCACGCGGCCGGTGAACTCGTCGACGATGAGCACCTCGCCGTTGCTGACGATGTACTGCTGGTCGCGGTGGAAGAGCTCCTTGGCCTTCAGCGCGTTGTTGAGGTAGCCGATCAGCGGGGTGTTGACCGCCTCGTAGAGGTTGTCGATGCCGAGCTGGTCCTCGACGAACTCGACGCCCTCCTCGGTGACGGCGACCGTGCGCTTGGCCTCCTCCACCTCGTAGTGCTCGTCCCGCTTCATCAGCGGCACGATGCGCGCGAACTCCACGTACCACTTGCCGGCGGACTCGGCCGGGCCGCTGATGATCAGCGGGGTGCGGGCCTCGTCGATGAGGATCGAGTCGACCTCGTCGACGATCGCGTAGTGGTGGCCGCGCTGCACGAGGTCGGCCTTGGACCAGGCCATGTTGTCGCGCAGGTAGTCGAAGCCGAACTCGTTGTTCGTGCCGTAGGTGATGTCGCAGGCGTACTGCTCGCGGCGGTGCGCGGGCTTCTCGCCGGACAGGATCGTGCCCACCGACAGGCCGAGGAAGCGGTGCACCCGGCCCATCCACTCGGCGTCGCGCTTGGCCAGGTAGTCGTTGACCGTGACCACGTGCACGCCCTCGCCGGTCAGGGCGTTGAGGTAGGCCGGCAGCACGCCGGTCAGGGTCTTGCCCTCACCGGTGCGCATCTCGGCGATGTTGCCCAGGTGCAGCGCGGCGCCGCCCATCAGCTGGACGCGGAAGTGCCGCTGGCCCAGCGTGCGGGTGGCCGCCTCCCGGACGACGGCGAACGCCTCCGGGAGCAGCTGGTCGAGGGTCTCGCCGTCCTCGTACCGCTGCTTGAACTCGTCGGTCTTCGCCCGGAGCTCCGCGTCGGTGAGGTCGGCGACGTCGCCCTCCAGGGACTCGATCGCGTCGGCGATCCGGTCCAGTCGTCGGAGGATCTTGCCCTCACCGGCTCGCAGGATTCTCGAGAACACCACGACACCAGCGTAGGCGGCGCGGCCAGCACCCCGGGGACGCCGCACGTACCCTCCGCCGGGTGGCCACCGACCCCGCCGCCCTCGGGCCCGGCGCGCTCGCCTTCCTGACCGAGCGCCACCTGGCCACGCTGACCACGCTGCGCGCCGACGGGAGCCCGCACGTGGTCCCCGTCGGCGTCACCTACGACCCGGACACCCGCACCGCGCGCGTCATCACCTCCGGCGGCTCGGCCAAGGCCCGGCACGTCCGCGCCGGGCAGACGCGGGTCGCCGTCTGCCAGGTCGACGGGCGCCGGTGGCTGACCCTCGAGGGGACGGCGGTCGTGCGCGACGACGCGGCCGCGGTGGCCGACGCCGAGGCCCGCTACGCGCGGCGGTACCGGCAGCCGCGGGAGAACCCGGCGCGGGTCGTCGTCGAGATCTCGGTCGACCGGGTGCTCGGCAACGCCTGAGGAAGGACCCCGTCCTCCCACCCCTCCCAGGCTCGGCAGGAGGACCCCCTGCCCCCACCGCTCGCACGCCCGCCCCGGCCCCTGCAGGGGCCGGGGCGGAACCGAGACAGACCACCGGACATGCACGACCCTGATCCCGTGGAGCTCACCGGCATCGACCTGACCACCGAGGTGGTCCGCACCGCCCGGCTGGTCCTCCGGCCGTTCACCCCCCAGGACGCCGGCGCGGTGCACCGCGCCACCCAGGACCCGGAGACGCAGCGCTGGATCAGCGCCGCGCCGGTGCCCTACACGCTCGCCGACGCCCGCGCGTTCGTGGACACGGTGGTGCGCCAGCGCGCCGAGGGCACCGGGCTGCCGGTGGTGGCCGAGGCCGACGGCGAGTTCGTCGGCACGGCGGGGCTGGTGTTCGGCGGGCGGCACCTCGGCCCGGAGATCGGGTACTCGGTGGCGCCGTGGGCGCGGCGGCGCGGCTACGCCACCGAGGTCACCGACGGTCTGGCCGCCTGGGCGTTCGCCCACGGGGCGCCCCGGGTGCACCTGGTGGTCGACGTGGACAACCCCGCCTCGCAGGCGGTGGCGCTGCGGGCCCGGTTCACCCGCGAGGGCGTCGTCCGCTCGGCCCTGCCGCGGCGCGACGGCACCCGCGCCGACGCCGTGCTGTTCGGCCGGCTGGCCGCCGACTGAGGACCGGCCCTCCCCGCGCCCGGACACGGCGGAGGGGCCGCGCCGGCACGGCACGGCCCCTCCGGGACGGTCAGCGCGGGACGGCGGCGGGCTCGGCCGGTGCCGCGACGTGGGAGGACCCGGTGCCCAGCGGCGGCTCCACCAGCCGGATCAGGCCGTAGTCGAACGCGTGCCGCCGGTAGACGACGGTCGGCTGGCCGGTGTCGGCGCACTGGAAGAGGAAGAAGTCGTGGCCCACGAGCTCCATCTCGTGCAGGGCCTGGTCGACGGTCATGGGCACGGCCGGGTGGTGCTTCTCCCGCACGATCCGGCCGGGCAGGTGCTCGTCGAGGTCGGTGACGAGGGGCTCCCCGGCGAACTGCTGCTCGACGTCGGGGATGCCGAGCGCCGGGGTCTCCAGCGGCGCGGCGGTGGGACCGGCGACCCGCACGCTGGGCGGGGTGCGCCGGCCGTGGTGCACGCGGCGGCGGTCGTTCGCCCGCCGCAGCCGGTTGTCGAGCTTGCCGCAGCACAGGTCGAGGGCGGCGTAGAAGTCCGGCGCCGCGGCCTCGGCGCGGACCACGGGTCCCTTGCCGCGCAGGGTGATCTCCACGCGCTGGCAGTTGGAGGACTGGCGGGGGTTCTTCTCGTGGAACAACTCGACGTCGATGCGCGAGAGCTTGCCGTCGAACCGTTCGAGCTGACCGACCTTGTCCTCCACGTGCTGCCGATAGTGCTCGGGCACCTCGACGTTGCGACCACGGACCACGATCTCCATCAGACCTCCCGGTCATCGGGTGTGATCGATGCAACGCTAGTCGCTGTCACGTGGGCCGGACAGTCGATCAGCGGGACTCCCGCGACGCCCTCGGGGAGCCGTCCGGGAAGCACCCAGGTGGCGTCGCGCGGACCGGCCGGGGGCCGGGACGGGGCGTCGCGGCGACGACGGCGGCCAGCACCGGCGTGTCACCGTCCGGGCGTGTCGCGGCCAGCGCGGCGGCCGCCTCGGTGAGTGTCGCGCCGCTGGTGACGACGTCGTCGACGACCACGAGCACCGCCCCGGCCGGGAGCCGGACCGGGCGGACGCCGAAGGTGCCGGCGAGGTTGGCCCGCCGCTGCGCCACCGACAGCCCCGCGGAGTCCCGCACCCGCCCGGTCCGGGTCAGCAGCCGGACGCACCCGGCGGGCACCCCCGCGGCGCGCAGGTCGCCGGCGGCGGCCGCGGCCAGCTCCCGGACGCAGTCGCGGCCGCGCGCCCGCAGCGCCGTCCGGGTCGGCGGCAGCGGGACCAGCAGCACCGGCCGGCCGGGCAGCAGCACCGCGTGCACGCCGACGGCCAAGGCCAGCGCCGCCCCGAGCGGGCCGGCGAGCTCCGCGCGGCCGTGCTCCTTGAACGCGGCGACCGCGGGGCGGACCGGCCCGGCGTAGGCGCCTGCGGCCACGGTGGGCGGCATGCCCGGCGGGAGCCGGCGCGGCGTCGCCTCGCGCGGTGCGCCGAGCAGGGCCGCGCACCGCCGGCACAGCGCCGGGCCGGGCACGCCGCAGCCCGCGCAGGTGCGCGGGAGCACGAGGTCGGCGAGCGCCGCGCCGAGACCTCCCACCACCCCAGCCTGCGGCTCCCGGCTCCCCGGCACCCGGGTCCGACCACATCTGTGGAGAGCGGCCCCTCTGCAGGCAGGAGGACCTCGTCCTCCTGCCTGCAGAGGGGTCCTTCCGCTACACCGGGTAGAAGGGCTCGGTGCCCGGCACCGGCTGCTGGCCGCGCAGCAGCGTCACCCAGGTGCCGCCGACCAGCAGCCACATCGTCCCGCCGGCGCTGACCAGCGGCAGCTGGCCGGGCGCCGCCGCCAGCGCCGTCGGCGCGCTCGGCAGGCCGGCGGTGGGCACCGTCGCCAGCCCCCACCCGTCGACGCCGACGACGTAGGGCACCACACCCTCCTCGCCGTCGGCGAGCACCATCAGGCTGCCGGCGGTGCGCCAGCCGACGTCGACCACGGCGGTCAGCGACGGCGCCACCTCGCGCAGGTCGCGCAGCGCCACCTGGCCCTCGTCGGAGCGCACGACCGTCCCGACCAGCAGCACGGCGTCGTCCCCGCGGGTGACCACCGCGGCGGCGCGGACGCCGTCGGGCGAGAGCTGCAGCGCCGTCGCCCGGCCCTGCCCGGGCAGGGTCGGGGCGTTCACCGGCTGCGGCTGCCCGGAGGCCGGCACCCGGACGACGGTGCTCTCGTCGCGGACCACCCAGAACTCCGGCCGGGTGGCCGCGACCGTCGGCACCGACAGCCGGCCGGCGCCGGTGATCACCGGGGCCAGGGGCTGGCCGTAGGGGCCCGCCAGCAGCGACGCGGTGCCCCCGCTCACCGAGACGCCGGCCATCGCGGTCAGGGCGCTGGTGCGCGGGTCCGCGGACACCGCCGCGCCGGTCAGCCCGTAGGCGCCCTCACCGGCCGGCCCGGGTGCGGGCTGCCCGTCGACGGTCATCAGCCGGCCGGCGTCGAGGTAGTGGCCGTCGGCGTCGGCGGGCACCGAGTCCGGGCTGTAGGAGGCCCAGTCGTCGGTGCGCTGGACGGTGGGGACGCCGTCGATGGCGACCGGCTCGCCGTTGCTGGTCACCTCCACCGAGTTCGTGCCCTCGAGCTGGTCCAGCGTCCACACCAGCTGGGCGGCCAGCTGGGCGAGCTGGTTGGGCGCGAGGTCGTCGAGGCCGGCGAGGTCGACGGTGACCGTCGCCCCGGAGACGGTCACCGCGCGGGTCAGGGTCACGCCGCCCAGCGCGTTGCTGACGCCGGCGGCCAGGGCCGGCGAGGGGCCCTCGACCAGCCGCTGCACCAGCGTCGTCGGCTGGGCGTCCCCGGAGACGAGGTACCGCGGGTCGGGCACCACGCGGGTGCCGGTCGGGTCGACGAAGTAGACGGCGAGGTCGTCGTAGAGGCGCTCGAAGTCGGGGACGAGCATGACCAGGCCGTCCGGCGGGTTGGTGATCCGCCACTCGCCGCCCACCTCAGCCAGCGTGAACTCGCGGGTGAAGACCGTGTCGTTCGGGGCCGAGAAGACGCCGCGCGGGTCGACGGTGCCGACCAGGTCGCCGGTCATGACCACGGCGCCCGAGCCGGTGGTCACCGTCGCGTAGTCCGGGCCCACGAGGGTGATGCCGGACTCGTCGGACCAGGTCGCGGCCGCCTCGGGGGTCAGGTGCTCGACGGCGACGGGGTGGCCGTTGACGGTGCTGGCGGCGGCGTCGACGAAGCCGCGGACGATCTCCTCCGGCGGCGCCCCGGCGCGCGGGCCGAGCGGCTCGATGCCGACGTCGCCGGTGGGCCGGGCCTGGGCCTCGGTGATCGCCTGCGGCGCGGATCCGGTGGGCACGGTCGAGCACGCGGCGAGCAGCCCCACCAGCAGGGCGGCCAGCGCGGCCGGCAGCCGCCTCACCGCCGCTCCCCCGGCCGGCGGACGATCGTCGGCCGCAGCGGCAGCGGCGAGCTGGTGAGGTCGGTGCCGGCCACCAGCGGGACGGTGAGCCGGAACTGCGCGCCCAGGCCCGGCTGGCCCCACACCTGCAGCCAGCCGCCGTGGAGCCGGGCGTCCTCGAGGCTGATCGACAGGCCCAGCCCGCTGCCGCCGACGGTGCGGACCCGCGAGGGGTCGGCCCGCCAGAACCGGTCGAAGACGTGCGCCGCCTCGGCCGAGGACAGCCCGACGCCGTGGTCGCGGACGGTGACCGCCGCCGCCGTCCGGTTGGCCGCGAGCGTCACCTCGATCGGCTGCCCGCTGCCGTGCTCGACGGCGTTGCCGACCAGGTTGCGCAGGATCCGCTCGACCCGCCGCGCGTCGACCTCGGCGATGACCGGGTCGGCCGGGCCGGTGACCCGCAGCTCGCAGCCGTGCCGCTCGGCCAGTGCGGTCATCCCGTCGGCCACCCGGCCCACCAGTGCGCCGAGGTCGGTGGGCGCCCAGTCGAGGACGGCGGCGCCGGCGTCGTAGCGGCTGATCTCCAGCAGGTCCGACAGCAGCCGCTCGAAGCGGTCGAGCTCCTCGTGCAGCAGCTCGGCCGACCGCGCCACGTGCGGCGGGAAGTCCCCGCGCGACTCGTGCAGCACGTCGGCGGCCATCTGCACCGTCGTCAGGGGGGTGCGCAGCTCGTGGCTGACGTCGGAGGTGAACCGCTGCTGCAGCTGGGACAGCGCCTCCAGCTGGGTGATCTGCTGCTGCAGGCTGTCGGCCATGGCGTTGAAGCTGGTGGCCAGCCGGGCCAGGTCGTCCTCGCCGCGGACGGTCATCCGCTCCTCGAGCTGGCCCTCGGCCAGCCGCTGCGCGGTGCCGGCGGCGCGGCGCACGGGGTCGACGACCAGCCGGGTCACGAGCACGCCGATCCCGGCCACGAACAGGGTGAGCGCGATGCCGCTGATCGCCACGGTGCTGCGGATCAGCGACAGCGTCTCCTCCTCCTGGTCGAGCGGGAACGCGTAGTACAGCTCGATCGCCTCGGAGGAGGAGACGTCGCCGGGGACGGGCACCCCCACCAGCAGCGTGGGCTGCGGCTCGCCGGTGTCGTCGGGGACGAGCGCGTACTGCGTGTACTGACCGCCGCCCTGCACGCCCGCCCGGAGGTCGTCGGGCAGCGCGGGGTAGACGCCGGGCCGGCTGATCGCGGGCGGCCGCTCGGCGTTGCCGGTGCGGTAGACCATGACGACGTCGAAGTCACCGGCCGAGCCGCCGCGGGTGAGCAGCCCGTTGACGGTGCGGCCCAGGGTGGCGCGGACGCTGGCGGCGTCACCGGCGGCGATGCCCACCACCTCCGACCGGGCGTAGACGACGCCGGCCTGGGCCTGGTCGATCGCGGCCTGCTCCTTGACCGACAGCAGCTGGGTCCGGATCTGGCTGAACAGCACGAGGCTGACGATCACCACGACCGTGCCGGCCACGACCATCGTGATCGCGCCGATGCGCACGTGCAGCGACCGCCGCCAGGTGGTGACCGCCCGGCCGGCCAGCCGGCGGGCGCGGATCCGCGCCCGGACCGCCCGCCGGCGGAGACCGCGGCGCAGCGCGGGCAGGTCGGCCGGCCGCCGCCGGGACGCGCGGACCGGGGCCGGGCGCGCCGGCGCCGGGGCGCCGGTGTCGCGGTCGTCCGCCGGTGCCGCCGGCGCCCGCTCGGTGGTGCTCACGGGATCACGGGGGGCCGGCCTTGTAGCCGACGCCGCGGACGGTCAGGACGATCTCCGGCTTCTCCGGGTCGCGCTCGATCTTGGCCCGCAGCCGCTGCACGTGGACGTTGACCAGCCGGGTGTCGGCGGCGTGCCGGTAGCCCCACACCTGCTCGAGCAGCAGCTCGCGGGTGAACACCTGGCGCGGCTTGCGGGCCAGGGCGACCAGCAGGTCGAACTCCAGGGGCGTCAGCGGGATCGGCGAGCCGTCCCGGGTGACCTGGTGCGCCGGGACGTCGATGTGCACGTCGCCGATGGACAGCGTCTCGGCCTGGCCGGTCTCGCCGCGGCGCAGCTGGGCGCGCACCCGGGCGACGAGCTCGACGGGCTTGAACGGCTTGGTGACGTAGTCGTCGGCGCCGGCCTCGAGCCCCTGGACGACGTCGATGGTGTCGCCCTTGGCGGTGAGCATGACGATCGGGACGGTCGACTGGCTGCGGATGTCCTGGGCGATCTGCAGGCCGTTGCGGCCGGGCAGCATGAGGTCGAGCAGGACGATGTCGGGCCGGGTCTGCTCGAAGACCGACAGCGCCCGGTTGCCGTCGGAGACGAAGGCGGGGTCGTAGCCCTCGCGCCGCAGGACGATGCCGAGCATCTCGGCGAGGGCGGCGTCGTCGTCGACGACCAGGACGCGGCCGCGACTGGGCCCGTTGTTCGCTGCGGTCGGAGGCACGTGACCATTCTGCGACGTCACGACCGGATAACGGGGGCGCCGGACCGAATCACCGGTCCGGCGCCACCATCCGTCCCACGGATCCCTGCCCGGAGGGCGGGGTGAGGGCCTGGAACGGCCCCCTCGCAGGGGCCCACCGCGAGCGGAGCGAGCGGTGGGGGGCGAGGGGGTCCTCCCTCAGTAGCGGTAGTGCTCGCTCTTGTACGGGCCCTCGACCGGCACGCCGATGTAGTCGGCCTGCACCTTGGTGAGCTCGGTGAGCTTCACGCCGAGCGCGTCGAGGTGCAGCCGGGCCACGTGCTCGTCCAGCTTCTTGGGCAGCACGGTCACGGTGGGCTCGCGGCCCTCGTAGGCCGCGCGGTTGCCCCACAGCTCGATCTGGGCGAGCACCTGGTTGGAGAACGAGGCGCTCATGACGAAGCTGGGGTGCCCGGTGGCGTTGCCGAGGTTCAGCAGCCGGCCCTCGGACAGCAGGATGAGGGTGTGGCCGTCGGCGAAGCGCCACTCGTCGACCTGCGGCTTGATCGTCGTCCGGGTGATGCCCGGGGTGCGGGCCAGGCCGGCGACGTCGATCTCGTTGTCGAAGTGGCCGATGTTGCCGACGATCGCCTGGTGCTTGGTCCGCCCGAGCTGCTCGGCGGTGATGATGTCGCGGTTGCCGGTGGCGGTGATGACGATGTCGGCCTTGCCGATGACGTCGTCGAGGGTGGTCACCTCGTAGCCGTGCATCGCCGCCTGGAGGGCGTTGATCGGGTCGATCTCGGTGACGACGACCCGGGCGCCCTGGCCGCGCAGGGACTCCGCGCAGCCCTTGCCGACGTCGCCGTAGCCGCAGACGACGGCGACCTTGCCGCCGATCATGACGTCGGTGGCGCGGTTGATGCCGTCGATGAGGGAGTGCCGGCAGCCGTAGAGGTTGTCGAACTTGCTCTTGGTCACCGAGTCGTTGACGTTGATCGCCGGGAAGAGCAGCCGGCCGTCGCGGGCGAGCTCGTAGAGGCGCATGACGCCGGTGGTGGTCTCCTCGGTGACGCCCTGGATGCCCTGGCCGATGCGCGTCCAGTAACCGGCGTCGGCGGCCAGCGTGCCGCGCAGCACGTCGAGGATGACGCCGTACTCCTCGGAGTCGGCCTCGGTGGTCTCCGGGACGGCGCCGTCGGCCTCGAAGCGGGTGCCGAGGTGGACGAGCAGGGTCGCGTCACCGCCGTCGTCGAGCAGCATGTTCGGGCCGACGACGTCGCCGTCCTCGTCGCGGAACTCGAACAGGCGCTGGGTGCACCACCAGTACTCCTCGAGCGTCTCGCCCTTCCAGGCGAACACCGGGACGCCGGCGGGCTCCTCGGGGGTGCCCTCCCCCACGACGATCGCCGCGGCGGCGTGGTCCTGGGTGGAGAAGATGTTGCAGGAGACCCAGCGGACGTCGGCGCCGAGCGCGACGAGGGTCTCGATGAGGACGGCGGTCTGCACGGTCATGTGCAGCGAGCCGGCGATGCGGGCGCCGGCCAGCGGCTGCTCGTCGCCGTACTCGGCGCGCAGCGCCATCAGGCCGGGCATCTCGTGCTCGGCGAGCTGGATCTCCTTGCGGCCGAACGGCGCCAGGGAGAGGTCGGCGACCCTGAAGTCGCCGTCGGTCAGGACGCGGGTGCCGGTAGAGGCGGTCATGTCGCTCCAGGGTCGAGGCCCCCACCGGCAGCGGCGGGGGCTCGGGGTCACTGAGGTGAGCGAGCATGCCGAGGCTTCGGCGGGGCTCGTGCCGTCGTCCAGCCTAACGCAGCGGGCCCGGCGGGCCCGGCGGGCTCAGCCCTCGCAGCCGACGCCGTCGCCGTCGCCGTCCAGGGACGGGTTCCAGCCGGGGTCGCCCTCGCGGAGGGGTGCGGCGCCCGCGGCGCGCACCGCGGCGCAGTCGGGATAGGGCGTCGCCGGCGCCGACGGCGCGCTCCCCGGCGCCTCCTGGCCCGGGAGCGGGCCGCGCCCGGGCAGCGGCTCGTCCGGGCAGGCGTCCAGCACGCCGGCGACGGCGTCCCGCTCGGCGCGGGTCATCCACAGCCCGTAGGTCACCTTCACGGCGACCTGCCGGGCCACGTACGCGCATCGGTAGGACCGGGCCGGCGGCAGCCAGGTGGCGGCGTCGGAGTCGCCCTTGGCCTGGTTGAGCGGGCCGTCGACGGCGAGCAGGTTGAGCGGGTCGTTGGCGAACTCGGTGCGACGGTCGGCGTCCCACTGCTGGGCGCCCTTCTGCCAGGCGTCGGACAGCGCCACGACGTGGTCGATCTGCACCGCCTCGCTGGTCCCCTCGCCGCGGCGGAACGCGATGGTGCGGCCGGAGTACGGGTCCACGAGGGTGCCGCTGACGACGACGCAGTCGCGGGTGCCCGGCTCGAAGCGCTCCCCGGTGAGGTCGCGGGCCAGGACGTCGTTGCGGGTGTCGCAGCCGTTCTGGTCGGTGTCGACCCAGCCGTCGCCGAACTCGTCGCGGGAGTAGCCGGTCTGCGGCGCGCGGCCACGGACCTCGACGGAGTCCAGCGCCTCCAGCGCGCTGCCGGCGGCCGGGACGGCGGGCGGGTCGCCGAGCAGGGCGGTGCACCCGGACCCCAGCGCGGCCACCAGGCCCAGCGCCAGCGCCGCCCGCAGCGGGGCGGGGCGCGGCCGGGCCGGTCGGAGGTGCACGACCGACGCTACGTCCGCGGCCGCGTCCCCGTCAGCCGCGACACGCGCCGCGTCGGCGCAGGTTCGTCAGCGCAGGTTCGTGGTCGCCCGGTAGAGGACCGCGGGGCCGCGGGCGGTGACCGGGGCGCCGGCCGGCACGAACGCCGACCGGCCCCTGCTCAGCCGGACCTCGCCGTCCGTGGACTCCAGGACCGCCTCCCCCTCGGTGCACAGCAGGACCTGCGGGCCGCGGGTGGTCAGGGACCCGGCCAGCTCGTCGAGCTGGCAGCGGGTGAGGTCGAAGTCGTCGACCGGCACCGGGTAGCGCAGCCCGCCGGGGCCGAGCACCGGGTGCAGCACCGGGATCTTGCCGTCGGAGAAGTCGAGCACCTCGATGAGCGCCGCGAGGTCGACGTGCTTGTTCGTCAGCCCTCCGCGCAGCACGTTGTCCGAGCTGGCCATGACCTCGACGCCGGCCCCGGACAGGTAGGCGTGCAGGTTGCCCGCCGGCAGGAAGACCGCCTCACCGGGGGCGAGCTTGAGGTGGTTGCACATCAGCGAGATGACCACGCCGGGGTCGCCCGGGTACTCCTCGGCCAGGGTCGTGGCCCAGCGGTAGGTGTTGATGAACTCCGGGTCGTGCGCGGCGACGAACGCGGCCGCCCTGTGCGCGACGACCTCCACCAGGTGCGTGCGCCGCTTGCCCGACAGCGCGAGCAGCTGCGGGATGGCCGCCTGCAGCCCGCCGCGGGCCAGCGCCGCGATGGTCGGCTTGAGCTCGGGCAGCTGCAGCTTGGCCAGGCAGTGCAGCGACTCCTCGACCGGCCGGAAGCCGCACAGGGCCTCGAAGGTGGTCAGCGCGAGCAGCAGCTCCGGCTTGTGCCACGGGTCCTTGAAGGTGCGGGTCGGGTCGTCCTTCGGGACCCCGGCCGCCTCCTCCGCGGCGAAGCCTGCCCGCGCCTGCGCCATCGTCGGGTGGGCCTGCAGCGACAGCGGGCTGTCGGCGGCCAGCACCTTCATGAGGAACGGCAGCCGCGGGCCGAAGCGCTCGTGCACCGCGGGCCCGAGCAGGGCGTCGGGCCGCTCCTCGATCGCCTTGTCCAGCGGCGTGCCGTCCGACAGCGTGCTGGGCAGGTCGGGGTGCCCGCCCATCCAGAGCTCCGCGTAGGGCTGCTCGGCCGGGACGGTCTCGCCCAGCAGTTCGGGGATGACGGTGCGGCTACCCCAGGGGTAGTGCCGGACCGCGCTGGTCATCTGCCACATCACCGGGCAGGTTAGTGCCGGGTGGCCGGCGTGTCCGGTCCTCCGCCCCCTTGTCCTCCCCCGGAGTGGTGCCCGGGCTCAGTGGGCGGCGGCCCCGTGCGCGGCCCGCTCCTTCTTCCGGTGGAACAGCAGGGTCACGACGGCGACGACCACCGCGCCGACGACCAGCCCGACCAGAGCGCTGGCGAACGTGTTGACCAGCCACCCCACGACGCCGCCCAGGGCACCGGTGGCCTCGTGCGCCGCCTCCTCCAGGTGGTGCACCGCGCCGTAGACGGCGTGCAGCCCGAGCTCGTCGCTGCCCACCAGCAGGATGTGACCGCCGACCCACAGCATCGCGGCGGTCCCCACGACGGTGAGCCCGGTGAGCAGCTTCGGCATGCCCCTGACCAGCCCGCGGCCGAACCCGGCCACGCCCTTCCTCTCCGACCGCGACAGCCGCAGGCCGGCGTCGTCCATCTTCACGATGAGCGCGACGACGCCGTAGACGAGGACGGTGATCGCCACGCCGACGACGGCGAGGATGGCCAGCCGCGACCAGAAGCCCTCGCTCGCCACCTCGTTCAGCGAGATGACCATGATCTCGGCCGACAGGATGAGGTCGGTGCGGACGGCGCCGCGCACGAGGGTGTTCTCGTCCGGCGGCTGCCCCTCGGCGTCACCGTGCGCGGCGGAGTGCCCGCGCAGCCGGTGCCAGACCTTCTCGGTGCCCTCGTAGCAGAGGAAGGCGCCGCCGAGCATGAGGATCGGCGTGAGCAGCCACGGCAGGAACTCGCTGAGCAGCAGGATCGCGGGCAGGATGATCAGCAGCTTGTTGCGCAGCGACCCCGTCGCGATGCGCCTGACGATCGGGATCTCGCGCTCGGCGGCGATGCCCTGCACGTACTGCGGCGTCACCGCGGTGTCGTCGACGACGACACCGGCGGCCTTGACGCCGGCCTTGGCGGCGGCGGCCCCGACGTCGTCGATGGAGGCGGCCGCGGCGCGGGCCAGGAGCGCCACGTCGTCGAACAGGGCTACGAGTCCACCGGCCACGGGAGGTCCTTCCAGTCGGTCAGCAGTCGGGTGCGCTCACGGTCGATCGCGGTCCGGTACCCCGGACCGGCCGCCCGGACACCGGCCGGGCCGGGCTCAGCGCCGCAGCGCCCGCTCCTGGTCCAGGGCCAGCGCGAGGTAGACGGCGGTGAAGTCGGCCACCGCCATCTGCTGCGCCAGGCGGGGCAGCCGGCCGTGGCGCTCGGGCTCGCCGTGCTCGGCCAGCCCGCTCACCGGCACGTTGTTGGCCGCGGCGGTGCGCAGCACCTCGCTCATCGCCTCGTGCGCCGAGCGGGGCTCCCGCTCGCCGGCGCCGTCGTGGTCGGCGGCGTCGGTGTCGCGGATGGTGAGCAGCCGCAGCCGGCGGCCGGTGTCCTCGGCTCGGTCGCGGAAGAAGTCGTCGACGTCGCGCGGCGCGAGCGGCCCGCCGAGCACCGCGCAGGCGGCGACGCGCTGGTCGGGCAGCCGGAACCCGCTGGTCGGGAGGCCGGCCAGGGTGGCCAGCTGGTCGGCGAAGCGGGCGGCCGCGGTGCCGGCCAGCGGCCCCTCGGCGGCGATGACCGGGAACGCGTCGAGCAGCTCGAGGGCGAGGGTCTTGGCCGGGTTGGTGAACGACTCGCGCGCGGGGCCGCACTCGGCGGCGACCTCGTCGAGGGCCGCGGCGATCGCCTCGGGGTCGGCCGCCTCGGGCCGCAGCAGCCCGAGGTCGGTGGCCAGCCGCAGCAGCGGGGTGAGCAGCGACCACAGGGTGGTGTGCCGCACCCGCGAGCGCGGCAGCGGCACGTAGGGCATCCGCGCGGTCGAGCAGGCCGCCCGCAGGGGGGCGTCGTCGGCGCCGATGCCCAGCAGGGTCACCCCGCGCCGGGCCGCCTCGTAGGCCGGGGTCACCGCGTAGCGGCCGGCGCCGGTCCGGGTGGCGACGACGGCGATGTCGGTCGGGCCGGTCCACACCGGCAGGTCCGGGCCGGGGACCACGTCGACGGTGACCGGGCTGGACGGGCCGAGCAGCGCCCGCAGCACCGACGCCGCCACCGCCCCCTCGCGCCGGGCGACGATCACCAGCCCGCGCGGGCGGCCGCCCTCGGTGACCCGGCCCAGCCCGGCCTCCTCGGTCAGCCGCGCGGTCTCGCGCACCTGCGCCCCGGCGCCGGCGACGGCCGGCAGCAGGCCGCGCGGGTCGCGGGCGCGCAGCACGTCGAGGTCGTCGAGGACCTCCTCGGCCAGCTCGGGCGAGGTCATCGGCCCGTCGTCCCCCCGCCGCCCCGCACCCGCGCCTCGTCGAGCAGCAGCACCGGGATGCCGTCCCGGACGGGGAAGGCCCGGTCGCACGTCGGGCACACCAGCTCGCTCGCCGCTTCGTCGACGGTCAGCGGGCTGTGGTGGGTGTCCGGGCAGGCGAGGACCTCCAGCAGCAGCGGGTCCAGGCCGAGCGGCCCCTGCGTCGGCCCCTGCGTCGTCCCCTGCGTCATGCGCGCACCATCCCCAGCACCCGGTCCCTGAGCTCTTCCATCCGCGCCCGGTCGGGCGCCTCGACGTTGAGCCGCAGCAGCGGCTCGGTGTTGCTGGCCCTCAGGTTGAACCACGAGCCGTCGGGCAGGTCGACGGTCAGCCCGTCGAGCTCGTCGAGCGTCGCGCCGTCGGCCTCGAACGCCTCCCGGACCGCCTTCGTCCGCTCCGCGGCGTCGGCCACGGTGGAGTTGATCTCCCCGGAGGCGGCGTAGCGGCTGTAGGCGGCCGTCAGCTCCGACAGCGGCCGGCTCTGCTCGCCGAGCGCGGCCAGCACGTGCATCGCGGCGAGCATCCCGGTGTCGGCGCGCCAGAAGTCGCGGAAGTAGTAGTGCGCGGAGTGCTCGCCGCCGAACACCGCGTCGGTGCGGGCCATCTCGGCCTTGATGAACGAGTGCCCGACGCGCGTGCGCACCGGGGTGCCGCCGTGCTCGCGGACGATCTCGGGCACCGCCCGCGAGGTGATCAGATTGTGGATCACCGTCGTCCCGCGGCCCTTGGCCAGTTCCCGGACGGCGACCAGCGCGGTGATCGCCGAGGGGCTCACCGGCTCGCCGCGCTCGTCGACGACGAACACCCGGTCGGCGTCGCCGTCGAAGGCCAGGCCGATGTCGGCGCCCTCGCGGCGGACCGCCTCCTGCAGGTCGACCAGGTTGGCCGGGTCCAGCGGGTTGGCCTCGTGGTTGGGGAAGGTGCCGTCGAGCTCGAAGTACAGCGGGACGACGTCGAGCGGCAGGCCCGCCAGGACGACGGGGACGGTGTGCCCGCCCATGCCGTTGCCGGCGTCGACGACCACCCTGAGCGGGCGGATCCGCGACAGGTCGACCAGTCCGCGCAGGTGGGCGGCGTAGTCGGGCAGCAGGTCCCGCCGGCCGATCTCGGCGACGCGGTCGGGCACGCGGTCGTAGGAGTCGCGCTCGGCCCACTCGCGGACCGTGACCAGCCCGGACTCCTGCCCCACCGGGGCGGCCCCGGCGCGGCAGAGCTTGATGCCGTTGTACTGCGCCGGGTTGTGGCTGGCGGTGAACATCGCTCCGGGCACGTCCAGCGAGCCGGCGGCGAAGTAGAGCAGGTCGGTGGAGCCCAGGCCCGCCTCGAGGACGTCGACGCCGCGGGACAGGACGCCCTCGGCGAACGCCCGGGACAGCGGCACCGAGGACGGGCGCATGTCGTGCGCGGTGACGACGGCGGTGGCACCGCTCTCGGTGGTGACGAACTCGGCGAAGGCGGCGCCGATGCGCCGCGCGACGTCCTCGTCCCACTGGTCGGGGACCACGCCCCGGACGTCGTAGGCCTTGATGATCGCCGACAGGTCCGTCACTGCACACCCTCGCCTGGACTTCCCGGGCGCGTCCCCCGGTCCGGCCGACCCTATCCGCGGGCACCGGCCCGGGCTCCCGGAGGCCGGTGCGGATCCCTCGGAGGTGCGAGCGGCGGAGTCCCTCAGTCCAGGTCGGGGAGGACGCGCAGGTGGCCGCGGCGGGTGCCGCGGCCGTCGTCGGCCGGGGCGCGCGGCGGCTCGGGGCGGGCCGCCTCGCGGACGGCGTCGGCCAGCGCGAGCAGGTCGTCCCCGGTCGGGCCGGAGTCCTCGACGTCGATCTCGTGCCGGACGACCTCCCAGCCGCGCGGCACGGTCAGCCGCTCGGCGTGGAACTCGCAGAGGTCGTAGCTGTGCGGCTCGGAGAACGTGGCCAACGGGCCGACGACAGCGGTCGACTCGGCGTAGACGTAGGTCAGTGTCGCCGCCGCCGGTTGCGCGCAGCCGCTGCGACTGCAGCGACGTGACTGCCTCACCACCGGTTCCTCACGCTGGGCACAGTAGCCGCGTACCCGGGGAGTCGGCGACAGGCACACCGGACCGGCGCCCCTCCGTTCCCATCCAACCCGACGTCCCCGCGCGCCCCGTCACCGGGGGCACGGCAACGCCCCGCTGCCCCGTCCCCGCGATGCGCCGTACGCTCGCCCCGCCATGAGCCGACCCGTCCGTCCCGACCGCTCCCGGCCCGCCCGGTCCCGCCGCGACCGGCACGGCCGGGGCCTGCGGGGCCGCCTCGTCCCCGACGAGGTCCCCCTCGCCCGCAGCCGCGCCGAGCAGTTCGACGACCTGGTGCTCGACGCGGTCGAGGACCTCGAGCGCCGCTGGGAGCGGGAGCTGGCCGGCGTGGAGTTCGCCGTCGAGGACGTGCCCTGGGTCGACCACACCAGCCCCGACGAGGTGGTGCTCGACCCGGACGTCCTCGACGACGGCACGGTGCCGCTGGCGCGGGTGCTGCCGGCGCACCGCGAGGACGGGCGGGAGGTGCCGGCGCGGATCGTCGTCTACCGGCGGCCCCTGGAGATCCGGGCGCACGACCGCGACGACCTCGCCGACCTCGTGCGCGACGTCGTCGTGGACCAGGTGGCGGTGCTGCTCGGCCGCGACCCGGAGGAGATCGACCCCACGGGGTAGGAGAGGACCCCCTCGCCCCCCACGGCTCGCAGGCTCGCCGCGGGCCCCTGCGAGCGGGCCGTTCCATCAGGTCGACAACGGGCTGCCCAGCTCGGCGGCCATCGCGCGGGCCTCGTTGAGGCGGGCGCGGGCGAAGGCGGTGTCCAGGCCGTCGCCGCGGTCGGCGCGGGTCAGCCGCGCCACCAGCTGCTCGAGGGCGACGGCGTGCCACAGCAGCCCCACGTCGGGCTCCTCCCAGCCGGCGGTGCGGGAGAGCACCACCTCCCCGATCTGCGCCCGGTCCTGCGCGTCGGGCGTGGTGGCCCACAGCGTCAGCAGGTCGCGGTGCCGGGGCGCGGGCCGGACGCCGGACCACTCGAGGACCACCAGCCGGCCCTCCCCGTCGGGCCCGCCGGAGTCGACGACGACGTTGGCGGCGCGCAGGTCGCCGTGCGCCACCTCGGACAGCGGCAGTTGCGCGGCGGCCGCGCGGACCGCCCGCAGCTCCCCCAGGCGCACGCCGCCGCGCACCAGCCGGGAGGCGTCCTCGACGGTGGCCCGGGCGCGGCGCAGCGACCCGCCGGCCGGCGGCTCCCACGGCTGCCCGGCCGGCGCCGGCAGCGGCGCGATCCGCACCGCCGCCTCGACCGCGGCGGCGGTCCACCGCGGACCGCCGGAGGGGCCGGGGTGGACGCGGCGGGACAGCAGCCACCGGCCGTCGTCGGCCGCGGCGACCACCTCGGGGACGCCGACCTGCCGCTCCTCGGCCCACCGCCGGCCGCGCAGCTCGGCCTGCAGCCGGCCCCGGCCGCTCTCGGTGACGGCGAGGTCGAGCACCCGGTCGGCGAGCACGCCCTGCACGACGCCGACCCGCGCGGACAGGTCGGTGACGGCGAGGACCGGGTCGGACACCCCCAGCTCGGCGAGCAGCGAGACCACGCGGTCGCGGGCTGCGGACACCGTCCCCGACGCCGTCGCTCCCGGGTTCTCGGCCACGCCGGGATCGTGTCAGGCGGCCCGGTGTGCCGCACGGGATCCCCCCGGGCGGCCCCTGGGATGCTCGGGGGGATGGACTCCCCCGCGCCGGTCGCCCCCTGGGTCGTGCTCGGCGTGGCCCTGGTGGCGCTGGCGGCGGTCGTCGCGGGGCTGGCGCTGAGCCGGCGGAGGGCGCCGGCCCGGCCGCGGCAGGAGGAGCGGCCCCCGCCGCCGGAGCGGCCGCCCGGTCCCCACTGGGCCGTCGACGACCTGCCCGCGTTCCTCGAGGCGCCGCCGGGCACCCCGGTCCCGGAGACGCGACCGGCCGCGGCCCCCGCGCCGGCGGCACCGCCGGGACCCGACCCGTCCGCCCGCACCGTGGCCGCGCTGGCCGCCGCGGGCCTCGCGCTGGTCGCCGTCCTCGCGGGCGTCGCGCTGGGCGGCGACCGCGGGGAGCCGGTGGCCGGCGGCGCGCCGCGACCGGCCGTCCCCGGGCCGTCCACGCCGCCCGCCTCCCCCACTCCCGCGCGGCCCGAGCTGCCCCCCGTCCCCGCCGACCCGCTGCCCGGCGAGCGCGGGGCGGGGCTGCTCGCCGCGCGGTCGGTGCCCCTCGGCGACGCCGGCGTCGCCGCCCGGCTGGCCCTGGGCGGGCTGGTGCTCGAGCGGCGCGCGGTCGGCGTCACCGTGGGCTACCCGTCGGTGAGCGTGAGCGTCGGGACCGACGGGACGGCACTGGCGCACGTGCTGCTGCCCGCCTGGAACTGCCTGAGCACCACCGCGCCCGCGGACCCGGAGGCGGCCGGGTGCACGCCGGTCCCCGTCGAGTACGCCGACCTGCCCACCCCGGCGCTGACCGTCACCCGCGACGGCGACGCGCTGCGGCTCGCCGGCCGCTTCCCCACCTACACCCGGCCCGCGGCGACGCCGCCGGCGTACACCGGCCGGGTCTACGACCTGAGCGTCACCGTGGCCCCGGCCGGTGGGCTCGACGGCGGCGAGGCCCCGGCGGACGGGACGCTGTTCCTCGGCACCGAGCGGGCCGAGGCGCTGCCCGACCCGTCGCTCAGCCGGATCCGCGTCGCCGGCTGACCGGCAGCGCGGGGACCAGCCGGGCCGCCCGGTCCAGCACCGGCCGCAGCACCCGGCCGCGACCGGACACCGCGACGCCGACCAGCGGCGCGCCCCGGACGGTGTCCAGCCCGCCGATCCCGGAGCGGCCCCACCACGGCAGCCGGTCCGCGCCGTCGACCAGCGTGAGCAGCCCGGCGCTCAGCCGCCCGCCGTCGGTGACCGTGGCGACCTCGACCCGGCCGAGGGCGGCGTGCAGCCGGGCGGCCGCGCGGACGAGGTCGCGGGCCCGCGCGTCGGGCGCGGTGGCGAGCAGGGCCGGCAGCGCGCGGTCGAGGTCGCGGGGGTCCCGGCTGCGGACGACCCGGCCGGGCGCGACGTCGTCCAGGCCGTCGACGAGCAGCGTGCTGCGGGAGGTGGCGACCCGGGCGTCGGGGCGCAGCCGGGCCAGCGCCCGCACGGTCGGGTCGCCCAGCGGCAGCCCGGCCAGCCGCAGCCGCCAGGGCCGGCGCAGCCCGGTGAGCAGGCCGAGCACGCCCGCTGCCAGGCGCTCGGCGGCGTCGTCGTCGCGGGCCAGCAGCCGCGCCGGCGGCCGGCCGCCGGGGACCGGGAGGCCGTCGCCGAGCAGGGTCGCGGTGACCACCGGGCCGGCGGTGGCGAGGGCGAGCAGGGCCAGCGCGTCGGGCCGGCCCGACCAGCGCGGCTCGACGACGACCGCGGCGGGGACCAGCCGCGGTCGCGGGTGCGCCGACTGCACCGACAGCACGGTGGTCAGCCAGGGCGCCGCGGCGGTCAGCGGCACGGCGAGGTCCCGGGCGAGCGGGACGGCGGCCCGGACCTCGCGGACCACGCGGGCCCGGCCCAGCGCCGTCCGGGTGTCCCTGTCCGCTCCGGTCACCGGGTCATCCGACCACACCGCCGGGACGCCGCCGGGACGACGCAGCCCCCGGCGGCAGTGCCGTCGGGGGCTGTGGTCGGGGGCTGTGGGAGGGGTCGGGGGACGTCGCACGCCGGTGTGCTGGGCGGTCCCGTCCGTCCCCGGACGCCGGGGGTCAGATGGCGCGGCGGCGCAGGCGGCGGCGCTCCCGCTCGGAGAGCCCGCCCCAGATGCCGAACCGCTCGTCGTTGGCGAGCGCGTACTCCAGGCACTCGGCCTTGACCTCGCAGCCGGTGCAGATCTTCTTCGCCTCGCGCGTGGAACCGCCCTTCTCGGGGAAGAACGCCTCCGGGTCGGTCTCGGCGCACAGCGCGCGCTCCTGCCAGGACTGGACGTCGTCGGCCAGGCCCATGCCGAGCAGCCCCATCAGGCCCTGGTCGGCCGGCCCGCTGTTGCGGGAGCCCCGCTCCGACCCGCCGACGTAGTCACTCAGCCACGAGACCTCTGCCATGACGATGCGTCCCCTCTCGCTCTCGTCCCGGACGCGGTTGCTCCGCGCCGCACACCGCGGGAATTACACGCGTGTCGTTGCCCGAGCGTCAACTTCGCCCGGTGTAAGCGGTTGACCACACGGGCCCCACCCGTCACACGCCGTTCGTCACTTCTCGTCCACGCAGCCGACACGCCCGTCGAACAGTGGACAAGTGCCCATGGGGGACGATGACTTTCGTGGAGATCGTCGTGCTCGCCGGAGGCGTCGGCGGGGCCCGGTTCCTGACCGGTCTGCGGGAGGTGGCACCGCCCTCGTCGGTCACCGCGGTGGTCAACACCGGCGACGACGTGACGATGCACGGGCTGCGGATCTGCCCGGACCTCGACACCGTCGTCTACACCCTCGGCGGGGGCATCGACCCCGGGCGCGGCTGGGGCCGGGCCGGCGAGTCCTGGACGGTCAAGGAGGAGCTGGCCGCCTACGGCGCCGAGCCCACCTGGTTCGGCCTGGGCGACCGCGACCTGGCCACCCACCTCGTCCGCACCCGCATGCTCGACGCCGGCTACCCGCTGTCGGACGTCACCGCCGCGCTCGCCGACCGCTGGCAGCCGGGGGTCACCGTGCTGCCGATGAGCGACCAGCGGGTCGAGACGCACGTCGTCGTCGACGACCCCGGCAGCGGGCGGCGCAGCGCGATCCACTTCCAGGAGTGGTGGGTGCGCCACCGCGCCGGGCTCGAGCCGCACGCCTTCGTCCAGGTCGGCGCCGAGCAGGCCCGCCCGGCACCGGGCGTCGTGGAGGCGCTGGCCCGCGCCGACGCCGTCGTGCTGGCGCCGTCGAACCCGGTGGTGTCGATCGGCACGATCCTGGGCGTCCCCGGCCTGCGCGACGCGCTGCGCGCCACCCCGGGCCGGGTCGTCGGGATCTCCCCCGTCGTCGGCGGCGACGTCGTCCGCGGCATGGCCGACCGCTGCCTGCCGGTGCTCGGCGTCGAGGTCAGCGCCGAGGGCGTCGGGCGGCACTACGGCGCGCGGTCCGACGGCGGTCTGCTCGACGCCTGGCTGGTGCACACCGGCGACCGCGCCGAGGTGCCCGGCGTCGACGTGCGCGCGGTGCCGCTGCTCATGAGCTCCCCCGAGGCCACGGCCGCGATGGCCCGGGCCGCGCTGGACGCCGCGGGCGTCTCGGTCGATGGCTGAACCGGCCGGGGGTCTGCGGGTCCTGCCCGTCCGGGGGCTGCCGGAGTTCACCGCCGGGGACGACCTGGCGGGGGCGGTCGCCGGCGCCGCGCCGTGGCTGGCCGACGGCGACGTCGTCGTCGTGACCTCCAAGGTGGTGTCCAAGGTGGAGGGCCGGGTGGTCCCGGTGCCGCCGGGCGCCGACCGCGAGGCGGTGCGGCAGCGGGCGATCGACGACGAGAGCGTCCGCGTCGTCGCCCGGCGCGGGCCGCTGAAGATCGTCGAGACGCGGCACGGCTGGGTGGTCGCCGCCGCCGGCGTCGACGCCTCGAACGTGCCCGGCGACTCGCTCGTCCTGCTCCCCGCCGACGCCGACGCCTCCGCCCGCGGGCTGCGCGACCGGCTGC
Organism: Geodermatophilus sp. SYSU D00698; assembly: GCF_054050335.1. Taxonomy (NCBI): domain Bacteria; kingdom Bacillati; phylum Actinomycetota; class Actinomycetes; order Geodermatophilales; family Geodermatophilaceae; genus Geodermatophilus; species Geodermatophilus sp. SYSU D00698. The sequence continues at coordinate 86,495 of NZ_JBJGZD010000017.1, forward strand.
GCGCGCTGCTCGGCGTCGAGGTGGCGGTGGTCGTCAGCGACACCTTCGGCCGCACCTGGCGGGAGGGGCTGACCGACGTCGCCGTCGGCTCGGCGGGGATCGCGGCGCTCACCGACCACCGCGGCGCGGTCGACGCGCACGGCAACCGGCTGGAGACGACGCAGACGGCCGTCGTCGACGAGGTCGCCGCGGCCGCGGACCTCGTCAAGGGCAAGCTCGACGGCGTGCCGGTCGCCGTCGTGCGGGGGCTCCGGTTCGAGGTGCCCGCCGAGGACACGGGCACCCGGCCGCTGGTGCGGCTGGGCCCCGGCGACCTGTTCCCCTACGGCAGCCGCGACCTGGTCGCCAGCCGGCAGCCGGTCCGCGACCTGGTGCCGCGGCCCGGGGACCGCGAGGCGGTCGCCGAGGCGTTCCGGGTGGCCAGCGCCGCGCTGCCGGAGTTCCCGGTGGTGCTGCGGCACGGCGGCGAGGGCGACGGCGTGGTCGACGTCCACCTCCCCGAGCGCGCCACGGTCACCGCCGCGCTGAACCTCGGCGCGCACATCGGGGCCGTGCTCGTCCAGCTGCACGCCGAGGGCTGGGCCACCCGGTGGGAGCCGGTCGGCACCCCGGGCGGGTCCTCACTCGTCGGGAGGTTGTGGCTGGGCTCCGTGCGGACCTGAGCGAGGAGGCCGGTTTCGTTACGGTCGCCTGGTGGAGATCCGTGAGCTCGCCGTACCGGACAGTTACCGCATCGACCTCGTTCCCCACGGGGACCCCCGCGGCCGCTTCACCGAGTGGTACCGCGCGGACGTGCTCGCCTCGGCGACCGGCTTCGGGTTGACGCTCGCCCAAGCCAACCACAGCGTGTCCGCCCGAGGCGTCCTACGAGGTGTCCACTTCGCCGTCGTGCCGCCAGGGCAGGCCAAGTACGTCTACTGCCCCGCCGGCCGGGTCCTCGACGTCATCGTCGACATCCGGGTGGGCTCGCCGACCTTCGGGGCCCACGACGCCGTGGTGCTCGACAGTGAACAGCCTCGAGCGGTCTACCTGTCCGAGGGACTCGGGCACGCCTTCGTGTCCCTGGCAGACCACAGTTCCGTCACGTATCTCGTCTCGACGAGGTACTCGCCCGGGCGCGAGTTCGGCATCCATCCCCTGGATCCGGCGCTGGACCTGCCCTGGCCGAGCGACCTCGACTTCTCCCTGTCGGCCAAGGACAAGGCGGCACCCACTCTGGAGGAGGCCCGGAACCGGGGAATCCTCCCGACTATGGAACAGTGCACCGCCCGATACGCCCAGCTGCGCGGTGACCAAGCGGCGAGCTGACCGACACCATCGGTAACGTCCCGAGCATGCGCGGCATCATCCTGGCCGGTGGTACCGGCAGCCGACTGTTCCCGATCACGCAGGCGGTGAGCAAGCAGCTCATGCCTGTGTACGACAAGCCGATGGTGTACTACCCGCTGTCGACCCTGATGATGGCCGGCGTCCGCGAGGTGCTCGTGATCACCACCCCCGGCGACCAGGCCGCGTTCCGGGCGCTCCTGGGCGACGGCAGCCGGCTCGGGATGCGGATCGAGTACGCCGTGCAGGAGAAGCCGGAGGGGCTGGCACAGGCCTTCCTCATCGGCGCCGGTTTCGTCGGTGACGAGGCCGTGGCGCTGGTCCTGGGCGACAACATCTTCTACGGCGCGGGCCTCGGGACGGCGCTGGGACGGCTGCCCGTCCCCGACGGCGGCCACGTGTTCGCCTACCACGTGGCCAACCCGCAGGACTACGGCGTCGTGGAGTTCGACGGGGGCGGCAAGGTCCTCTCCATTGAGGAGAAGCCAGCCACGCCGAAGAGCTCCTACGCCGTGCCCGGGCTGTACTTCTACGAGTCCTCGGTGGTCGAGGTGGCCCGCGGCATCCGGCCCAGCGCCCGCGGCGAGCTCGAGATCACCGCGGTCAACGAGCACTACCTGCAGCAGGGCCGGCTGACCGTCACCGTCCTCGACCGCGGCACCGCGTGGCTGGACACCGGGACCTTCGCCTCGTTGCGCCAGGCGACCGAGTTCGTCTCGGTGGTCGAGGAGCGGCAGGGCCTCAAGATCGGCTGCATCGAGGAGGTCGCCTGGCGGCAGGGCTGGCTCGACGACGACGGCCTGCGCCGCGCCGCCGGGCCCCTGGGCAAGAGCGGCTACGGCGACTACCTGCTGCGCCTGCTGGACGACCCGCGCCCCTGACGGAGGACGCCTCCGCGGTCAGAAGCGGCGGTAGTCGGTCGGCGCCATCCGGGGTCCGCGGCGGGGCGGCATGCTCCCGCCGACGTGCAGCAGCCGCACCACCCGCTGCCGGTGCCCGCGCCAGGGCTCGAGCAGCTCCATCATCCCGTCGTCGTCGGTCTTGCGGCCGGCCAGCGACCAGCCCACCAGGTTCTTCAGGTGGAAGTCGCCGTAGCTGACGGTGTCGGGGCAGCCGTGGGTGCGCTGGACGACCTCGGCCGCGGTCCACACCCCGATGCCCGGCACCGTGCGCAGCTTGCGCTGCAGGGTCGGCGAGTCGCAGCCGTCGTCCGGCTCGAGCGCGTGCGCGACCGACGCCACGTGCAGCAGCGCCCGCCGGCGGGCGCCGTCGAGGCCGCAGCGGTGCCACTCCCAGTCGGTGACCTCCCGCAGCCGCCGCGGCGAGGGCAGCACCCGCATGCCCTCGGGGGCGGGGCCGGGCGCGGGGTCGCCGGCCAGCCGCAGCAGCGCCCGCCACACCCGGTGCGCCTCGACGACGGTGACCTTCTGCTCCAGCACCGCCGGGACCAGCGCGTCCCAGGTGCGGCCGGTGCGGCCCAGCCGCAGGTCGGGCGTGCGCCAGGCGATCTCGCGGACCAACGGGTGGCAGTCCGGGTCGAAGCCCCCGCAGTCGTCGAACGCGCCGAGCCAGCCGGGCACCGCCGTGCCGGCCCACTCCGCGCCCGGGCCCCACGCCTGCACCCGCACCTCGCCGCCGCGGTACGTGACGCGCACCGTCGCCGGCCCGAACGGGGTGGTCGTCGTCCGCCAGACGGCGTCCCCGTCCCACTGCATCGCGGGGTCCCCGGCGCTGCGCTGGTGGGGGCGCAGCACCGCCCCTAGGTCGAAGTGCCAGTCCGGCCGCCAGCAGTCGGTGAAGTCGGCGCCGGCGAGGACGTCGGGAGGTGCGGGTGCCGGCCGGGTGGGGGCCGGCGGTGCAGCGGTCACACGGATCTCCGGGGGATCAGCGGGGGGCCATGCGCAGCGCGCCGTCCATCCGGATGACCTCGCCGTTGAGGTAGCCGTGCTCGACGATGGCGAGCGCCAGCTGGGCGAAGTCGTCGGGACGGCCCAGCCGCTTGGGGAACGGGATGCCGTTGGCCAGCGCGGTGCGGGCCTCCTCGGGCAGGCCGCCGAGCAACGGGGTGTCGACCAGGCCGGGGGCGATGGTGCACACCCGCACGCCGACGCTGGACAGGTCGCGCGCGGCCGGCAGGGTCATGCCGACGATGCCGCTCTTGGAGGCGCTGTAAGCGAGCTGGCCGATCTGGCCGTCGAAGGCGGCGATCGAGGCGGTGTTGACGACGACGCCGCGCTCGCCGTCCTCCTCCGGCTCGGTGGCGGCCATGGCGGCGGCGGCCAGGCGCAGCACGTTGAAGGTGCCGACCAGGTTGACCATCACCGTGCGGAGGAACGGGTCGAGGTCGTGCGGCGTGTTGCCCTTGCCGACCGTGCGCTGCGCCCAGCCGATGCCCGCGCAGTTGATCGCGACGCGCAGCGGCCGGTCCTTGCCGGTGGCGTCCTCGATCGCGGCGGCCACCTGGGACTCGTCGGTGACGTCGGTGCGGACGAAGGTCGTGTGCCCGCCGAGCTCGTCGGCCAGCGCCTTCCCGCGCTCCTCGTTGAGGTCGAGGATCGTTACCGCGGCACCGCGCGCGGCGAGCGCACGGGAGGTGGCCTCCCCGAGGCCGGAGGCCCCACCGGACACGACAGCTGCGACGTCGAAAGTCTTCATGACAGGCATCACACCACGCCGCCTTTTCGGCGGCGTACAGCCCTCCGGGGCAGGTCAGTTCCGCGCGACCTGCGGTCGGTCGTCGAGTTCCACCGCGGTCGCGCCGGACACCAGGGGCTGTTTGGGCGCGCGCTGCGCGGGACCGCCGAAGCCCGGGGTCACGCCGAGCCCGATGCGGGCCTCGGCCTCGGCCAAGGCGACCTGACGGGACAGCCGGACCAGCCGGGACTCCTGCTCTCGGAAGCGCACGCTGGTGCTGCCCACCAGGTAGATGAGGACCAGCGCGAGGACGTAGAGCAGAAGGTCGGTGCCGCGGGTGACGCCGACAGCGTCGGCGGCCCACTGGGTGGCGTCCGGAAAGATCACTGCGAGCACACCGGCGACGACGGTCAGCGCGGCCAGCAGCTTGCGGCGGGCCTGGCCGCGGAGCGAGGCACGCGAGCGCAGCGAGGCCCAGACCGCGACGATCAGCGCCGGGACCAGCAGGAACTTGATGATCATGAGCGGCCCCCATTGCTGATCCGGTGGGCGATCGTATCGGCCAGGATGTTCACGCTGTTAAGCAGCGGCTGCCCCTTCGCCCGCGAGTAGTCGGTGTAGAGGATGTGCACCGGGTGCTCGACGACCCTCAGGTCGGGGCTGGTCAGCTGCTCCTCAAGTTCGGAGGCGTAGGCCATGCCGGTGTGCGAGAGCCGAATGCGGGCGGCGACGTCGCGGGTGATCAACCGCAGGCCGTTGTGCGCGTCGGTGAGTCGCGTGCCGGACTTGCGGTTCATCAGCTTGGTCGCCATGCGGAGGATGAACCGGCGCAGAGGGCTCATCGAGGTGCGTGAGTCGAGGAAGCGCGAGCCCATGACGACGTCATAGCCCTGTCGGATGCGCTCGATCATCGACAGGAGGTCACCGAGCTGGTGCTGGCCGTCGGCGTCGTAGCAGCCGATGTAAAGGGAATCAGTGAAGCGCAGGGCGGCCTCGTACCCGGTCTGGAGCGCACCGCCGGCGCCCAAGTTGACCGGGTGGCTGACCCGCAGCGCGCCGGCGGCGTCGATCTCCCGGGCCGAGGCGTCGGTGCTGGCGTCGTCGACCGCGATGACCCGCAGACCTGCCCGCACGAGCTCCTCGATGACGCCTCGGACGACGGCGGCCTCGTTGTAGACGCGCACCACGACGACCGTGTCGTCCCACGGTCCCGGTGCCCGCCCGTCCCGCTGAGCGGAGGTCGCCAGGTGCAGCTGCGGCTGCATGCCCAGCTGCTCGCCACGGTCACCGTGCTGGGAAGCCATCGACCGGGATGCTAGCGCTCGCGCCGGCGCAGGACCGGCGGGCGGGAGGGACCGGATGGCGGTCAACAGTTGCTCCTCGTGACGGGCGACACTCACGGCCCTCAGTGGGGCCGACCGGACGCCCGGTGCGCAGGGGACGAGGTCCCGTGCCGGCGTCGACGGTCACGCTAACCCGCTCTGGACGGGAGGCGAGGACCCCGCGGGACCGGTGTGACAGGTGCTGCACCTGAGCTGCGTGCACCTCCCCCAGAGCGGCGGCGAGCCGGTAGTGCGCCGGTCCGGCCGCTAGGTGTAGTGCCCGACCGCGTTGTCGACCGTGATGCGGCTGAGTGGTGGAGCGTCGCCGAGTGCGGTGTGGCCGCGGTGATGGTTGTAGGTGTGTAGCCAGCCGGGCAAGGTCGCAGCGCGCTCAGCGGAGCTGATGAAGGGACGGTTGTAGGCCCACTCGTCGGCGAGGGTGCGGTTGAACCGTTCGGCCTTGCCGTTGGTCTGTGGCCGGTAGGAGCGGGTGAACCGGGCTGCGGCGCCCAGGTCAGCCGGGGCGCCGTGCCAGGCCCGGCTGGTGCGGTAGACCATCGCGTTGTCGGTCATCACGCGCTCGACCCGGTCGATCCCGGTCGCGGCGAACCAGGCCGCGGCCGAGCGCGGAAACGCCGCGCAGGTGGCGGCGGTCTCGTCGGGATGGATCTCGGCATAGGCCAGTCGGGTGTGGTCATCGATGGCGCGGTGCACGTAGTCGAAGCCGACCCGGCGGCCGGCCCGAAGGTCGCGGCGGCGGTCGAGTTCCTGGCTTGACCCTCGGCCGTGAGCGCGCCAGCCGCCGCCGGGGCGGATGGCGCCGAGCTTCTTGACGTCGACGTGTATCAACTCGCCGGGGCGGGCCCGCTCCTAGCTGTACTGACCGGAGACGTTGGTCGAGGGCATGTGACCACGGGATCTAGCTGACGGATCTTGTGGCGGGAGGACCTCCGGGCGTGGAGTGGAGCTGCTGAAGGCATCCAGTCCACGAGTCCCGGAGGTCCTCGTGCTCCACGCTAATGCCGTCCTGACCCCGCGCCAGCGTCTGCGGGTGGCCCAGCTCGTGGTCGAGGAGAACTGGCCCAAGAGTCGCGTGGCGGAGTTCTTCGGCGTGTCCTGGAAGACCGTCGACCGGTGGGCCGAGCGCTATCGGGCCGAGGGCAAGGCCGGCCTCGTCGACCGGCCCAGTCGGCCCCACTCCAGCCCGGCCAGGACCGATCCGGCGACGACGAAGCGGATCGTGTCGCTGCGGCTGCGCAAGCGCTGGGGAGCGGTCCGACTGGCCGCCGAGACCGGGGTGGCGCCCTCCACCGCCGGAGCGGTGCTGCGTCGCTGTCGGATCAGCCGGCTGTCTCGGCTCCAGCGCCGGGAGCAGCAGGTCGTCCGCTACGAGCACGCCGCGCCCGGCGAGTTGCTGCACGCCGATGTGAAGAAGCTGGGCAACATCCCCGACGGCGGTGGCTGGCGGTTCCTCGGCCGCGAGCAAGGCTCGGCCAATCGGCATCGCGACGGCGGCCGGGCCCGCAGCCGCTATCGCCACCCGCTGATGCGCCACGGCTTCATCCACGTCGTGCTCGACGACCATTCCCGGCTGGCCTACGCCGAAATCCACGACGATGAGCTCGGCGCCACCGCCGCCGGCGTACTGCACCGCGCGACGGCTTGGTTCGCCGCCCGCGGCGTCATCGCCCGCCGCGTGCTCACCGACAACGGTGCCTCTTACCGCAGCCGCGCGTGGGCCGCCGCCTGCACCGACCTCGGCATCAGCCCGAAGCGGACCCGGCCCTACCGCCCGCAGACCAACGGCAAAGTCGAACGCTTCAACCGGACCATGACCAGCGAATGGGCCTTCGCCCAGCTGTTCACCAGCGAAGCCGACCGCCGCGCGGCCCTTCCTGGTTGGCTACACGCCTACAACCACCATCGGCCCCACACCGCGCTCGGCGGCCATCCACCCATCAGCCGCTTGGCCAACCTGCCCGGTCAGTACACCTAGCGGCGCACCAGGACACCGGTCGGGCGATCAAGCCAGGCCAGCCGGTGCACCCCGTGCCGGCGCAGCACCGCGTGCACCGTGGAGGGCGCGAGCCCGACCAGCGGCGCGATCCGCGCCGGCCCCAGCTTGCGGGCGCTGCGCAGCGCCAGCACGCGGGCCTCCACCACCGGCGGCGTCTTGCCCGGCAGCCGATGGGCCAGGCTCGACCGATCGGCCAGCCCGGCCAAACCTCGGCCCGCCAGCGGGCCAGCCACTTGTAGCCGGTCGCCCGCGAGAGGTTGAGCTCGACGACCACATGTGCGATGGGGCGGCCCTGCTCGACCACCCGGCGGACCAGTTCGGCCCGGCCGTGCACGGTCAGGCGGGCATTAGCGTGGGACACGGGACCTCCGGGTTGTCGGTGCGGCGTCAGCACCCACACCTTCACCCGGAGGTCTCCTCGCTGTCACAGCCCGCTACACCGTCAACAACGCTCGTGGTCACTACAGCTAGGCGTCGGTCCCGGCGGCGCACGGTGCGGGGACCGCTGGTCCGCCGTGCTCCCGGAAGGCGGCCGCTTCCTGTGGGAGACTTAGTCCCCGTGCGGTTCGGGCGGGGAGGACGGGGAGCCGACCCCGCGCCTCCAAGACGCCCTCCCACACCGGGGGCCGTACCGGTCTCCGACACCGGCCCGCTGCCGCAGCTCGTACCGGCCGCGGGCGAGGCCGGCGGCCTGCGCCGCGGGATGTCGGCCATGGCCGCGGCCACGGTCTTCGCCGCGGGCTCGGGGTACCTGGTCACGGTCGTGGCGGCGCGTGCACTGGGCAGCACCCGTTACGAGGTCTTCGCTGTCTTCTGGGCTCTCTTTTTCGCGATCGCCGGGATCCTCGGCGGCCTCGTCCAGGAGACGACCCGGGCGATCCGCACCGGCGCAGAACTGCCCACAGAGTGGCACCCGCGGCTGGCTCCCACCCCCTTCCTAGTCTCCGTGGTCCTCGGCGCCGTCTTCACGGGCGGGCTCATCATCACGTCCCCGCTGTGGGTGGACCGAATCATCTCCGAGCACCCGGACCCTGCCCTGTGGCTCCTGGCCGGGTCGACGCTCTCACTCGCCCCGCAGGCCGCCCTGTCCGGCATCCTGTCCGGCGCGGGGCTGTGGCGCGCCTATGCCGGCATGCTGGGACTCGACGCGGCAGCACGCCTGATCGCCGCCGCGGTCGTCGCCGCCGGGGGCGGCGGGACGATCGCCTTCTTCCTGGTCGCCATCGCCGGGTCCCTGAGCTGGCTGGTGACCCTGGCCGTGTCCCGCGACGCCCGCCGGGCGACGCGGCTCCGTGCCGACGTCCCGCTGGCTCAATTCCTGCGCCGGACGCTGCAGGCCATGGCCGCCGCGACGGCGGCGGCCATCCTCATCGTCGGCTTCCCCGTGCTGCTGTCGGCCACCACCCCCGACGAGGAGCGCGCGGCCCTGGGACCGGTCATCCTGGCGGTCACGCTGACCCGGGCCCCGTTCCTGGTCCCTCTGACCTCGTTCCAGAGCGCTGTGATCGTCTACTTCGTGGAGCAGCAGAGGAGCACCTCTGCCGCGCTGCGTCGGCCCGTGCTGCTGCTGGGTGCGGCGGCCATGGCCATCACCGCGGCCGCGGCCGTACTCGGCCCGCCTCTGGTCCGCCTGTTCTTCGGGGCGGACTTCACTCTCTCGGGAGCGACGCTGGGGGCCTTGACCTTCGGGGCGGCGTGCACGGCCTGGCTCATGGTCAGCGGGTGCGCCGCCCTGGCCCGTGCTCGGCACACTCTGTTCAGCGGGGGCTGGTTGCTGGCCGGCGCGGTGTCCTTCGCCCTCCTGGCCCTCCTGCCGGCAGGCTTGTCCACCCGCACGGCCCTCGCGCTCGTCGTCGGACCGCTCGTCGGGTCCGTCCTCCACCTGCTAGCCCTCCGCGGGCCGCACCTGGCGCACAGGCCCTCGGTCCCCCGCTGACCGGCACCGAGGGGGGTCAGGCACCGGTGCGCCGCCGTGCCTCCAACACCATCTGAACGACCAGGCGACGGGAGTGGAGGACCTGCTGCACGCCCCGGGGCCGGGGCGAACTGGTGTTCGCGTCGTGCAGCCGTCGGGCGACGGTCCGCGTTTCGACGTGCTCCATGCGGCCCACGACGTTGCCGCAGGCCGCGATCCATTGGTCGTGGCTCTCGTCGAGGAATGCCGGGAAGGGCAGCACCGTCTCCCGCATCGACTCGTGGATGGCCATGGCGCAGCCGAAGTAAGGCCGGGTGGCGGCGAACAGGCCGGCGAGGTTGCGCCACGTCCGGCCGGAGTCGCTCCGCCGCAGCACCCAGTCACGCTGCCCGTAGGGCCCGGGGAAGCCGCCGTCCCGTCCCAGAATGGTGAGGTTGGATGCCGCCACGCCGGACCTGCCCGCCGCCTCCACGAGTTCCTGACGGTGTCCCGGCAGCCAGACGTCGTCCTGATCGGAGAGGAGCAGGACGTCGCCGGTCGCGCGGGTCAGGGCCTCCTCGAAGGTGCGGATGTAGCCCACGTTCCGCTCGTGGCGGAACAGCCGGATGCGGGGGTCCTGCAGACGCTCGACGACGTCCACGGTCCCGTCCCGGGAGGCGTCATCGACGACGACGATCTCGTCGCCCGCTTCCAACTGCTCGAGGACGGACCTGACCTGCTCCTCCACGAAGCGCTGACCGTTGTAGGTCGCCATGCACACGCTGGCGCGCACCGACTCGTCCCCCCACCTGGTGTCCGCTCTGGTCCCCACGTCATCGGCACAACGTCCGGACGACCGCCAGGCAGGATAGCGAGCGCGCGTCCCGGCACCTGGAGCCGACCGGTCGCGCTCGTGTGCCGCACCGGTCAGTTGTAGCGGGACCCGAGGCGCTGCACCACGGCGGCCAGCAGCTGCTTGACCCGCTCCGCGTCGGACACCGGGCAGACCATCGTGACGTCGGCGGTGGCCACGACGACGCTGTTGCGGACCCCGACCAGCGCCACGAGGTGCCCCGGGTCGTCGTTGAACACGATGTTGCCCGCGCTGTCGAGGGTCACCGCGAGCCCTCCCACGGCGTTCCCGTCGACTGGGGAGAGGGTCTGCGCCAGCGCCGGCCACGAGCCGACGTCGAGCCACTCGACGTCGAGGTCGGCGACCAGCACCCGGCCGGGCTCGGTGGCCGCGGGCTCGAGGACGGCGTAGTCGACGCTGGTCTTCGGCAGCGTCGGGAACACCTCGGCGAGGACGGCGTCGCGCTCCGCGCCGGCCGGCGCGGCCACGACCCGCGCCAGCCCCTCCGCCGACGCCGGCAGGTGGTCGGCCAGCGCGTCGAGGACGGTGCGGGCCCGCCAGACGAACATGCCGGAGTTCCACAGGTACTCACCCGAGGCCAGGTAGGCCTCGGCGGTGGCGCGGTCGGGCTTCTCCTTGAACGCGGCGGCCTCGGCGACGCCGGGCACCTCGGTGGCCGGGCCGCGGCGGACGTAACCGAAGCCGGTCGCCGGGGCCGTCGGCGTGATGCCGAGGGTGACCAGCGCCCGCGGCCGCGCGGTCACGGCGTCGAAGGCGGTGGTCAGCGTGGCGGCGAACCGCTCGACCGGGCGGATCACGTGGTCGGCGCTCACGACGGCGAGCTCGGCGTCGGGGTCGGCCTCGGCGACCAGGGCGGCGGCCAGCCCGACGGCGTTGGCGGTGTCGCGGGCGACCGGCTCGAGCACCAGCCGGTCCGGCCGCAGCCGCGGCAGGGCGGCCCGCACCTGGGCGCCGTAGCGGGCCGCGGTGCACACCCAGATCCGCTCGGCCGGCAGCACGGCCTCCAGCCGGGTGAAGGCCTCGGCCAGCAGGCTGTGCGGAGGGCCGTCGCCGTCCTGGAGGACGTCGAGCAGCTGCTTGGGCCGGGCGACGCGCGACAGCGGCCACAGCCGCGTGCCCGAGCCTCCGGCCATGACCACCGCGTGCCTCATGCCGTGCCTCCTCGACGGGCCCGGCCGACGTCGTCGGCGCGGCGCTGGAAGCGGGCCCCGGCGGCGACCCGCCCGCTGACGTAGGACACGAGCATCCGGCCGCCGAGGCCGGCCCGGAGCGCGGCCCGCAGCGGGGCGTTGCGGGGGCCGGGGTACTGGCCGGAGAGGTAGCGCAGCGCGCTGGTGTGGTGCACCCGCTGCATGCGGTGCGGCTCCCGGCGGGTGGCGTGCCCGCCCTCGTGGACGACGACGGCGCTCGGCGCGTAGACGTGCAGCCAGCCCGCGCGCCCCAGCCGCCGGCCGAGGTCGACGTCCTCGAAGTACATGAAGTAGCCGGGGTCGAAGCCGCCCACCGCCCGGAACGCCTCGAGGTCGACGAGGAAGCAGGAGCCCGACAGCCAGCCGGCGGTGCGCTCGCGCGGCGCCTCGCGCTCGCGGCGGTAGCGCGCCGTCCACGGGTTGCCCGGCCACGCCCAGCCCACCAGCGCGTGGCCGGCGCCGGTGGACAGCCGCGGCAGCTCGCGCGCCGACGGGTAGAGCTCGCCCTCGGGGGTGCGGATGGCCGGGCCGACGGTGGCCGCGCGCGGCCAGCGGGCGGCGACGGCGAGCAGCTCGTCGACCGACCCGGGCTCGAAGCGGACGTCGGGGTTGGCCACCAGCGCGTACCGCCCCGGGGCCCCGGCCAGGCCGGCGTTGACCGCCGCGCCGTAGCCGACGTTGCCGCCCGTGCGCAGCAGCCGCACGTGCGGGTGCGCGGCGGCGACCCGCTCCGGGACACCGTCGGTGGACCCGTTGTCGGCCAGCACCACCTCGACGGGCCGGGTCGTCGCCTCACCCAGCGAGGACACGAAGCACTCGAGCGCCTCCCCCGGGGAGTACGTCACCGCGACCACACGCAGCGGGAGGACGTAGGGAGAGCCGGACACGCTCCGACTCTATGAGGTGCGCATCGACCCAACGCGGAGCACCATCGCTCGGGGGAGCGTGGGGCCGGTGGGACGTGGGGGACGGTCCCGTCACGAAAGCCCGTCCGGACCAGTCGACGACGCGAGCCCGGGGACCCTTCGCCGGTACAGTCGCCAGGCGTGACCTCAGCGAGACCTGACCTCGTCGTCGTCGGTTCCGGCTTCTTCGGACTGACCGTCGCGGAACGGGTGGCCAGCCAGCTGGACAAGCGCGTGCTCGTCCTCGACCGACGCGACCACATCGGTGGGAACGCCTACTCCGCACCGGAGCCCGAGACCGGCATCGAGGTGCACGTCTACGGCGCCCACCTGTTCCACACCTCCAACGAGCGGGTCTGGCGGTACGTCAACCAGTTCACCGAGTTCACGAACTACCAGCACAAGGTCTTCTCCATCTATCAGGGGAAGACCTACTCCCTGCCGATCAACCTGGCCACGATTTGCCAGTACTTCGAGCGCAGCTACTCCCCCTCCGAGGCCCGCGCGCTGGTGGCCGAGCAGGCCGGTGAGATCGACACCGCCGACGCGCAGAACCTCGAGGAGAAGGCGGTCTCCCTGATCGGCCGCCCCCTGTACGAGGCGTTCATCCGCGGCTACACCAAGAAGCAGTGGCAGACCGACCCCACCGAGCTGCCCGCCGCGGTCATCGCCCGCCTCCCCGTGCGCTACACCTTCGACAACCGGTACTTCAACGACACGTACGAGGGCCTGCCGAAGGACGGCTACACCGCGTGGCTGCAGAAGATGGCCGACCACCCGAACATCGAGGTGCGGCTGTCGACCGACTACTTCGACGTGCGCGACGAGCTGCCGGCCGACGTGCCAACCGTCTTCACCGGCCCGATCGACAAGTACTTCGGCTACGAGGCCGGTGAGCTGGGCTGGCGCACGCTGGACTTCGAGACGGAGGTCCTGCCGATCGGCGACTTCCAGGGCACCTCGGTCATGAACTACGCCGACGAGGACGTGCCCTTCACCCGGATCCACGAGTTCCGGCACTTCCACCCCGAGCGGGAGTACCCGGCCGACAAGACGGTCGTGGTCCGCGAGTACTCGCGTTTCGCCGAGACCGGCGACGAGCCGTACTACCCGATCAACACGCCCGAGGACCGCGCCAAGCTCGAGCGCTACCGCGAGCTGGCCAAGAAGGAGGCCGCGGAGAAGCGTGTGCTCTTCGGCGGCCGGCTGGGCACCTACAAGTACCTGGACATGCACATGGCGATCGGGTCGGCGCTGAGCATGTTCGACAACCGCATCCGCCCCTTCTTCGACGAGGGCGGTTCGCTCGACGGTCGTCTGGAGGACTGACCCGACCATGACCAGCGAACTGAGCGCCTCGGATCAACCAGTCATCCCGGACGCGGTCGCCGAACCCACTGCCGAGGAGCTCACTCCAGACAAGGGTGTGCAGCTGCTCCAGCGGGTGCTCATGCCCCGTCCCGCCGACCAACTCAAGGTGCGCAGCCTCTACCTGGACGAGGTCAACTCGGGTCGGGCGAAGGCCCGTGACAGGTTCACCGCCGAGCTCGACGCCGGGTGGGAGGTGTCCTTCGCCACCTACTTCAACGCCTTCCCTGCTAGCTACTGGCGCCGGTGGAGCGTCCTGTCCTCCGTCGTGCTGCGTCTGACCGTCTCGGGCAGTTGCCGCATCGACGTCTATCGGTCGAAGGCCGACGGCGAGTCGATGCATGTCACAGGGGCACTCCACGAGGGTCCGGAGCGGACGCTCGAGTTCGAGCTCGACCTCGGCCCCTTCGCCGACGGCGGCTGGTATTGGTTCGACGTCACGACCGACGAGCCGACCACGGTTCGCGACGCGGGCTGGTACGCGCCGCAGCCGCCGGCCGAGGAGCCGCGGCTGGCCGTCGGCATCTGCACCTACAACCGGCCGGTCGACGCCGTCGCCGCGCTCGAGGCCCTCAGCGAAGACGCGACCGTCCGGGACCAGCTGCACCTCGTCGTGGTTGCCGACCAGGGCAACCGCAACGTCCGCGATGCGGCGCGCTACCCGGTGGTCGCCGAAGGGCTCGGTGACCGGCTGCGGATCATCCAGCAGCCCAACCTGGGCGGCAGTGGTGGCTTTTCCCGGACAATCCACGAGGCGTTCGTCAACAGTGACGCCACTCACGTGGTACTCCTCGACGACGACATCCAGCTGGAGCCCGACAGCCTCCTGCGGGCGCGCGCCTTCGCCGCCTTCGGAAAGGCGCCGATGCTCGTCGGCGGGCAGATGCTGGCCTTGCAGGACCGCTCGGTGCTCCATGCCATGGGTGAGATCGTCGACCGGTCAAACTTCTTCTGGCGGAACGCTCCCAACACCGAGTACTTCCACGACTTCGGTGAGGAGTCGCTGCGCGAGACGCCGGCACTGCACCGCCGGATCGACGTGGACTACAACGGTTGGTGGATGTGCCTGATCCCCCGGCCGGTGTTCGAGGCGGTGGGGATGCCTCTGCCGGTGTTCATCAAGTGGGACGACGCCGAATACGGTCTGCGTGCCTTCGCCGCCGGCTTCCCGACGATATCGTTGCCCGGCGCGGCGATCTGGCACCTCTCCTGGGGTGACAAGGACGATGCCAGTGACTGGCAGGCCTATTTCCACATCCGCAATAGACTGATCGCCGCTGCGCTTCACTCACCACACCCGCACGGGGGCAAGCTCTTCCGCGAGATGCTTAAGGCCGATCTGCGGTTCCTCATCACGCTGCAGTACGCGACCGTCGAACTGCACCAGATGGCCTACCGGGACCTCCTCGCCGGTCCCGAGCGGCTCTTCGAGGACATGCCCGCCTCGGTGGTGCGGGCTCGGGAGCGGCGGGCCATGCACCCTGACGGACGCGTCCTCGCCTCCTCCGGTGAACTCCCCCTGCCGTCGATGCCGGCTGCTCAGGCGATCAGCTTCCGCAAGATCCCGGTCAACCCGCTGCAGATCGGCTCCACCCTGCTGAAGGCGATCGCACACAACGCCACCCCGGTCGACCCGGTCACCCGGGAGGTACCGCAGCTGGACCTGGCCTACCAGGACGCCCAGTGGTTCCTCCTGGCCCGGCTGGACAGCGCCACCGTGGGCACTGCCGACGGACGTGGCGTGACCTTCCGCCGCCGGGACCCGAAGACCTTCCGGCGGCTGTTCTCCGAGTCGGTGCGGCTCCTGCGCCGCCTCACCCAGGAGTTCCCGAACCTGCAGCGCCGGTACCGGGCCGCCGCCCCGGACCTGACCTCCGTGGACAACTGGACGAAGGCCTTCGAGGAGTGGGGCTACACCCGGGTCTGAGTGACCGGCACACACAGCGAGGCCCCCGACGGGAACTGTTCGTCGGGGGCCTCGTTGTGTGCCGGTGCGGTGGTTCAGGGCCGGGTGAGCCGTTCCTGTCGGCCGGCACGTGTCAGCGTCCGCCACTCCCGCCAGCCGGAGCGGTCGCGGCGGGACACCAGGAAGAACCAGCCGAAGCGCACGGTCTCCAGTGGGCGCAGCCAGCGCATGCCCGGCTGGGCCATGAGGTAGCCGCGGTTGCGGTAGGTGAAGTACCGCTTGACGTCGTTCGCCGGGTACTGGGCCGACAGCCGCCCGCCGAGGATGGGCGCGAACTCCGTCGTCCCCTCCGGGTGCAGGTAGGCCGCCTGGGTGCAGGTGCCGAAGGGCAGGCCAGCGCGCAGCAGCCGCCGGTGGATCTCGGTCTCGTCGCCGCGGAAGAACAGCCGGTAGTCCGGGACGCCGACGACGTCGAGGGCCTCGGCGCGGAACAGCGCCCCGTTAAACAGCGAGGCGTAGGACGGCAGCAGGTCCAGGCCGGCGAAGTCGCTGCGCCGCCGCCGCCAGCGCAGCCCGCGGCGCAGCGGGAAGGCGAGCCGGTCCGGGTCGGCCATGTCGGTGACCAGCGGGCTGACCTCGGCCAGGCCGTGCCGCTGCGCGGCGTCCAGGAGGGTGGCGAGCACGGTCGCGTCGGCGGGCCGGCCGTCGTCGTCGGCGCACCAGACCCAGTCCGCGCCGAGCGCGAGGGCGTGCAGCATGCCGTAGGCGAAGCCGCCGGCGCCGCCGAGGTTGCGCCGGCTGGGCAGGTGGGTGGCCGGCAGCCCGCTGGCCGCGACGACGTCGGCGGCCGACTGGTCGGGCCCGTTGTCGACGACGACGACGTGGTCGACGCGGCGGGTCTGGGACGCCAGCGCGGCCAGGCTCTCGACGAGCAGCTCCCGCCGGTGCCGGGTGACGACGACGGCGACGACGCACTCCCCCGCGGCCGGGACCGCGGCGCTCACGCCGGCAGGCCCTTGTAGGCCCGCAGCACCTCGTCGAGGTCGCCCTGCTGCTTGATCCGGCCGTGCTCCATCCAGATGCCGGTGTCGCAGAGCTCGCGCAGGAACTCGTCGGAGTGGGAGGCGAACACCAGCAGGCCCGAGCGCTCGACGAGCTCGACCAGCCGCTGCTTGGACTTCTCGAGGAAGGCGGCGTCGACGGCGCCGATGCCCTCGTCGAGCAGCAGGATCTCGGGGTCGATGCTGGTAACGACGCCGAGGGCCAGCCGCACCCGCATGCCGGTGGAGTAGGTGCGCAGCGGCATGTGCAGGAAGTCGCCGAGCTCGGTGAAGTCGGCGATGTCGTCGACCCGCTCCTGCATCTGCTTCCGGCTCATCCCGAGGAACAGCCCGCGGATCATGATGTTCTCGAGGCCGGAGATCTCCGGGTCCATGCCGACACCGAGGTCGAACACCGGCGCGACGCGGCCGCGCACCTCGGCGTGGCCACGGGTCGGCTCGTAGATGCCCGACAGCAGCCGCAGCAGCGTGGACTTGCCCGCGCCGTTGTGCCCGACCAGGCCCACCCGGGCGCCGTGCTCGAGGGTGAGGGTGATGTCCCGCAGGGCCTCGATGACCGGCACCTTGGCGCCGCTGTCGATGTTGCCCCCGACCAGGCCCATGACGGTCTTCTTCAGCGACCGGCTCTTGGCGTCGAAGATGGGGAAGTCGACGCACGCGTCCTTGGTCGTGATCCCGATCGGGCCGTCGGCGCCGGCCCCGTTGACGTCGTTCATGCTCACACCCAGTAGGAGACGCGGGACCGGTAGCGGCGCAGCACGAACATCGTGAAGGCCCAGCCGGCCACCGTGATGGCGAGGACGACCACCCAGTACCGCAGCTCCTGGTCCTGTCCCAGGAGCGGTCGCCGGATGATCTCCACGAAGTGCAGGAAGGGGTTGAACTCGGCCAGCCGCGCCCGCTCGGCGATGGCGGGGTTCGGGCTGTTGACCAGCTCGTCGTAGATCCACACGATCGGCGTCAGGAAGAACGCCAGCTGCACGACGCTCTGCGTGATCGGCAGGATGTCGCGGAACCGCGCGGTGATGACGCCGACGGCGAGGGAGACCCAGGCGCCGTTCAGGGCGAGCAGCACGAAGGCCGGGACGACGGCGACGGCCGTCCACCTCAGCGGCTGCGGGAACACCAGCAGCATGACCAGGTAGACGATCATGTTGTGGGCGAAGAACAGCGTCTGCCGCCACACCAGGCGGTAGACGTGCACCGACAGCGGCGCGGGCAGGTGCTTGATCAGGCCCTCGTTGGCGATGAAGACCTCGGAGCCCTCGTTGATGCACCCGCTGACGAAGTTCCAGACGATGAACCCGACGAGGACGTGCGGCAGAAACCGCGACAGCTCGATGTCGAACAGCCCCGAGTAGAGGATCCCGAGCGCGACGGCGGTGACCGCCATGCTGATGGTGATCCAGATCGGGCCGAGGACCGAGCGGCGGTAGCGCTGGCGGATGTCCTGCCAGCCCAGGTGCCCCCAGAGCGTCCGCTGCTCCCAGCCGCGCCTGAGGTCCGCGACGGCTGCGGCGAGCGTCCGTCCGGCCGGTTGTGCGAGTGCCACGGCGGTCCACGCTACCTGCGGATCCGCCGCCTGGGCGGTGCCCGCTGGGGGTAGCGGGACCCGTGGGACTGCCGGTCCCAGGTGGACGGACAGGTCCGTCGGTAACCCGGCATGCGATGCCTGCTGTCGTACCGTGGCGACGATCGCCCACCCGGCCGCGCGGCCGACCACACAGTCTGGACCCGTCCTCGTGAGCCTGCACGACGTCCTCGTCCCCGCAATGAGCCTCCTGGTTCTCGCCGTTCCCGGACTGGCGCTCGCCGTGCTCACCGGTCTGCGTCCAGCCACGTCGCTGGCTGTCGCCCCTTTGCTCACCTACGGCCTGGTGACTACCGCAGCCACCGTCGCCTCGTTTGTCTCGTTCCCGTGGGAGCCGTGGACGCTGGCCGTAGCCACACTGCTCGCCGGGGCAGTCATCATCGGGTTGCGCGTGGTCACCGGCCGCGGACAGTCCTGGCGAGGCCGGGTGTCCATCGAGCGCCCGACCCGACCCGGCCGGCGCGACTGTGCCGTGATTGGCGGCGTCCTCCTCGGCGGCGCTTTGGCGGCGGCCGTGTTCCGCGCCGCGTTCGGACGGCTCGACGCGCTCAACCAGGACTGGGACTACGTCTTTCACGCCAATGCCGTGCGTCTGATCGCTGACACCGGTGACGTTGCTCCGGCAGCGATGGCACAGATCAACGAATGGGAGTCGACGTCCTTCTACTACCCGAACTCCTACCACGCGCTGGGAGCGGTCGTCCGCGACCTGACCGGGGCTGGGGTGTTCGAAGTGCTCAACAGCCAGACGATGTTGGTGGGGCTGGTGGCGGGACTGGGACTGGCCGGCCTGCTGCACCGCTTCAACGCACCATGGACCGTCTCGGCCACCACGCCGGTCCTCCTCGCCGGGTTCTCCGGCTTTCCCTACGACGTGCTGTGGCGCGGCCCGCTGCTGCCCTACGCCATCGGTGTGGCGCTGATCCCTGCCTTCGTCCTCCTGCTCGACGTGGTACTGCACCGTCGCGGCCCGGCTCCCACCCTGGCGTTCGCGCTGGGTGCGGCCGGACTCCTGGGTCTGCACCCGAGCACGGCGCTGTCGGCTGCGCTGTTCGTCCTGGTGTACCTGGTCGTACGTTGGTGGAGGTCCCCGTCGGCGGTGCCCGGGGACCTCGCCGTCCTGGTGGGCGGTGGTGTGGCCGCGCTCGTCACGGCCTTGCCGGCCGTCCGTGGCGCTCTCAACACTGGGAGTCAGGCCGCCGAGATCGATTGGCCGGCCATCTCCAGCACCGGTCAGGCGCTGGGGGATCTGCTCCTCCTCAACCACGGGACCCGGGCACCCCAGTACTGGTTGGCGCTCCTCGTCCTGCTGGGACTCCTGTCACTGGTCCGGGCCCCCTGGCTGTGGGCCTGGACAGGCGGCACAGCAATCGCCTTCGGGTTGTTCGTGGCGGCGGCGTCATCCGACAGTCGGCTCGTTGCGGACCTGACCGGCCCGTGGTGGAACGACCGCTGGCGCTTCGCGGCACTGGCGGTCATCGGGCTGGCGCCGCTGGCGGCGCTCGGCCTCTCCAGTGCGGCAGATGCCGCCCAGCGGGTGCTGCGGCGCGTCACGAGGGGACGGCTAGGACATGTTCTCCACCCTGCAGTTCCCGTCGCCTTGGTCGTCGCCGGGCTCCTGGTCGTCGTCGTGGCCTCGGACGGGCTCTACGCCCCGCGCAACTACGAGCGCGTGGCAGTCAACCACCGCACCGATCACACGCTCAATCAGGACGAGATCGATGCCATGCATTGGCTGGCCAACCACTCGACCGGTGGCACGGTCATGAACGACCCCAACGACGGATCGGCCTATCTTCTCGCGGAGACCGGCCTGCGTCCGCTGTTCGGTCACGTGATCAACCCGCCCGTCGTGCCGCTCATGGGCAAGACCCAGCGGCTGCTCCTCGAGCACTTCAACTGCCTGGACGCCTCCCCGACCGTGCGTCAGGCGGTCGAGGATCTCGGCATCAAGTACGTCTTCCTCGGAACGGGCTACGTCCGCCCTGGTTTCGAGCGGCTGACGGGGCTGCGCGGGCTGGACTCCTCGCCGTCCCTGGAGTTGGTGCACCGTGCGCCCGGGGTCCGTGTCTTCGAGGTCGACCTGACCGACGCGCCCACCGAGCCGGTGCGCGCCTGCACCTTGCCCGAGGAGGACGGCGCTGGGGGCAGCGAGGGCTGAGACCCGACGAGGGAGGTCAGGAGGCGCGCTTGCGCAGGAGGAGCGAGCCGGGGAGCCCTCCGAAGCCATGGCGCAGCAGCGTGCGGACGGCGTCGGGACGGCGCTTCTGGACCGCCGCCGGCAGGTAGGTCAGCGCGTGCAGGCGCGAGGAAGCGTGAACGCGCGCCGCGCGGGCGGCACGGTGCCAGCCCCTGCGCTGGAGTTCCTCGGCGGCGTTCAGGAAGAAGCGGCGCTCCTCGTCGAAGCGGGTGCCGTCCAGCGCGCGCCAGGATGAGTCGCTCCCCGAGTGCCGGCGGTACGCGAAGCACACGGTGGGGTCATACACCAGCGTCTCGCCGCGCATGAGCAGGTCGAGGACGAGCTGCAGGTCCTGGACCACGTGGAGCCCGGGCCGGAAGCCGATCTCCCGGATCTTGGCGACGTCGAAGCACAGCGCCGGGAAGTACAGCCAGTTGCCTCGCAGCAAGCTGCGGGCCAGCTCCTCCCCACCCATGGCCGTCCGTCGGCCTAGCTTGGGCTGGTAGAGCCGCTTCTTGGTCTCGTCGACCAAGGTGCGCACCTCGGTGCCGTGCTCGTCGATGACGCGGACGCCCGGCTGAATGACCGCCGCGTCGGGATGGGCCTGCCGAGCCGCGGTCACGACCGCCACGTAGTCGGGGAGCATCAGGTCGTCCGCGCCGAGGATGACGACGTCGCTCTCGCGGGCGAGGTCAATGCACTTCTCGTAGTTCTTGTTGGCCCCGAGGTTGACCTCGTTGCGGACGTAGGTGACGCGGGCGTCGCCCAGCGCGCCGAACCACTCGGCGACGGTCGGATCGGGGTACCCGTCGTCGACGACGGTCAGTCGCCAGTCGGGGCTGGTCTGGTCCTGCACGCTCCGGACGGTGGCACGGAGCATGTCCGGGTCGCCGTAGAACGGGATCATGATGTCGAGCGTCAACGGGGCTCCTCGTACAGGGTGGTGTGGGGGACGGGTTGAGGTCGGGGACGCGGTTCGAGGTGTGGGACGGGGCTCGGGCACGGTGGATCGACACCCCAGGAGCGGAATGGCGGTGGTCACGTGTGCCGGTGCGCGGCGGCCGCCACGGCCTGCCCCGGCTCCGACACCGGCAGGGGGCGAGTGACGGGACCAGGGACCGCACTGAACCCCCGCGGGAGCCGCTGAGGGCGAGGAGCACGCCTTTCTCGCACCTCCGCTCGGTCGCGACCGTCCGGGGGAGCGCCCCGACTGTAACGGAGCGCTCCCCGCACCACCGGGCTGACGGATCGCACCGACTGCGGCCCCGGGAGGGACGCCAAGCCCTGGCTCAGGCCGGCTGAACCTGCACCACGCCGTCGACGACGACGAGGGCGCCATGGGCGAGGTCCACACGCTGTCGGCCGTCCCGCACGTACACGTCGCTCACCGGCGCGCCCAGAGGACCGGTGGACGCACCGTTGGCGACGTAGGCGTCGAGCAACTGCTGCGTCATCCGGTGCACCGAGGACACGGCCGACCAGTGCAGGACGCCGTTGCGGAACGCCTGCGCGCTGTCCGGGCCGGCCGGCGTCTCGTCCCCGGTCGGCGCGCCGAGAGGCCCGTCGACACCGCCCGTGGACAGCCAGTAGTTCCCGATCGCGCCGCGCACGGCGTGGGCACCGCCGGCCGAGGTCCACCAGATGCTGCCGCTCTGGAAGTCCTGCACCCGGGCCGCACCCGATGACCGCTCCCCGCCCACCGGGAAGCGCAACACGCCGGCCGGCC
>NZ_JBJGZD010000018.1:0-106228 GCF_054050335.1 Geodermatophilus sp. SYSU D00698
AACCCGCCGGGTCACGAGCGTTTGACGCCAGCGCCGGGGCTGTGCCGCGCACCCCCGGAGGGCCCCCCGTCCGGCGGACGGGAGGGGGGCTCGGCGAGGCGTGCACCCCCGCGGGGGTGCACGGGTGGCTCACGCCTTGGGCTTGCGGTTCTTCGCCTTGCCGCGCTCGTTCTGGTCGAGGATGACCTTCCGCACGCGGACGGCGGCCGGCGTCACCTCGACGCACTCGTCCTCGGCACAGAACTCCAGCGCCTGCTCGAGGTTGAGGACCTTCGGCGGCACCAGGCGCTCGAGCTCCTCCGCGGTCGAGGACCGCATGTTGGTGAGCTTCTTCTCCTTGGTGATGTTGACGTCCATGTCGTCGGGCCGGGAGTTCTCCCCGACGATCATGCCCTCGTACACCTCGGTGCCCGGGGTGACCATCATCTGGCCGCGCTCCTGCAGCGAGAACATCGCGTACGACGTCGCCACGCCCTGCCGGTCGGCCACCAGCGAGCCGGTCGGGCGGGCGCGCATGTCGCCCATCCACGGCTCGTAGCCCTCGAGGTTGTGGTTGAGGACGCCGGTGCCGCGGGTCTCGGTGAGGAACTCGGTGCGGAACCCGATGAGGCCGCGCGAGGGCACGACGTACTCCATCCGCGCCCAGCCGGTGTCGTGGTGCACCAGGTTCTCCATGCGCCCGCGACGGGAGGCCAGCGCCTGGGTCAGCGTCCCGACGTACTCGCCCGGGGTGTCGATGGTGACCCGCTCGACCGGCTCGTGGAGCTTGCCGTCGATCTCCTTGGTGACCACCTGCGGGCGGCCGACGGTGAGCTCGAACTCCTCGCGGCGCAGCTGCTCGACGAGGATGGCCAGCGCCAGCTCGCCGCGGCCCTGCATCTCCCAGGTGTCGGGGCGCTCGGTGGGCAGCATGCGCACCGAGACGTTGCCGACCAGCTCCTGGTCGAGGCGGTTCTTGATCAGCCGGGCGGTGAGCTTCTTGCCGCTCCTGCCCGAGATCGGCGAGGTGTTGATGCCGATGGTGATCGAGATCGACGGCTCGTCGACGGTGAGGGGCGGCAGGGGCCGCGGGTCGTTCGGGTCGGCGAGGGTGTCGCCGATCATGACGTCCTCGATGCCGGCGATGGCGACGAGGTCGCCGGGGCCGGCGCTGTCGGCCGGGGTGCGGGTGAGGCCCTCGGTGACCAGCAGCTCGGTGATCTTGACGTTCTTGACGCTGCCGTCGGTGCGGCACCAGGCGACGGTCTGGCCGTTCTTCATCGTGCCGGAGTGGATGCGCAGCAGCGCCAGCCGGCCGAGGTAGGGCGAGGCGTCGAGGTTGGTGACCTGCGCGCGCAGCGGCTCCTCGGCGTCGTAGGTCGGCGCCGGGATGGTCTCCAGCAGCGTGGTGACCAGCGGCGCGAGGTCGGGGCTGTCGGGGCTGGTGCCGTCGGCGGGCCGGGTGAGCGACGCCCGTCCCTCCTTGCCGTTGCAGTAGACGATCGGGAACTCGAGGGCGTCGGTGTCCAGGCCGTTGTCCTCGAGCAGCTCCATGAACAGCTCGTAGGTCTCGTCGACGACCTCGGCGATGCGCGCGTCGGACCGGTCGGTCTTGTTGACCACCAGGATCACCGGCATCCCCTTGCCGAGCGCCTTGCGGAGCACGAAGCGGGTCTGCGGCAGCGGGCCCTCGGAGGAGTCCACGAGCAGCACGACGCCGTCGACCATCGACAGGCCGCGCTCGACCTCGCCGCCGAAGTCGGCGTGGCCGGGGGTGTCGACGATGTTCACCGTCACCGGGTTGCCGTTCTCGTCGGCCAGGCGGATGGCGGTGTTCTTGGCCAGGATGGTGATCCCGCGCTCGCGCTCGAGGTCCATCGAGTCCATGACGCGGTCCTGCGTCGTGTCGGCGTCGGTCCCCTCGCCCTTGGCGCGGCCGAGCGCACCGGCCTGGCGGAGGAGGGCGTCGACCAGGGTGGTCTTGCCGTGGTCGACGTGGGCGATGATCGCCACGTTGCGCAGGTCGTCGCGGGTGGGCATGCGGAAGGGCACCTCGGGGAGAGTCAGGGGGATCCCGCGGCGGCAGCGCTCGCGGTGCTCCGTACAACGGCCGCCGGGGTCGCGACCTTCCCACCCAGCTTAGGGGCTCAGCGCCCGGGGACCCCCGCCTGCGGCCGGTCCGCCACCGCGTACGTCACCCCTGCGGCGGCGATCGTGACCAGACTCACCGCCAGCCAGGCCGGCAACCCGGCGCCGAGGGCCAGCACGTGCGCCAGGACGAACGCGCCGACGTAGAGCGCGCCGAGCCCGAGGGCGGCCGCCACGCCGCGGCGCTGCACCCACAGCCAGGCCGCGCCCAGCCCCCCGGCGAGGAACACCGCCCCGCCCAGCGCCCGGACGCCGGTGCCCTGCGCGACGCCGAAGCCGGCCGCCAGCCCGACGGCGACGAGGACGGCGGAGGACAGCCGGGTGCGGGCGCGGGTCAGCACGGACGTCGTCATGCCCCCAGTGTCCCCGGAGGGGCACCGCACGATCAGGTGGGCTGATCGTGCGGCGTCCTGGCCGACCGTGGGAGGTGAGCCCGGACGCGCGGAGGCGAGCCCGGACGCACGGAGGTGGGTCCGGACGCGCGAGGGCCCCGGACGCGCGCTGTGCGTCCGGGGCCCTCGGGAGCGGATCAGGCGGTGCGGAGCACGGCCTCGATCTCGAGCTCGACGTCGATCTTGTCGCCGACGACGACGCCGCCGCCGTCCATCGGCATGTCGATGTCGACGCCGAAGGCCTTGCGGGAGATGGAGGTCTTGGCGCTGAAGCCGGCGCGGTAGCCGCCGTAGGCGTCGGGACCGAAGCCGTTGAGCTCGAGGGCCAGCGTGACCGGCTTGGTGATGCCCTTGATGGTCAGGTCGCCCTGGACGGTCCAGTCCTCGCCGTCGGCGACGACGCCGGTCGAGCGGAAGGTCATGACGGTGTGGTTGCCCACGTCGAAGAAGTCGGCGGAGCGGATGTGCGCGTCGCGCTGCTCCTGGCGGGTGTCGATCGAGTCCATGTCGATGGTGGCGGTCACCGAGGAGGCGGCCGGGTCCTCGGCGGTGACGATCTCGCCGGAGAACTCCGTGAAGTAGCCGCGGACCTTGCTCACCATCATGTGGCGGACGGAGAAGCCGACGGTGGAGTGGGTGGCGTCGATGTCCCAGGTGCCGGCGACGTAGCCGGGGATCTGGACGGCGGTGGTGCTGGTCATGGGAGGGACCTCTCGGTGGTTGAGCGTTTGAGCTTCCGCGGTCCACAGCGTAGTTGAGCGCTTGACTATTCCGCCAGTACCCTGACGGACATGACGACGCAGGTGTCACCCGGAGCGGGGGCTGCCGCCGGCCCGCCCGCCGGGGAGCCACGCTGGCTCGACGCCGAGGAGCAGAAGGCCTGGCGGGCCTGGCTCTACAGCACCCAGCTGCTCAACGACCGGCTCGACCGCGAGCTGATGCGGGCCACCGGCATCCCGCACGCCTACTACGAGATCCTCGTGCAGCTGTCGGAGACGCCCGGCCGGCAGATGCGGATGAGCGAGCTGGCCGACCGCTGCCTGTCCTCCCGCAGCCGGCTGTCGCACGCGGTGTCCCGGCTCGAGGAGCGGGGCTGGGTGCGCCGTCAGGTCTGCGCCGAGGACGGGCGCGGGCTGCTCGCCGTCCTCACCGACGAGGGCTTCGCCGCCCTGGAGGGCGCCGCGCCGATCCACGTCGAGGGCGTGCGGACCCACCTGTTCGACCAGCTCACCCCCGAGCAGGTCGCGGCGATGCGGGACATCGGCGAGACGCTGCTGCGCCACCTGAACGAGGACTGAGCACCTCCGCCCCCGGTCCGACGGGCGGGTCCTCCCCCGGGTGGACGACGGCGCGCGCCGTGCTGCCTAGATTCGGCGCGATGGACGAGCGGCCCCTCCTCGAGCGCCTGGTGGCGCGGCTGCGCGCGCACCCCTTCGAGGTCGACGCCGCGCTCGCCGCGCTCGTCGGGCTGGTCACCGTCGTCGCGCCCGCGCGGGCGTACTGGCCGTCCGAGGGCGTCGCGTTCGTCCTCGGCGTGCTGCTGGTCGCCCCGCTGGCCTGGCGCCGTCGCTCCCCGGTCCCCGCGGCCGCCGCCGTCACCGCCGTGGGGCTGCTCGAGCTGGTCGCGGGCACCGACTTCCTCGCCGCCAACGTCTCCGCGCTGCTCATGGTCTACGCGCTGGCCGCGTACGCGCCGCCGTGGGCCTCCCGGGCGGGGCTGGTCCTCGGGTTCACCGGCGCCGTCCTCGTGGCGCTGCGCTGGTACTCCTCGGACCTGCCCGACTCCCTGCTGGTCAGCGCCGGCTCGGTCAGCGTGTCCGTCGTCGCGGCCTGGGCCCTGGGCCGGGTGCGCCGCTCCCGGCTCGGTGAGCTCGCCGGCCTGGCCGAGCGCGCCCGGCTGCTGGAGATCGAGCGCGATCAGGAGATGCGGCTGGCCGCCACCGCCGAGCGGGCCCGGATCGCCCGCGAGATGCACGACGTCGTCGCGCACTCCCTGTCGGTGGTCATCGCGCAGGCCGACGGCGGCCGCTACGCCGGGAGGACCGATCCGGAGGTGGCCACCGGCGCGCTGGAGGCGATCGCCGCCACCGGCCGGCAGGCGCTCACCGACATGCGCGCCCTGCTCGGGGTCCTGCGCGACGGCGCTGCCGAGCAGTACGCCCCGCAGCCCGACGTCACCGCCGTCCCGGCCCTCGTCGACGACGTCCGGGCCAGCGGGCTCGACGTCGACCTGCTGGTGGAGGGCGAGCCGCGGCCCATGGCGGCCGGCCCGCAGCTGGCCGCCTACCGGA
Source organism: Geodermatophilus sp. SYSU D00698 (assembly GCF_054050335.1). Lineage (NCBI taxonomy): Bacteria > Bacillati > Actinomycetota > Actinomycetes > Geodermatophilales > Geodermatophilaceae > Geodermatophilus > Geodermatophilus sp. SYSU D00698. The sequence goes on from NZ_JBJGZD010000018.1 coordinate 4,811, forward strand.
TCGTGCAGGAGTCGCTGACCAATGTGCTCAAGCACGCCGGGCCCAGCGGCCGGGCGTGGGTGCGGCTGCACTGGCGCCCGGACTCCCTCGAGCTGTCGGTGCTCGACGACGGCCGCGGCGCGGCGGCGGCCCTGGCCGAGGGGGACGGGCACGGCCAGGGGCTGCGCGGCATGCACGAGCGGGCCCAGCTGCACCGCGGGCGGCTGGAGGCCGGCCCCCGCGCGGGTGGCGGCTGGCGGGTGCACGCGGTCCTGCCGCTGGGCGGCGCGCGGTGACCATCCGGGTGGTGCTGGTCGACGACCAGCAGATGGTCCGCGCCGGGTTCCGGATGGTCATCGACTCCCAGCCCGACCTGACCGTCGTCGGGGAGGCCGGCGACGGCGCCGCGGCCGTCGACCTGCTGCGGTCCACCCGGGCCGACGTCGTGCTGATGGACGTCCGCATGCCCGGCACCGACGGCATCGAGGCCACCCGGCAGGTGACCGCGCTGCCCGAGGCGCCGCGCGTGGTCGTGCTGACCACCTTCGACCTCGACGAGTACGTGGTGTCCGCGATCGGCGCCGGGGCCAGCGGCTTCCTGCTCAAGGACGCGCCGCCGGAGGAGATGCTCGCCGCCGTCCGCACCGTGCACGCCGGCGACTCGGTGATCGCGGCCAGCTCCACCCGCCGGCTGCTGCGGCACGTGGCGCCGATGCTGCGCGGGGCCGGGTCGGCGCCCGCGCCGGCGACCGAGCTGGCCGAGCTGACCCCGCGCGAACGCGAGGTGCTCGTGCAGATGGCGCTCGGCGCCACCAACACCGAGATCGCGCAGCGGCTGTTCGTCAGCGAGGCGACGGTGAAGACGCACGTCGGGCGGGTGCTGGCGAAGACCGGCTCGCGCGACCGCGTGCAGGCCGTCGTCCTCGCCTACCGGACCGGGCTGGTCTCCCCCGCCGACCTGCTCCGCGACGCCTGACCGCCTCCCCACCGGCTCGGGACCCCTCCCCCGCGCGCTCAGACCGACGTCGGAGTCAGGTCCAGCTCCATCTCGAAGTACTCGTTGCGGCTGTAGTCGCCGACCACGGACTCGACGAGGTCGCGGACCGCGTCCACCGAGGGGCCCTCCCAGACGCAGAGGGCGGTCGAGTGGTCCGGGGTCTCGGCGTGGACCGGCAGGCGGAAACCGTCCGGGAGGCCCGCTGCCAGTGCCTCCTGCTCGGCCTGCTCGAACGCGGCGGGGTCGGAGATGCGGTGGATGACGCCGACGTGCACGGAGATCGCCTCCCGTTCCGTGTCGCGACCGCCCGCCGACCCGGCGGGTCCACCACGCGCGGGGACGCTCCGCCGCCCGGCGCGCGCACCGACCGGCCTCCTCCAGCGCCTGGCCCGGCGGCCGTGGCGCCGATGGTGGCAGGGGTGCCCGGACGGGTGAAGGGGTGTGCGCGCCGCGGTGGACGACGCGGCGCCGCCGCGTCCTCCCGGGGGAGGACGGGCCTCCGCCCGGGGACGCAGCGGCGCGACGGCGGGAACCGCCCTCCGCTCCGACGCGGGAGGACGGCCGCGGCCGTGAGGGTCGTCGTCGTCCCAGAAGCGATCCGCGGAGGTCTCCCGTGTCCGTCCCCGTCATGACCGTCCCCGGCGAGCCGCCGGCGTCGGTGTCGTCCGCCGCCGTGCGCGCCACCGGCCTGACCAAGGTGCACGGCACCGGTGAGACGGCCGTGCGCGCACTGGCCGGCGTCGACGTCGCCTTCGGCCGCGGGGAGTTCACCGCGATCATGGGACCGTCCGGGTCGGGCAAGTCCACGCTCATGCACTGCCTGGCCGGCCTGGACACCGCCACGTCGGGACGGGTCTTCCTCGGCGACACCGAGCTGACCCGGCTGCGCGACGACGAGCTGACCCGGCTGCGCCGCGAGCGGATCGGCTTCGTCTTCCAGGCGTTCAACCTGCTGCCGGTGCTCGACGCACGCGAGAACGTCGTGCTGCCGATGCAGCTGGCCGGCCGCCGTCCCGACCCGGCCTGGTTCGACGCCGTGATCGCCCGCCTCGGCCTGCGCGAGCGGCTGCGGCACCGGCCCTCGGAGCTGTCCGGCGGCCAGCAGCAGCGGGTGGCCATCGCCCGGGCGCTGCTCCCCCGCCCCGACGTCGTGTTCGCCGACGAGCCGACCGGCAACCTCGACTCCCGCGCCGGCGCGGAGGTGCTCGACCTGCTGCGCAGCAGCGTCCGCGAGACCGGCCAGACCGTCGTCATGGTCACCCACGACCCGACCGCGGCCTCCTACGCCGACCGGGTCGTGCTGCTGGCCGACGGGCGGCTCGCCGGGGAGGTCGAGCGGCCCACCGCCGCGTCGGTGCTCGAGGCGCTGCGCGGGCTCGGGGGCTGACCGGTGCTCTCCACCACGCTCGCCGGCCTGCGCGCCCACCTGCCGCGGCTGGTCGCCTCCTGCCTGGCCGTCGTGCTCGCGGTGGCGTTCGTCGTCGCCACGCTCGTGCTCAACGAGACCACGCGCAGCACCGTGCTCACCGCCGCCGGCGCCCGCTACCTCGGCGCCGACGCCGTCGTCACCTCCGACGACGGCAGCTCCCTGCTCGACGACGTGCCCACCGTCACCGGCCTGGACGGCGTCCTCGCCGTGGCGCCGGAGTGGGAGACCTCGGTGCAGGCGGTCACCCCCGGCCGCACCGGGGCGCAGTACCTGCTGGTCGGGACGGTCGCCGACGACCCCGCGCTGCGCTGGCAGCGGCTGGCCGACGGCGCGCTCCCCGACCGGCCGGGCGAGGTCGCGGTCAGCGAGCGCGCCGGCGCGGACGTCGGCGACGTGCTGCAGGTGGCCGGGACCGCGCCGGACGGCACGCAGACCTCCACCCCCGTGACGGTCACCGGGGTGGTCGACCTCGGCGGCGACCCGGAGGCCGGCCTGTACGGGCGGGCCTGGGCCACCCCCGCACAGGTGCGGGCCTGGGGCGCGGTCGACCCGGCCGAGCTGCGGGTCGCCGGCGTCCCGGGCGCCGACGAGGAGGTCCTGGTCGCCGCGGTGCGCGAGGCGCTCGCCGGGCAGCCGCTGACCGTGCGCACCGGCACCGAGCAGGCCGAGCACCGCGCCGCGTCGATGCTCGGCAACGCCACCGCGCTGGCCGCCGTGCTCCTGGTGTTCGGCACCGTGGCGGTCGTCGTGGCGGGGCTGGTCATCGCCAACACCTTCGCCGTCCTGCTCGCCCAGCGGACCCGCGAGCTGGCCCTGCTGCGCTGCGTCGGCGCCACCGCCCGGCAGGTGCGCCGCGGCGTGCTGGCCGAGGCCGCGGTCACCGGGCTCGCCGCCTCGGCGGTCGGCGTCGCGGCCGGTGTCGGGCTCGCCGCCGTCGTCTCGGCGCTCGCCGGCGGCGTGGACTCCCCCGTGCCGCTGTCCGGGCTCGCGGTCCCGCTCACGGCGGTCCTCGCGGGGCCCGCCGTCGGCACGCTCACCACCCTGCTGGCCGCGCTCGCCCCGGCCCGCGCGGCGACCCGGGTGGCGCCGCTGGCCGCGCTGCGCCCGCTGGACCCCGCGCCCCTGCGCTCCCGCCCCGGCGTGCTGCGCCTGGTGCTCGGGCTGTCGCTGCTCGTGCCCGGGGCGGCGCTGCTCGCGCTGGGCGTGGTGGTGTCCACGGTGTTCGTCGCGCTGCCCGGCGGCGTGGCGAGCTTCCTCGGCGTCGTCCTGCTCGCCCAGCGCGGGGTGCCGCCGGTGGTCCGCGCGGCGGGCCGCCTGGTGTCCCGCGTGGGCGGGGTGCCGGCCCGGCTGGCCGCGGGCAACGCCACCCGCAACCCCCGGCGCACCGCGGCGACGGCCACCGCGCTGCTCATCGGCGTCACGCTGACCACCGCGATGGTGGTGGGCACCGCGTCCACCCGGGCGACGGCGACCGCCGGGCTGGCCGCCGCCTATCCCGCCGACGTCGTCGTCGAGGGGCTCGGCGGGGACCTGCCGCCGTCCCTGCTGGACCGGCTCGAGGCCCTCGACGGCGTCACCACCGGCACGGCGCTCACCCTCGCCCGGCCGGCCGGTCCCGACGGCGAGCCGTGGGAGGCCTACGGCGTGGACACCGCGACCGCCGTCCCGGCGCTGCGGTCGACGGCCGACCTGCGGCTGCCCCGGCCGGGCGAGGCGCTCGTCCCGCAGTGGCAGGCCGACTCCTGGTCGGTCGGCACGGGCGACCCGGTGGAGCTCTCCCTCGACGGGCGGACGGTGACGCTGCGCGCGGAGGTCGTGGACGGGGACGCCCCGCTGCTGCTCGCCGGCGCCGACCTCGCCGCCCTCGCCCCGGACGCCGCGGTCGGCCAGCTGTGGCTGCGGCTGGACGACGCCGACGCCGACGTGCAGTCCGCCGTCGTCGACACGGTGACCGACACCGTCGGCGCGGCCGCGACCGACGCCCAGGTGACGGGGGTGGTGAGCCTGCGCCAGCAGATGGACGAGGTGCTCGACGTGCTGCTGCTCGTGGTCACCGGCCTGCTGGGCGTCGCGGTGGTCATCGCGCTGATCGGCGTGGGCAACACCCTGGCGCTGTCGGTGGTGGAGCGCCGGCAGGAGAACGGCCTGCTGCGGGCGATGGGGCTGACCCGCGGCCAGCTGCGCGGGCTGCTCGCCTGGGAGGCGGTGCTGGTGTCGGGGGTGGCCGCGGTGCTCGGCGTCGTCCTCGGCGGGGTCTACGGGGTGACCGGGACCGCCTCGGTGCTCGGCACGGCCGGCGAGGTCGTGGTCGACGTCCCCTGGCTGCAGGTGGGCGCGATCGTCGTCGTCGCGACCGTCGCCGGGCTGCTGTCCTCGGTGCTGCCGGCCCGCCGCGCGGCCCGCACCGCCCCCGTCGCCGCCATCGCCGCCGTCTAGCCCGCGATCACGGTGGAGCTCAGGGGGCGACGTCGTCCGGGGGCTGCGGCCAGGGCGGGACGCCGGCCACCGGCCCCGCCCCCAGCGGCGTGGCGAACGCCGGCGCGCGCTTGGCGAGGAAGGCGGCCACGCCCTCGGCGGCGTCGGGACCGCGGCCGAGCTCGGCCAGGGCCCGCGACTCGATCCGGTGGGCGTCCCAGGGCGAGGGCGCCCCGAGCATCGACCACAGCATCTGCCGGGCCGCGGCGACCGCCACCCCGGAGGTGTTGTCGGCGATCTCCCGGGCCAGGTCGAGCGCGGCGGGCACCAGGTCGGCGTCGGGGACCACCCGGCTGACGAGCCCGCCGCGCAGCGCCTCCTCGGCGCCGAACACCCGGCCGGTGGCCACCCACTCCACCGCCCGGCTGATGCCGACCACCCGCGGCAGGAACCACGTCGACGCCGCCTCCGGCGTGATGCCGCGGCGGGCGAAGACGAAGCCGAAGCGGGCCGACCCCGCCGCGATCCGCACGTCCATCGGCAGCACCATCGTCGCGCCGATGCCGACCGCCGGGCCGTTGACCGCGGCGATCACCGGCTTGCGCAGCGCGGCGAACGGCAGCGACGCGACACCGCCCCAGTCCCGCGCGACGCCGTCGACGGTCCCCTGCACCGGCGGGTCCCCGCCCCGGTCGCGGTCGGCGAAGGTCCCCGAGCCCGCGCCCAGGTCGGCGCCGGCGCAGAAGGCCCGCCCCTCCCCGGTGACGACGACGACCCGCACCCCCTCGTCGGCGTCCGCGACGGCCGCGGCCCGGGCCAGCTCGGCGGCCATCACCGGCGTGAAGGCGTTGAGCCGGTCGGGCCGGGACAGGGTGATCGTCGCGACGCGGTCGGCGACCTCGTACCGGAGCTGCTGGAACGTCATCCCAGGGCGCCGGCCTCGGCGAGCCGGGCGACGGTGTCCAGGTGCTCGGCGGCGTCCCCGAGCAGCAGCCGGTCCACCTTGGCGCGGCGCCAGTACAGGTGCGCGTCGTGCTCCCAGGTGAACCCGATGCCGCCGTGGACCTGGATCGCCGTCTCGGTGGCCCGCTCGGCGACCTCGGCGGCGTAGGCCTTGGCGGCAGCCGCGGCCAGCGGGAGCTCGGCCGGCGAGGAGTCGGCCGCCCACGCCGCCCACCACACCAGCGAGCGCAGCTGGTCCACGCCCACCCAGGCGTCGACCAGCATGTGCTTGACCGCCTGGTAGGAGCCGATGACCCGGCCGAACGCCTCGCGCTGACGGGCGTACTCCACGGCCATCAGCACCGCGCGGTCGGCGGCGCCGAGGTCCTCGGCGGCCAGGACCGCCGCGCCCACCTGGCGGGCCCGCGCCCACAGCTGCCCGGCGTCCTCGGCGAGCACCCGGCGGGAGGTCATCCGCACCGAGGCGAGCCCGCGGGTGGCGTCCATCGGCCGGCCGGGGGTCACCTCGCCCTCGCCGACGACGAGCGCGCCGTCGTCGAGGCCGAGGAACAGCGTGGCGTCGGCGGCGTCCAGCGACGGCGCGGAGCCGGTGACCGGCCCGTCGAGGACGGCGAGCGCGGCCGACCCGTCGGCCAGCTGCGCGGCGAGGTCGGGCGCGGACTCCAGCAGCACCGCGGCGCGCGCGGCGGTGACCAGGGAGGGCCCGGCCAGCACGGCGCCGGCCTGCTCGGCGACGACGGCGAGGTCGAGCACGCTGCCGCCGGCGCCGCCCGCGGACTCCGGCACCGAGATGCCGAGGAAGCCGATGTCGGCCAGTGCCTTGCGCCCCGGGCCCGGGACGCCGGCGCCCTCGAGCGTCGCGCGGGCGGCGGCCGGGGTGACCGAGCCGGTGAAGAACTCGCGCGCGCCGGCGGCGGCCGCGCGCTGGTCGTCGGACAGGTCGAAGTTCACCGGGCACCTCCGGAGAACGGCGCGGTCTTGTCGGTGCGGGGTTCCGGCGGCAGGCCGAGCACCCGCTCGCCGAGGATGTTGCGCAGCACCTGGTCGGTGCCGCCGGCGATCGCGATGCCGGGCACGTAGGCCTGCGCGCGCTGCCAGGTGTCGTCGCCGTCGGCGGTGGCGCCGTACACGGCGTCGTCGCCGAGCAGCCGGACGCCGGCGTCGGCGACCAGCCGGGCCGCGGCGGTGCCGCCGAGCTTGCCGGCGCTGGCCTCCGGGCCGGGCACGCCGCCCTGGGACAGCGTGGTGAACCGCCGGTAACCGGTGTAGCGGGCGGCCAGCGAGGCGACCAGCGCCCGCCCGACCGCCTGCCGGGCCAGCGCCTGCCGCTCCGGGTCGAGCGCGGGCAGCCGGTCGCGGGCGTGCGCGGCCAGCGACTCCGGCGCCGGGCCGATGTCGCTGCCGGCGCCGCCGATCGCGACCCGCTCGTTCATCAGCGTGGTGAGCGCGACCCGCCAGCCCTCGCCGGGCTCGCCGAGCCGCTCGGCGTCGGGGATGCGGACGTCGTCGAAGAAGACCTCGTTGAAGTCCGCGCCGCCGCTCATCTGGCGCAGCGGCCGGACGGTCACGCCCGGCGCGTGCATGTCGACGACGAACATCGTCAGCCCGGCGTGCTTGGGCCGGGCCGGGTCGGTGCGGGTGAGCAGGATGCCGTGGTCGGCGACGTGCGCGAGCGTCGTCCAGACCTTCTGGCCGTTGACGACCCAGTCCTCGCCGTCGCGGACGGCCGAGGTGCGCAGTGCGGCGAGGTCCGAGCCGGAGCCGGGCTCGCTGAACAGCTGGCACCAGACGTCGTCGGCGCGCAGCAGCCGGGCCAGGTAGCGGGCGCGCTGGTCGTCGCTGCCGTGCGCGATGACCGTGGGCCCGCACATGCCGATGCCGATGTGGTTGATCAGCGTGGGCACCCGGGCGCGGGCGAGCTCCTGGGCCACGATCGCCTGCTGCACCAGCGTGCCGCCCTGCCCGCCGTACTCCCGCGGCCACGTGACGCCCACCAGCCCCGCCTCGGCCAGCACCCGCTGGGTGGCCCGCAGCTCCGCCTCGCGGGAGCGCGCGTCGACCGGCTCCCCCGGTGAGACGTGCAGCAGCTCGGACGCGTGCTCGTCGAGCACGGTGCGGACGTGCGCCCGGTAGGACGCCTCCTCGGGGGTGTCGTCGAAGTCCACCCGGTACCTCCTCGTCGTCGAGCAGTACGCGCCGCAGCGTGACAGCGGTCACCCTCGACGGTCAACGGTGACTGTTCAGCGGCCCGCCGGGGCCCTAGCCTGCGGCGGGTGAGCGCCGACCCCCTCCCGGACGACGGCCCGCGCAGCCGGTCGACCCGCACGGCCGACAGCCGGGCGCTGATCCTCGACGCCGCCGTCGCCTGCCTGGTCGAGTCCGGGTACGCCGGCGCGTCCACCCTGGCCGTGCAGGCCCGGGCCGGGGTGTCCCGCGGCCGGCTGCTGCACCACTTCCCGTCCCGCGCCGAGCTGCTGGTCGCCGCCGCCGGGCACCTGTCGAGCACCCTGCTGGCCGGGGTGGAGGAGCGCGCGGCGGCGGTCATGGCCGACGAGCCGGCCGGGCCGGAGCGGATCGACCGGGCGATCGACCTCATGTGGGCGACGTTCCAGGAGCCGCCGTTCTGGGCGGCGATGGAGCTGTGGGTGGCCGCCCGCACCGACCCGCAGCTGCGGGCGGCGCTGCGGGTCGAGGAGCGCCGGCTGCGCGCGGCGATCCGCCGGGTCGCCGACGGGATATGGGGCCCGCGGATCGCCTCGGCCCCCCGCTACGCCGAGGTGTGCGAGCTGCTGTTCACCAGCATGCGCGGGGTGGCCTGCGTGTACGCCTTCGAGGAGCGGCCCGCCGCCACCGACCCGCACCTCCCGCTCTGGAAGGGGCTCGCCGCACGGATGCTGACGCCGTCCGCGGAGGGCTGACGGCACGGCCGCCGCCGGGCCACCCTGCGGGTGCACGACGAGCGGCACCCGCGACGGTCCCGGCACCGGGTGCGTCCTCGGCGACACCGACCCCGGGCCGGCCCGGCTGGACGTGCTCGCCCGCCTCTACGGCCCGGCGACCGCCGCCTGGCTGGACAGCGCGGGCCTGGCGCCGGGCGCGTCGGCGGTCGACCTCGGCTGCGGCCCCGGCGTGGCCGCGCTGGCCGCCGCGGAGCGGGTCGGACCCACGGGCCGAGTGGTCGGCGTCGACGCCTCGGACCGTCACCTGGCGGTGGCCCGGCCGGTGCGCCCCGGCGGGGTGGTCGCCTTCCAGGACGTCGTCCTCACCAGCCGGGCCGCGCACCCGCCGCTGCCGCTGCTGACCGCCTACGACCGGTGGCTGCGCACCGCGCTCGGCCGGCTCGGCATCCCCCTCGACGCGGGCCTCCGGCTGACCGGCGCCTTCCGCGCCGCGGGGCTGCCCGACCCCGTGCTCGCGTCCGCCCGGCCGCTGGAGCGGGGCGGCGACGCGGCCTGGTGCGCGGTCGTCGCAGGCGACGTCACCAGCCTGCTGCCGGCCTTCGAGCGCACCGGCACGGCCACCGCCGCGGAGGTCGGACCGGAGGACTTCGAGCGGCGGCTGCGCGCCGAGGCCGCCGCCGCGGACGCCGTCCTGGTCGACCCGATGCTGGTCGGCGCGGCCGCCCGGGTGCCCTGACGGTCAGGGTTGACCGCCTCCTGCCGCCCCGCCAGCATGACGCGGGTCACACCCGGCGGCGGCGCAGGAGGAACCCGTGGACGACCCGACCCCCCGGCTGCAGGGGCGCGGCATGACGACGGCCGACCAGCTCGCCCGCTGGGCCCGGCGCACCCCCGACGCGGTCGCCGTGCGCTTCTCGGGCACCGGCCGCACCTACGCCGACCTCGACGAGCGGGTCACCCGCCTGGCGCGCGCGCTGGCCGACCGGGGCGTGACCGCGGGCGACCGGGTGGCGGTGCTGGGGCTCAACGGGATCGAGGTCTGGGAGTCCTACCTCGCCGGCGTGCGGCTGGGCGCGATCGTCGTCCCGGTCAACTTCCGGCTGGTCGCCGACGAGGTGGCCTACGTGCTCACCGACAGCGGGGCGGCCGCCCTGGTGGTCGACGCCGCGCTGGCCGGCGTCGCGGCCGAGGCGCGGGAGCAGGCGCCGGGCGTGCACACCGTCCTGACCGTCGGCCAGGACTACGAGGACGCGCTCGCGGCGGCGTCGGCCGAGCCGCCCGACGTCGAGGTCGACGAGTCGGCGCCGGCGTTCATCATGTACACGTCGGGCACCACCGGCCGGCCCAAGGGCGCCGTCCTCACCCACCACAACCTGCTGATGCACGTGTTCAGCCAGGTGGCCACCCTCGGGGTGGGCCCGGACGACCGGGTCGGCGCGCCGGGAGCGCCGCTGTTCCACATCGCCGGGCTGGCCGGCGGGCTGCCGCCGCTGCTGCTCGGCGGCACCCACGTCATCCTCGCCTCGGGCGGCTTCGACCCGGTGGCCGTGCTCGACCTCGTCGAGCGCGAGCGGATCTCCAACCTCTTCCTCGTGCCCGCGATGTGGGCGGCGGTGGTCGCGGTGCCGGGGATCGCCGAGCGCGACCTGTCCTGCCTCAAGCGGATCTCCTGGGGCGCGGCGCCGGCGTCGACCACCCTGCTGCGGGCGATGATCGACACGTTCCCGCAGGCCGAGGTGGTCACCGCGTTCGGCCAGACCGAGTGCAGCCCGGTCACCTGCCTGCTCCGCGGCGAGGACTCGATCCGCAAGATCGGCTCGGTCGGGACGCCGATGCTCAACGTCGAGGTCCGCGTCGTCGACGACGCCATGCAGGACGTGCCGCGCGGCGAGGTGGGCGAGATCGTCTACCGCAGCCCGATGGTCATGAAGGAGTACTGGGGCAAGCCGGAGGCGACGGCGGAGGCGTTCGCCGGCGGCTGGTTCCACTCCGGCGACCTGGTGCGCGAGGACGAGGACGGCTACTTCTACGTCGTCGACCGCAAGAAGGACATGATCATCACCGGCGGCGAGAACGTGTACTGCGCCGAGGTGGAGGACGCGCTCGCCGCGCACCCCGGCGTCGCCGAGGTGGCGCTCATCGGGGTGCCCGACCCGCGCTGGGGCGAGGCGCCGCTGGCGGTGATCGCGCCGCGGGACCCGGAGAACCCGCCCACACCCGCCGAGCTGTCGGCGTGGTGCGGCGAGCGACTGGCCCGCTACAAGCACCCGCGCGAGTACTCGGTGGTGTCCGCGCTGCCGCGCAACCCCAGCGGCAAGGTGCTCAAGACCGCGCTGCGCGAGGAGCACCGCGCCGGCTCGCTGGTCTCCGACCCCGCTGTCTAGCGCTGGAGCTGTGCGCCGTGCACAGCCGCAGGTGTGCACAGCGCTGCGTGACAGCGGATGTGAGCTGTACCACGCTGACGAAGCCCTGTTCCGGACGGAAGGACACGCATGACCGCCACGCACCCTGCGCCCGCCGACGCCGCGGAGGAGCCCGCCGCCAGCTGGCCGCCGGGCCTGCCGCGCTCGCTGGAGTACCCGCTGGTGCCGGTCGGGTCGATCCTGCGCGCCGCGGTGCGCCGCTGGGGCACGCGGACGGCGTTCGTCGACCACGACGTCGAGCTGACCTTCGAGGAGCTCGGCGCGCGGGCCGCCGCGGTCGCCAACTGGCTGGCCGACCACGGCGTGGGCCGCGGTGACGTCGTCGCGGTGCACATCCCGAACTGCCGCCAGTACCCGGCCGTCTACTACGGCGTGGTGATGGCCGGCGCCGTCTTCTCCCCCACCAACCCGCTGCTGCCCGCCGCCGACCTCGCCGCCCAGCTCACCGACGCCGGCGCCAAGGTCCTGGTCACCTGGGACCAGGTGCTGCCCTTCGTCCGCAGCGCGCTCGAGGCCACGCCCGTGCACACCGTCGTCGTCACCGGGGAGGCGCACACCCTCGACTTCGCCGCGCGGCTCGAGGGCCTGGAGGCGACCGACGTCGACCTGGCCGACCTGCTGGCCGCCGACCCCACCGACCGGCACCTCGACGCCGGGCTCGACCCCGCCGCCGACCTGGCGCACCTGGCCTACACCGGCGGCACCACGGGGGTGAGCAAGGGCGTCGAGCTGCCGCACCGCAACGTGGTCACCAACGTGCTGCAGTCCTCGTGCTGGACCTCGGGCTCGCTGCCGGAGCTCGACGAGGCCGGGGACGTCACGATCCGCCAGGTGCTCGGCGAGGACGAGTGCCCGACCCGGCTGGGCGAGGCCACGCTGGTCAACCTCACGCCGTGGTTCCACGCCATGGGCGCGATCGGCTACCTCAACGGCATGGTCATGGGCGGCACCACCACCGTGATCCACATGCGCTTCGACCCGGTGAGGTACGTCGAGGGCGCGAAGCGCCACCGGGTCACCAGCATCGGCGGCGCCCCACCGGTGTTCGTGGCGCTGCTGCAGGTGCCCGGGTTCGCCGAGCAGGACTGGTCGCACGTCCGCGGCGTCTCCAGCGGCGCCGCGCCGCTGCCGGTGTCGCTCATCGAGCGGCTGCAGGCGCTGCTGCCCAACGCCGTCATCGGCGAGGGCTACGGGCTGACCGAGGTCACCATGATGGCCACCGGCAACCCGACGTTCCGCTCCGGCACCCGCAAGGCCGGCACGGTCGGCGTGCCGATCTTTGACACCGAGATCACCGTCCGGCCGCTCGGCGGCGGCGACCCGCTGCCCACCGGCGAGCGCGGCGAGGTGTGCATCCGCGGCCCGCAGGTCATGCGCGGCTACGCGCACCGCCCCGAGGCCACCGCGGAGGCGATCGACGCCGACGGCTGGTTCCACACCGGCGACGTCGGGATCCTCGACGAGGACGGCTACCTGTCGATCGTCGACCGCACCAAGGACATGCTGCTCTACAAGGGCTACAACGTGTTCCCGCGCGAGCTGGAGGAGATCCTCTTCGGCGTGCCGGGCGTGGCCGGCGCCGCCGTCGTCGGCCGGCCCGACGAGGCGGCCGGGGAGCTGCCGGTGGCCTACGTGGTCCGCAGGGCCGACGACGCCGGGGCGGCGCTGACCGCCGAGTCGGTGATGGCCGCGGTCAACGACCGGGTCACCCACTACAAGCGGCTGCGCGACGTCGTCTTCATCGACGCCATCCCCGTGTCGGCGGCGGGCAAGGTGCTCAAGCGGGAGCTGGCCGCCCGCGAGCGCGAGGCGGTGGCCGGCGGCTGACCCGATCGGGGCGGTGCGCGCCGGCATCCCGGTGCGCACCGCCCCCGCTCGCTATCGTCGCCGGACGTGATGGGCGGACACGGGCCGGGCGACGACCCGCACACCGGGGTGCAGATCGCGCACGTCGAGCAGTCCCCCGTGCGCCAGGTGTGGCAGCGGGTCGTCCTGGCGGCGTTCTTCCTCGCGCTGACCGTGTTCATCGTCTGGCTGGACCGCGACTCCTACCGCGACGGCGACGAGGTCGGCATCTCGCTGCTCGACGCCGTCTACTACTCCACGGTCACGCTCTCGACCACGGGCTACGGCGACATCACGCCGATCACCGAGGGCGCGCGGCTGGTGAACATCCTGTTCATCACGCCGCTGCGCGTCATGTTCCTGATCGTCCTCATCGGCACCACGCTCGAGGCGCTCACCGCGCGCTCGCGCGAGGAGTTCCGGATCCGACGCTGGAGGTCCCGCGTGCGTCAGCACGTCATCGTGTGCGGCTACGGCACCAAGGGCCGCAGCGCCGTCCGCTCGCTGCGGGCCACCGGCACGCCGCTGGAGAACATCGTCATCGTCGACGGCGACCAGCGGGCCATCGACGAGGCCAACTCGATCGGCCTGACCGGCATCGTCGGCGACGCCGGGCGCACCGACGTGCTGCGCCGCGCGCACGTCGAGCGGGCCCGTGCGGTGATCGTGGCGGCCAACCGGGACGACGCCTCGGTGCTGATCACCCTCACCGTCCGGCAGCTCAACCCGAGCGTGCCGATCACCACCTCCGTGCGCGAGGAGGAGAACGCGCAGCTGCTGCGCCAGTCCGGCGCCGACACCGTCATCACCACCTCGGCGACGTCGGGCCGGCTGCTGGGCCTGTCCACCGACAGCCCGCGGGTCGTGTCCGTCGTCGAGGACCTGCTCACCGGCGGGCAGGGACTGGACCTCTCCCAGCGCACGGTGACCTCCGGCGAGGTCGGCCTGGGCCCGCGCGACCTGCGCGACATCGTGCTGTCGGTGACCCGCGGCGGGCGCACGCTGCGCTTCGACGACCCGCTGATCGGCACGCTGCAGAGCGAGGACGTGCTCGTCGTCGTCCGCTCGCACGGCCCCGACGGTCAGGTGTTCGCGCGGACGTAGGTGCGGGTCGGCTCGCCGCGGCCGCGCAGCTCCACCTCCGCGTCGGGCACCCAGTGGGCGGCCTCTCCGCCGCCGGCGGCCCGGACCGCGGCCTCGCTGGCCACCGCCCGCCCCGGCCGGTCCTTGGCCAGCTCGGTGAGCCGGGCGGCCTCGTTCACCGGGTCGCCGATGACGGTGTACTCCAGCCGGCTGGCGGTGCCCACCTGCCCGGCCCACGCCGGCCCGCAAGCCACGCCGACGCCGACGTCGACCTCCCCGGCGCGCGCGACGTCGTCGCAGATCCGGCGGGCGGCGCGCAGCGCGGCGCCGGAGGCGTCGGGGTGCCCGGTGGGCGCGCCGAACACGCACAGCGCGGCGTCGCCCTCGAACTTGTCCACCAGCCCGCCCTCGGCCTCGACCGCGTCGACGACGACGGCGAAGAACCGGTTGAGCAGGCCGACCATCCCCTCCGGGCCGGTGCGCCGCACCAGCGCGGTCGACCCGACGACGTCGACGAACAGCGCCGCCACCGGCCGCAGCTCCCCGCCCAGCGAGGCGCCCTCGGCCAGCGCCCGCGCGGCGACCGTCGTCCCGACGTGCCGGCCGAACAGGTCGCGCAGCCGCTCCCGCTCGGCGAGGCCGGCGGCCATCGTGTTGACGCCCTCCTGCAGCAGGCCGATCTCGCCGGCGTCGTCGACGGTGACGCTCGCGGTGTAGTCCCCGGCGCCGACCCGCTGCACCACCTGCCGCAGGTCGCGCAGCGGCTGCCCGACCGCGCGGGCGGTGAGCAGGGTGGCCAGCCCGCCGACCAGCACGGCGACGACGGCGAGGAAGACGACGGCGGTGCGGCCGGGCCCGCCGGGGTTGCTCGGGTCGGCGAACAGCAGCACCACGCCGAGCAGCGGGACCGCGCTGGTCAGCCCCCAGGTGAGCAGCAGGCGCGGGCGGACGCCGAGGGCGAGCCGGCCGGCCGGCGGGTGCGCGGCCAGCGCGCGGGTGGTCAGCGCGCGGGCGGCGCGGGCGACGAGCAGGGACACCACACCGGCGGTGACGGCACCGCCGAGCAGCGCGACGACGCCGACCCGCAGGCCGACCAGCGGGTCGGGGAAGGTGACCGCCGCGACGGCGCCGGCGAGGACCGCCCCCGCCAGCCACACGACGGCGGCGATGAGCGCGGCGTCCACCGGCAGCCGCAGCGCGCGGGCGGCCTCGGCCGGGGTGGGGTCGCGGCCGGCGAGCAGCCAGGCGGTGGTGGCCCGCTGCCGGCGCAGCCCGGCGAGGGTGGCCACGGGCAGCGCGACGAGCAGGTAGGCCAGCGCGGCGAGCAGGGTGGGACCGCGGCCGGCGTCGTCCCCGTCGTCGGAGACGCCGAGCAGCAGCAGGGTGACGGTGCCCACGCCGACCAGGTCGGCGACGACGACCAGCGCGACGATGAGCGGGACGGCGATCCGGCCGCTCGGGGCCCAGGCCAGCACGTCCTCGGCGCGGCGGGCGGCCGTGCGGGCGCTGTCCGGGATCACGGGATGCTCAACGACCCCGGCGGGGCCGGGACACGGTCAGACCGGCAGGGCGGCGAGTTCCTCGGCCAGCCGGGCGTCGGACAGCACGAGGTCGGTGGCGGTGGTGTGCCAGCCCGCCACCAGCAGCAGCGGCCAGGGGCGCTCGTCGTCGGCCGAGGCGGTGGCCGCGACCAGGCCGGCCTGCGCCACGGCGCGGCACGCGATCGGGTTCACGTCCCGGTCTACGGCACCGGCGCAGGCCGTGTGCAGCCGGGCGGCGGACCTCACCCCGGGGGATGAGATCGGGGACCCGGGCCGGTCTGCCCCGCATGGACTCCGACGAGCTGCAGGTCCGCCAGGTGCTGGAGGCGTGGGCGCGGGCCGTGCGGCGCGCCGACGTCGACGCGGTCGTGGCCGTGCACACCGGCGATGTCGTGCTGTTCGACGTCCCGCCGCCGATGGTGGTGACCGGGATCGACAGCTACCTGCGGCAGTGGCGGCTGTTCTGGGAGGCCCAGGGCGAGGGCCTGTTCGACGTCTCCGGGCTGACCGTGGTGGCCGGGGACGGCGTCGCCTTCGCGCACGGCCTGCTCCGGGTCGGCGCGGCGGGCACCGAGGGGTTCGACGTGCGGCTGACCGTGGGCCTGCGCCGGGTGGACGGGCGCTGGCTGGTCACCCACGAGCACCACTCGGTGCCCGCGGAATGACCGGGACACGCGGACACGCCCGCGGCCGCCCGGGAGTGACCCGGGCGGCCGCGCGGCTCAGGCGCGGGCGGCGCGGACGGCGTCGGCGAGCGGGGTCACCGGCCGGCCGAGCAGGGCGGCGAGGTCGGCGTCGCCGGTGTCGAGATCCCCGTTCGCGATGGAGGTGTCGATGGCGGCGACGAACCCGGCGGTGCCGGCGTCGAGGCCGGCGCCCTGCAGGGTCGCGACGAGCTCGTCGGCCGGGAGGTCGCGGTAGCGGACCGTCGTCCCGGTGGCCTCGGTGACGGCGGCGGCGAGCTCGGCGAGGGTCACGCCGGGCCCGCCGACCTCGAGGACGACGGTGCCCTCCTCGTCGGCCAGCAGCGCGGCCGCGGCGGCGACGGCGTAGTCCGCGCGCGAGGCGATCGACACCCGGCCCTCCCCCGCGGCGCCGACGATCTCGCCGGTGGCGAGGTACCGGTCGAGCTGCGCGGTGTAGTTCTCGAGGTACCAGCTGTTGCGCAGGACGGTCGCCGGGACGTCCGCCTTGAGCAGCACCTCCTCGGTCCCGCGGTGCTCGGGGGCGAGCGGGTTGGCCGAGGTGTCGGCGTGCGCGATCGACGTGTAGACGATCCGCTGCACCCCGGCGGCCACCGCCGCCTCGACGACGGCCTCGTGCTGGGCGACCCGCTGCCCCGGCTCGCTGCCGGAGACCAGCAGCAGCCGGTCGACGCCGGCCAGGGCCGCGGGCAGGGTGTCCGGCCGCGAGTAGTCGCCGTGGCGGACCCGCACGCCGCGGCCGGCCAGCTCGGCGGCGGCCTCGGGACGGCGGACGACGGCGACGACGTCGGACGCCGGGACGCCGCGGTCGAGCAGCTCCTCGACGGCGCGGCGGCCGAGGTGGCCGGTGGCTCCGGTGACGGCGTAGGTGGTCATGCGGGCGCTCTCCTCGTGCAGGGGCCGATGTGCTTGCGGGTTCAACAACCCGGCACCCCGGTCGTGTCATCCCGCCCGGCGGCGCCGGTCCCGGATTGCGGCTCCGGCGGGGTGCACCGAGGCTGGGAGCGCGGGCCTGCGTGCTGACCGTGCGCGCACTCCTGCCCGCCGGGGACGCGGTCCCCCAGCAGTCGCCCGAACGGAGGTTCGTCCGCGCGTGCGCGGACGCAGACCAGTGAGCCCCACCGCACCGCCCGGACACCCCGACGGCGAGGCGGCCGCACCGGCCGTCGCCCCGCTCCCCACCGACCCGCACCCCGCCATCGCCGAGCCGCCTCTCCCGGCGGCCGACGCGCGCGCCCGGCTCGACCGCGTCGTCTTCACCGTCGCCGCGGTGCTGGCCCTGGCGTTCGTCGCCTGGGGGTTCGTGAGCCCGAGCGGCCTGGGCTCGGCCAGCAGCAGCGCGCTGGTCTGGATCGAGTCCAACCTCGGCTGGCTGTTCGTGACGCTGGCCTCGGCGTTCGTCGTCTTCGTGCTGTGGCTGGCGGCCAGCCGGTACGGCCGCATCCCGCTCGGCCGCGACGACGAGGCGCCGGAGTTCCGCACCGTCTCGTGGGTCGCGATGATGTTCAGCGCGGGGATGGGCATCGGGCTGATGTTCTACGGCGTCGCCGAGCCGCTCGCGCACTACGTCACCCCGCCACCGCGCACGGTGGCCGCCGAGACCCCCGAGGCCGTGCAGACCGCCATGGCCACGACCCTGTTCCACTGGACCCTGCACCCCTGGGCGATCTACGCCGTGGTGGGGCTGGCCATCGCCTACGGCACGTTCCGCCGCGGCCGCCGGACGCTGGTCAGCGCGGCGTTCGAGCCGCTGTTCGGCCGGCGCCGCACCGAGGGCTGGGCGGGCCGGGTCGTCGACGTCCTGGCCATCTTCGCCACGCTGTTCGGCTCGGCGGCCTCCCTCGGCCTGGGCGCGCTGCAGATCGGCAGCGGCGTGGAGATCCTGGGCTGGGCCGGCGACGTGGGCAACGGCGTCCTGGTCGGGATCATCGCGGTGCTGACCGCGGCGTTCGTCGCGTCCGCGGTCTCCGGCGTCGCCCGGGGCATCCAGTGGCTGTCCAACGTCAACATGGTCCTCGCCGTCGTCCTGGCCCTGTTCGTCTTCGTGGCCGGACCGACCGTGCTGATCCTCAACCTGGTCCCCGGAGCGGTCGGCAGCTACGTCGCCGACCTCGCGCAGATGGCCGCCCGCACCGAGGCCAGCGGCGGCCCGGCGACGGCGGAGTGGCTGCGCGGCTGGACGGTCTTCTACTGGGCGTGGTGGATCTCGTGGACGCCGTTCGTCGGGCTGTTCCTCGCCCGGATCAGCCGCGGCCGCACCATCCGCCAGTTCGTCACCGGCGTCCTGCTGGTGCCCAGCGGCGTGAGCCTGGTGTGGTTCGCCGTCTTCGGCGGGGCCGGCATCGCCGCGCAGCGGTCCGGCGCGGACGTCGCCGGGCAGGCCACCTCGGAGGGGCAGTTGTTCGGGGTGCTGGAGCAGTACCCGCTGGCCACCGCCACGACGGTGCTGGTCATGGTGCTGGTGGCGATCTTCTTCGTCTCCGGGGCCGACGCCGCCTCGATCGTCATGGGCTCGCTGTCCGAGCGCGGCACGCTCCGGCCCCGCCGCGGGACGGTGGTGTTCTGGGGCGTGGTCATGGGCGCCGTCGCGGCGGTGATGCTGCTGGTGGGCGGCGGCGAGGCGCTCACCGGCCTGCAGAACCTGACGATCATCGCGGCGCTGCCCTTCGCGCTGGTCATGGTCGGGTTGGCCGTCGCGCTCGCCAAGGACGTGCGCACCGACCCCATGGTGCTGCGCCGCACCTACGCCGTGGAGGCGGTCGAGCAGGCCGTCGTCGACGGCATCAGCCGGCACGGCGAGGACTTCGCGCTGGTCGTGGAGGCCGGCGGGGAGGGGGCGCCGGGGGTCCCGTCGGTGCGGGTCACCGGGAACACGGTGGAGGACACGGCCGCCCACGCGCCCGTGGGCGACACGGCCGGGCACGCGCCCGCGGGCGACGGCGCCGAGCCCGCCGCCCGGGCGCGGCCGGGCGGGTAGCCGCACCGCGGTGCGGACGCCGGGGACGGGGGCCCGGACGCGCGAGCTGCTGCGCCGGCCCTGGGTGCAGCGTGCGGTGCGCGCGGCGCTGGCCGCCGCGCTCGCCTGGCAGGTGGCGGTCCTGCTGCCGCCGCCGTTCACCCAGTACGCGTACTACGCGCCGCTCGGCGCGGTCATCGCCGTGCACCCGACGGTGGCCGACTCCGCCGCCGCGGCCTGGCGGACGGTGCTGGCCATCCTCTTGGGCTTCGGCCTCGGCGTCACGGTCCACCGGCTCACCGAGCAGGCGCTGCCCGGTGCGCTCACCATCGCGCTGATCGTCGCGCTGGCGATCGGCGTCGAGCAGTGGCGGGTGCTGCAGGAGCACGCGAGCTGGGTGAGCTTCGCCGCCGTCCTCATGCTCACCGTCGGGACGGCGGCCGACCCCGCGCGCTACGCCGCCGCCTACGCCGGGCTGACCCTGCTCGGGGCGGCGATCGGCGTCATGGTCACTACCGTGCTGTTCCCGCCGATGCAGCTCACCGCGGCCGTCCGGGCGATCGCGACCACGCGGGCGCTGCTGGCCCGGCACCTGCACGGCATCGCCGGCGGGCTGCGGGGCGGCGCGCTCCCGGCGCCGGGCGAGTGGGTGCGGCCCCGGCGGGACCTGGACGCCGCGCTGGACCGGATGCGCGCGGCCGAGGCCGTGGTCGAGCGTGCCCGGCTGGCCAACCCGCGGGCGCGGCGCTGGGGCGGCACCGCCGCGCGTGTCCGGCAGGAGTCGCGGGCGCTCGACCGGGTCGCCGTCCTCGTCGACGACCTGACCACGCTCGTGGCCCACCTCCCCCCGGACCGCCGCGGCATCGACCGCGTCGACGGCGGCACCGGCTGGCTGCTCGCCGACGCGCTCGACGGCCTCGCCCGGGTGCTGCGCGCCGCCGGGTCCGCCGACGGCGGGGACGACGCGGTCCGCGAGGCCGGTGCCGCGCTGCGGCGGCTCACCGCGCTGCTCCGCGAGTCGGCGGCGGCCGACGACGAGGGGTTCGTCGCGCTCGGCGCGGTCGCCGTCGGCATGTACCGGTCGCTGGACACGCTGCGCGGCCGGTCGCCCACCGTCGACGCCTGAGCCCGCCGGGCGTGGCGCTCGCGGCGCGTGCCGCCACGCCGCGGAGCCGGAACCGGGGCGGCTCGGGGGCTGGACCGCCGCCGCGTCGTCCCCCTGGGATGAGCCGCGCCGGACTCCCGAGACCGCGGAGGACGCCGTGCGCCCGACCCCGCTGCCCCGCCGCCGCACGCTGGTCGGCACCGTCCTCGCCTCCGGCCTGGCGGCGCTGCTGCCCGCGTTCCCCGCCTCCGCCGCCGCGACGGGACCGACGCCCCCGGCGGCCGCGCCACCGGCGGTCGAGGCGCCGGCCCCCTACGTCGCCCAGGCGGTCTGCGACCCCGCGCCCAAGCCGGGCGCGCGCGACCTGGCCGACGCGCTGCTGGCCCACTACGGCACCGGCAGCGTCGGCATCTCCCGCGAGTGCGCCGTCGGTGGGCCCAGCGAGCACAAGGAGGGCCGCGCGCTCGACTGGATGCTCGACGCGGGCCTGCCGGCGCAGCGGGCGGTCGCCGAGGAGTTCCTGGCGTGGCTGACCGCGCCCGGACCCGACGGGGAACCCGCCTGGGCGGCGCGGCGGCTCGGCGTCATGTACGTCATCTGGGACCGCGAGATCTGGTCGCCGGCCCGGGGGTGGCGGCCGTACGACGGGCCCAGCCCGCACACCGACCACGTGCACGTCTCGCTGTCGTGGGCCGGCGCGATGGGCACCACCTCGTGGTGGACCGGCGTCGCCGCCCGCGTCGACACCGGCCCGTGCACGCCCGACCCGGCGCCCGGCGACCTGCCGCCGTGCGCGGCCGGCGCGGAGCAGCCCGCGCCGAGCACCGCCGCGGCCGCCGAGCCGCGGGAGGACGCCGGGGAGCCCGCCGCCGAGGCCCGCGCGCTGGCCGAGCTCGCGGCGCTGCGCGAGGAGTCGCTGGCCCGGGTCCCGCTGGACGGCCGGTGGGTCGCCCAGCTCGCGTCCAAGGACGTCGGCATCACCGACCCGCTGCAGACCGCGCAGGACGGCTCGCACACCTTCTCCGCCGTGGACGTCCTCGCCGAGAGCCGGGCGGGGCTCGCGACGGTGACCGACCCGGCGGCGCTGTACGTGCTGCAGGGCACCGACTTCGGCCGGCGCTCCACCGCACCCGACGGCGACCCGTACTGGATCACCGTGGTCGACGCCGCGTTCGCCGGCCGGGCCGACGTCGAGGCCTGGTGTGCGGCCACCTACCCCCAGCTGCACGGCGCGGAGCTGACCAACGCCTGCCTGCCGCGCCGGCTCACCCCGCCGCACGGGTGACCCGGGCCGGTCCCGGGTCCCTCGACCCTGGGCCGCGTGGCACCGGCTCCCTACGCTGCGCCCGCATGAGCGGTCCGGTGCTGATCGCCGTCGACGACGACCCGGCCCTGCTGGACGCCGTCGGGCGGGAACTGCGCAGCCGGTACGAGCGGGACTACCGCGTGCTGTGCCGGGGGTCGGCGGACGAGGCGCTCGCCCTGCTGGACGAGCTCGCGGGGGCCGGCGAGGAGGTCGCCCTGGTGCTCGCGGGCGAGACGGTGTCCGGTGCCCCCGGGACGGAGCTGCTGGCCGAGGTGCGCGGCCGGTTCCCGCACGCCGAGCGCGCCCTGCTCGTCCCCTGGGCGCACGTCGGCGACCCGGGCACCGGGGACGCGGTCCTCGAGGCGATCGCCCGGGGCCGCATCGACCACTACCTGGTGCGCCCCGCGCCGCCGCCGGACGAGCAGTTCCACCAGGCGGTGTCGGGCTTCCTGCTCGCCTGGGCGCAGACGCGGCGCCGCGCGCCGCACACGATCGACGTCGTCGGCGAGACCTGGACCGGCCGGGCGTACGAGCTGCGGGAGGTGCTCGGCCGCTGCGCGATGCCGCACCGCTTCTGCCTGGCCGACTCCGCGGAGGGCCGCGTCCTGCTGGCCGACCGGGAGCGGCGGAGGCTGCCGCTGCTGGTCATGCCCGACGGGACGGTCCTCGAGGACCCCACCGACCTCGACATCGCGCGGGCGGCGGGGACGGCGATCGACCCGTCCGGCGACCGGTACGACCTCGTCATCGTCGGGTGCGGACCGGCCGGGCTGTCCGCCGGCGTCTACGGCGCCTCCGAGGGGCTGCGCACGATCGTCGTCGACTCCGGCAGCATCGGCGGCCAGGCCACCTCCAGCTCGGCGATCCGCAACTACCTGGGCTTCCCCCGCGGCGTGACCGGCGGGGAGCTGGCGCGCCGCGCCTACGAGCAGGCGTGGCTGTTCGGCGCCCGGTTCGCCTTCATGCAGGAGGTCACCGACCTCGCGCGCGAGCCCGACGGCATCGTCGTCTCGCTCGACACCGGCGGGGTCGTGGTGGCCCGCGCGGTGGTCCTCGCGCCCGGCGCCAGCTACCGGCGGCTCGGGGTCGAGTCGCTGGAGGCGCTGCGCGGGGCCGGCGTCTCCTACGGCGCAGCGGCGTCGGAGGCCCCGCTGGTGGCGGGCGAGGAGGTCTACGTCGTCGGGGGCGCCAACTCCGCCGGGCAGGCGGCGCTGCACCTGGCCCGCTTCGCGGAGCGGGTCACCCTCGTGGTGCGGGCCGCGTCGCTCGACGCCGGGATGTCGCACTACCTCGCGCGCCAGGTCGAGGGGACGCCCGGCGTCGAGGTGCGGACCGGCACCGAGGTCGTCGGCGGGGGCGGCGACGGCCGGCTCGACCACCTCGTGCTTCGGGACCGCGCGAGCGGCGCGGAGGAGACGGTGGACGCCCAGGCGCTGTTCCTCATGATCGGCGCCCGGCCGCACACCGACTGGCTGCCCCCGGCCGTCGAGCGCGACCCCGCGGGCTTCGTCATGACCGGGCCGGACGTGAGCGCCGGCGCCGTCCGCACCCTCGGCCGTCCCCCGCTGCCGCTGGAGACCAGCCTCCCGGGCGTCCTCGCGGCCGGCGACGCCCGGCACGGGTCGGTCAAGCGCGTGGCCTCCGCCGTCGGCGAGGGCTCGATCGCGATCCGGCTGGTCCACCAGCTCCTCGCCGTCTGAGCCGCCGCGCACCCGTCAGGACGGCGAGCTGCGCCAGCCCCGCGCGCGCAGCCGCTCGGCGCCGTCGAGCAGCAGGTCGAGGGCGAAGGCGAACTCGAAGTCCTCGTCGCAGCCCTGCCCGACCGCGGACAGGTCGCCACCGGTGGCGGCCGCGGCGATCTCCAGCACGTGCGGGAACCGCCGCGCGAACTCCGCGGCCACCGCCTGCCGCTCCTCCGGCGTGGGCTCGGGTGCGCCGTCGTCGCGCGGCTCCTCGAACAGCTCGGGACTGAAGCCCCAGACGCGGTTGCCGAGGGCGTGCATGAGGTGGTGGGTGAGGTCGACGGAGAACCCCCCGGCCCGGAGGGTGCCGGCGACGGCGTCCATGTGGCCGAGGACGGCGGGCGTCCGGTGGGTGCGCGACTCGATCGCCTTCCGCGCCCAGGCGTGCCGCAGCACCGCCCGGCGGGCGGAGAGCAGCCGCTGCCGGACCGCGGTGCGCCAGTCCGCCCCCGGGGTGGGCTCCTCGAACTCCCCGATGACGACGTCGACCATCCCGTCGAGCAGCTCGTCCTTGTCGGCGACGTGCTTATACAGCGCCATGGGGACGACGCCGAGCTCCTGGGCCAGCCGCCGCATGCTCACCGCACCCAGGCCCGCCTCGTCGGCGAGCGCCACCGCGGCCGCGAGGACCCGCGCCCGGTTCAGGGGCTCCCGTGCCATCCGACCCTCCCCTGCTTGACGGGTGTACATCGTACACCCTAGCGTCCGCGCCGCCGGTGTACGCCGTACACCACCATCTCGGAGGAGGCATGGTCATGAGGGAGTCCCGCGGAGCCGCCGTCGTCACGGGCGTGTTCTTCCTGGTCGCCGCGGTCAGCGCGGTCGCGGCGCTGGCGCTGTACCAGCCGCTGCTCGGCGACCCCGGGTACGTGCTGGGGGCGGGCGCGGACACGCAGGCGCGCTGGGGCGCGCTGCTGGAGGTCGTGCTGGCCGCGGCCTGCATCGGCACCGCGGTCGCGGCGTACCCGGTCGTCGAGCGGCACGGCCGGGCACTGGCCCTCGGCTACACGTGCGGGCGGCTGCTCGAGGCGGCGGTGATCGTCGTGGGGATCGTCAGCGTGCTCGCGGTGGTCGGGCTCCGGTCGGCCGGGGACGACGCGTCGTCCGTCGCCGTCGCCCGCGGGCTGGTGGCCCTGCACGACGCGACGTTCCTCGTCGGCCCCGGCCTGGTCATCGGCGTCAACACCCTGCTGCTGGCCGCGCTGGTGCACCGGGGCCACCTGGCGCCCCGGTGGATCGCGGTGACCGGCCTGGTCGGCGGGCCGCTGGTGTTCCTCTCGTCCACCGCCGTGCTGTTCGGCGTCTACGAGCAGGTCTCGGTGTGGGGCTTCCTCTGCGCCGTCCCGGTCACCGTGTGGGAGATGAGCCTGGCGGTGTACCTCATCGCCCGCGGCTTCCGCACGGCCCCGGCGCCGGCGCCCGGGCGGCGTGACCTGGTCCCCGCCTGAGGTGTCACCGGGGGTCCCGCGGCCACGGGACCCCCGTGTACGGCTACGGGCTCCGGACGGTCTCGCCCACCGGCGAGCTCGGCCGTCGCGGCGTCGGCGGGGACACGCCGGGCTCCTGCGGGCCGGCCGCCGTCGGGGTCGCGGGGACCTGCTCGCCGGCGCGCTGCATCGCCGCCATGGCCTTGATCATGTCGGCGAACTGCTCGGAGTCCGGTGGCACGAACCGCTCGGCGGTGGGGACCTGCGCCAGCACCCGGAGGAACTCCTCCAGCTCCGTCCCGCTCGCGACGGGGAGGTGCGAGGAGAAGATCCGCCGGGGCTGGATCTGCCGGACTCGGTCGAGGACCCGGCCGAACTCGGCCTCGTCCGTGAGGTGCGCCCACGGCGAGTCCGCGGTGGCCCAGCCGATCATGCCGCCGGCGAGGGCCTCCGGGGACACGTCCGACGTGTCCTGCGTGGGCTCCGGGAGCAGCGCCCCGAAGGCGTCGACGGTGAACAGCGCCCCGGTGGAGCGGTCCAGGACGCCGAGGGAGATCGGGTTGTCGAACAGCGGCGGGGCGACCGCGGTGAGCGTGCGGTCCCCCACGTGGATCTCGTCACCGGCCCGGATGGCGTGCACCCGCTCCATGGGGACCGGCCACCACGTCGACATGCGCAGCGCCGCGAACCCGTGCGTGACCAGCCGGGCGTTCGGCGCCGCCTCCATGATCCGCTGGATGTTGCCGGTGTGGTCGGCGTCGTCGTGGGTGAGCCACACCCACTTCAGGGTCCGCAGGTCGATCATCGAGCCGACCGCGTCGAGGAACTGGTCCGCGTCGACGGCGAGGCCGCTGTCGATGAGGACCGGCTCCTCGGACGTGATCAGGTAGGCGTTGATCGGGAGGACGCCGACCCCCGGCAGGGAGAGGTTGGTGGGCAGGACGTGGACGTCGTCCTGACCTCGGTAGGGGCTGTCCACGGGACGCCTCCGGTGGTCGCGCTCGGTGGCCGCCTCCTCGGCCGCCCCGAACGTAGGGCGGCTCCCCGTCACCCACCAGGGCCCTTGTCCTCCGGGCGCCGCTAGCCGAGGCCGTGGTGGTCCAGCAGCAGCTCGCACCGCCGGCACCGCTCGCCGGGCGGGACGTCGGACCAGGAGCGCTCGCGGGCCGGGTCGAGCCGGGCCGCGGGGACGTCCCCGCAGAACGACGACCCGTCGCCGTCGACGGCGTGGACCGCGCCCGGGCCACGGGGACTCCCGCGCGCGGTGCCGGGACGCAGGACGGGCCCGTCCCCGGCCTCCTGCGCGGGGCCCGGCGGCGGGCCGGTGCGCAACCGGACGGTGCAGCCGTCGGTGGTGACGAGCGCGACGTCGACCTCGGTGAGCCGGGAGCTCAGCCACAGACCGAGCCCGGCCCCCGCCGCGCTCTCGGGGGCGGGGACGAGACCGGTCAGGGGGTCGGCGGGCCCTGGGCCGGTGTCGTGCACGTGGACGACGACCCGGCCGTCCCCGGTCCAGACCCGGACGGTGGTGGGTGGGCGGCCGTACAGCTGCGCGTTGACGACGGCCTCGGACAGCGCGAACAGCAGCTCGTCGAGCGCCGTGGCACCGACCAGCTCGCGCGCGGCGTCGCGGACGCGGCGCCGGGTCTGCTTCAGCGAGGCGTCGGCCAGGTCGACGACCGGGGTCGTCCGCTCGAGCGGGTCGGCCGTCGGCGGCAGCCCCTCGAACTCGGCGACGTCCTGGTAGCGGGGGCTGGCGCCGGCGCCGCCGTCCGGGGTGACCAGGCGGGGGTGGGTGCGCTCGACGACGTCCCGCACGGCGTCCGGGACGGTCGTGGCGTCGTAGAGGCAGCGGCTCCACACCGGGTGGTCCTGCCAGACGACGTTGACCGCCGACTCGTACCGGTCCCAGCCCTCGAACCGCCCGCCGTTGCCCTCGTGCGGGACGTCGCCGGCGATCCGGACCTGCCCCGCGCCGGCGGCCACGTGCCGCTCGAACTGCTGCCGGTAGGCCTCGATGGCGCGCGCGGGCGAGGCGTAGAGCCCCGCGTCCGCGAGGAAGGTGACCGCCTCGGGCCGGGGCAGCACCGCCCGGAGCAGGTCGCACTTGCGGGTGTCGTAGCCGATGACGACCGGCTCGCCGACGGTGGTCCCCTGCGTCACGAAGGGGACGATCATCGCCAGGAACTCAGCGTCCGAGGAGTAGAACCCGGCCTCGTGGAAGTTCCCGACGTGGTCGCGTGCC
This sequence comes from Geodermatophilus sp. SYSU D00698, assembly GCF_054050335.1. Classification (NCBI taxonomy): domain Bacteria; kingdom Bacillati; phylum Actinomycetota; class Actinomycetes; order Geodermatophilales; family Geodermatophilaceae; genus Geodermatophilus; species Geodermatophilus sp. SYSU D00698. The sequence continues at coordinate 31,871 of NZ_JBJGZD010000018.1, forward strand.
GCACCGGTTCTCATGACTCCGCTCCCACCCCTGCCACGCAGGTAGGACGCCGGCGGCAGGTCCTCGGCCGGGCCGACCGTCCGACATCCGTACCCCGCTGTTCCGTGTGTAGTCGTCGGGAGGAAGGGGCGCACGGCGCCCCTTCCTCCCGACGGGTCACACGGTCTCGGGCACCCGCAGGTGGGCGAGGACGAGTTCCATCTCGGCGATGTCGACCACCTCCCGGCCCATCGCCCGGACGGACTCCTCGCGGAGGGAACGGGCCCGCTCGCGTGAGGCCTCGAGCGTGCTGCGGTCGTCGAAGGTGACGGTGCCGACGGCCAGGCCACCGTCGCGGTCGACCAGGAGGCTGAGGCTGCAGAAGCCCGGCATCTGCTCGATGCGCGGCATCGTGAGCGACCGGTAGGTGTCGAGCGCCCGGTCGGTGTCCGCAGGGTCCCCGCGGGTCCAGGTGAGCCGGGCCCACGCGCCGTCGTGGGTCTCGTGCGCCCGGTGCAGGACCGCGATCTCCCACGCCTGGACCTCCGGCTCGCCGCCGAAGATCCCGACCAGTTGCATGCGCATCGGGTGCACGTGCTCGGCACTGGAGCGCATCGCCCTCGCGTCCTCCCAGGCGGAGGTGACGATGCAGCGGCCGGCGTCCCGGTCGACGAGCATCGAGAGGCCGACGAAGCCGTCCATGTGCCGCATGACGGGCAGCACCTCGTTGCGCATGTAGGTGATGCCGGCGTCGACGTGCTGCGGGTTGCCACGGATGGTGGTGGTTCGGGCGTACATGCCACCACTCCTCTCTCGAGCAGGCGACGACGCCCCTGCGGCATCGCCGCGCGGCCGACTGTCCCCGCCTCCCGCCGCACACGACAGAGCCGAGCGTCCCGCCCCGGCGGGTGCGTGGCCGTGCGGCGAGTCAGCGGGGACCAGTGCCGGACCCGCCCAGCGGCAGGTGGGGGGTGAGGGGGACCAGGCGGGCTCCGCGCTCTCCTCGGCGACGTCGTGGACGGCCCGCCGTGCGTGTGCCAGCCGGTCGAGATCCGGGAGGGCAGGGTGACCTGGACCATCGCCGGGTCCGTCGGCCGGTCCGCCCACGGGTGGACACCGGTCTGCTCGTCCGTCACCGCGAACTCCCCCACCGCTCCCCGCGCCGGCAGCGTGGACTGCACCCGGAGCGACCGGGGGGATCGGCGCGATCCCGTCCCCCACGCCGCCGGTGTGGGTAGCTGCGGCTCCCGTGGACGGGACGGGTGTGAGCAGCGCCCGGGTCCCGTCGCGGGCGCCGTCCTGCTCCGCGCGACCGTCTGTGCCATCTCTGCCTCCCCGGACCCTCGGGAGCCGTCCCGGCGGCAGCCGGGCCACGGAGAGGTGACTGGTTGCAGGAGACATGGGTGAACCGGGCCGGGTCGCCGTTGCCCGCAGCGTGGTCGCCGCCGCTGTCCACCGCGACGTCGCCCGGCACGGGGGTGCCCGTGGCGACCGTCCACCAGCGGTGAGGAGTCGCTCCCTCCACCGGCGCCGCCCGCGGTGCGAGCATGGCGCCGGCTGTGCCGGTTGCTGCGCAGGGAGATCCCATGGCAGATCCCGAGGTCCTCGAGCCCCTGGTCCTGACCGCGATCGAGGACTACTTCCGCCTCCTCCAGGCGCACGTGCCCGCGGAGGAGATGCTGGAGAAGATCCTGACGGAGGACTTCGAGACGGGGTTCGTCGGCGGCCGCACGTGGCGCGGTCCGGACGGGCTGGCCGACTTCCTCGCCTCCCGGTCGGTGTTCTTCGACGAGTCCCACGAGGTCCTGCAGGTGATGGACGCCCGGCGGACCTCCGAGGACGAGCTGACGGCACGGACCCGGCTGCGCTTCTCCCTGCGCCGCAGGCTCCCCGAGGCCGCGGTGAGCGAGGAGTTCACCGGACAGGCCTTCCACACGTGGCGGTTCCGCCGGGACGCGGCCCCCGGACGCTGGCGGGTGAGCGCCCAGATGGTCGACGGTTTCGCCCTCCTCGACGACAACGCGGCCGCCCTGTTCTCCGCACCCGCGGAGGGACTGCGCACCTGAGGCCGCCCCGGCCGTCCTGACCGGGCGCGGCCGCGGTCGTTGTCCCCCACGCCCCGGCGCTGCCAGACTGGCGGGGCGCGACGAGGGGGCGGTCGTTCATGACGACACCCGGGACCCTGCGGCGGACGCTGCCGTTCCTGCCCGTGGCGGGGGCGCTGTTCTGCATCCAGCTGGACTTCTTCTCACTCGCCCTCGCGCTCCCGACCATCGCGGCCGACCTCGGGTCGACCACGACGGACCTGCAGTGGCTGCTGAGCGGCTACATGATCGCCCTGGGGTCGCTGCTGATCCCGGCCGGGCGATCGGGCGACGTGCTGGGACGGCGCCGCGTGCTGCTGCTGGGCATCACGGTGTTCGCGCTGACGTCGCTGGTGTGCGGGCTCACCTCGGCGGTCCCGGTGCTCATCGCCGCCCGTGTGGCACAGGGGCTCGGCGCCGCGATGATCATGCCGACGGCGCTGGCGCTGGTCACCAACGCGACGACCGGGGACGAGCGGCCGCGGGTCACCGGCACGTTGCTGGGCATCGCGGGTGTCGGGACGGCGCTGGGTCCGGTCGTCGGCGGCGTGCTGGCCTCGGAGGTCAGCTGGCGGTGGGTGTTCCTGCTCAACGTCCCCATCGCCGCGCTGGCGTTCTGGGGCGTCCTGCGACTGCCCGGGTCTCGCGACGAGACCGGGCCCCGCACGCTCCGGCAGCTGGACTGGTGGGGCGTGGTCTCGGTGGTCGCGGGGCTCGCCCTCGTGAGCGTGGCGATCGACGACGTCGGCGCCGAGGGCTGGGCGAGCCCGATCACGATCGTGCCGCTGGTGGCCGGGTTCGCGCTGCTCGCGGTCTTCGCGGTGGTGGAGACGCGGGTCCCGGCGCCCCTGGTCCGCCCGTCGCTGGTGCGCGACCGGGTCTTCGTGGTGCTCACCGTCGCGGGCACGATCGCCAACATCGGGGCCTGTGTGTTCATCGTCCTCGCGACCCTCGAGCTGCAGGACGTCCGGGGGCTGTCCGCGGCCGCCGCAGGCCTGGTCTTCCTCGCCTCCTCGGTCGGGCTGGCCGCGTGCGGGCCCCTGTCCGGACCGCTCTCCGTGCACTTCCCGGCCGGGATCGTCATGGCGGCGGCGCTCCTGCTGGCCGCGCCGGCGCTGGTGTTGCTGGCCGTGGCCGGCCCCCTGCCCCTCTACGTCCTCGCGCTCGCGCTCTGCGGGGTCACCACCGGCATGGGGTACTCCCTCGGCCAGGTCGCCGTCCAGAACGTCCTGCCGCCCGCGCGCTCCGCGGAGGGCACGAGCGTGCTGCTCACGGTCCTCATCAGCGTCGGCGGCGTCGGCGTGGTGGCGGCCACGGCCGTCGTGGAGGCCACCGGTGACGGCCGGGCCACGACCGGCGGCATCGAGCTGGTCCTCGGCGTCCTCGCCGCCGTGCTGCTCGTGGCCGGGATCGTCACGCTCGTCACCGAGTCGCGCAGGCTCCTCGCCGCGCGGGGGTCCGGCCGGCGCGACCGCCACCCGCTCCCGACGTGACCCCGCCGCGCCGAGCCACGGCACGGCACGGACCTCCCACGAGGAGTGCAGATGTCCCTCACCCACGCCACCGGCCGGAACCGACACGAGCCGGCCGTGCGGGCCGCGGAGCCGGCGACGTGACGACCGCCGTCGCCCCGAGGACGCCGCCCTCGTCCCGGGTGCGTCCGCCGTCCTATCGCGACACCGCGGCAGACCTGCCCCGCCAGATCGCGAACGTCGTCGTCGACCTGCCGCTCTGCCTGCTCGCCCCGCTGGTCCGGCGCCGGCACCGGACGTGGGGGGCCCGCCCCGAGGAGGTCGCGGCAGCGATGCCCGGTGACGACCTGCTCCCCCGGGCCCAGTACGTCGCCACCCGGGCGATCACCGTGGACGCCCCACCGGAGGAGGTCTGGCCCTGGCTCGTGCAGGTCGGCTACCGACGCGGCGGCTGGTACGCCAACGACCTGCTCGACGACTTCGCGCTGCCCAGCGCCCGGGAGGTCGTCCCCGACCTGCAGGACGTCCACGTCGGTCAGCGGCTGGCGATGGTCCCGCGGCCGTCGGCGCGGACGGCGTTCGTCGTCGACGGCTTCGTCGCACCGGAGTGGCTGCTGTGGCGCACGCCCAACCGGACCTTCGCCTGGCGCCTGGTGCCGCTCCCCGGGGGACGGACGCGGGTGCTCACCCGACTGGCCACCGTCTACGAGTGGTCGCGTCCGCTGGTCCTGGGCACGGTCGTGCTGATGGAGTTCGGCGACTACCCGATGATGCGGCGCATGCTGCGCGGGATCCGGAAGCGGGCGGAGACCAGGCACCAACGCACAGCACGGGCATCGCACGAAACCGACTGACAGCTGCTCCACCCCACGAGGCCCGTGCCGGGCGGAGCTCGTGGAAGACCGGGGGCTGGACGAGGCTGGCCTCGCGCGACGGTCGGCGCGTCGTCGATCACCCTGGGCGGGCTGCTCGAACACCTGGCTCGGGCTGGGCCGACGGTGAGGTCGCCGGCCTGCGCCGTCTCCTCGTCGACCTGATCGAGGAGGACGCACGGCGCGTGGGCCACGCCGACCTCATCCGCGAGTCGGTGGACGACCTGGTCGGGGAGGACCCGCCGGCCGCACGGCGTCCCGCCGCGGGCTGAGCAGTCGACCGGACGACGAACCGCCCCGGACCTCGCGGTCCGGGGCGGTTCGTCGTGCAGGGTGGAGGTGGCGGGAATCGAACCCGCGTCCTTCGACGCAGAACCAGGGCTTCTCCGAGCGCAGTCCGCTCCGTCTCTGCTCGGCCCCACCGATCCCACGGACGGGTCGGTGTGACGGGCCCAGTCACTGTTGGGTGTCCCGTGCGCGCCCGTGACCGGCACGCACGGTGAGTCATCTAGCTGATGCCAGGATCCGGGTCGATGACGAACCCGGGCTGACAGACCCGCCTAGCTGCTGTCAGGCAGCGAGAGCGAAGTCAGTGCGCTTATCAGCGGCACTTGTGAGTCGCAACGCATGGTTAACGAGGTCATCGTTGCCTTCCTCGGCTCGCTTCCCCTGGTCGAACGACCGAAGTCGAGACCATTCACCCCCTGTGTAGTTGTCCACCCATCGTAACCGGGCCGGCCACCGGGTTGTTCCCTCGGCGTCCCGGCGCGTTGATCATCGGGTGACTGCCGCCCGACACGCCGGGCGACGGCGTGTCGTCGTGCACGCGGCCGATGATCAACTCGGGACAGGGACGTCGCTAGATCCAGTCGCGGCGCTTGAAGACGGCGTACAGCGTCAGGCTCACGCCCAGCATCAGCACCAGCGCGAACGGGTAGCCGAGGTGCCACGACAGCTCGGGCATGTCGTCGAAGTTCATCCCGTAGACCGTGCCCACCAGCGTCGGGGCGAACAGGATGGCCGCCCACGCGGAGATCTTCTTGACCTCCTCGCCCTGCGCGATCGAGGCCTCGGTCAGCTCGCGGATCTCGTCGTTCTGCCGCTGCGCCACCAGGGTCGCGTTCACGGTGAGGATGTCGCGCAGCTGCAGCCGGAAGGCCTCGATGCGCTCGTTGACCTGGGTGACGTGGTCGGCGACGTCGCGCAGGTAGCTGCGCAGCTCCTCGTCGACGCCGTACTTGTCGAACCCGGCGGTGATGGCGGCGAGGATCCCGGTCAGCGGCTGGGCGGCCCGCTGGAACTCCAGGACCTCCTGCGACAGCTCGTAGATGCGCCGCGAGACGCCGGGGTCCCCGCGGAAGACCTCGGTCTCGATCTCGTCGATGTCGTTGGCCAGGCCCGCGACCACCGGCGAGTACCCGTCGACGACGGCGTCGAGGATCGCGTACAGCACCGCCTCGCTGCCCTTGGCCAGCAGCGCCGGCTCGCTCTCCAGCCGCCGCCGCACGCGGGCCAGGTCCGGCGATTCGGCGTGCCGGACGGTGATCGCGAACTGCCGGCCGAGGAACAGGTGCAGCTCGCCGAACTCGACCTCCTCGGCCGCGTCCAGGTAGCGCGCGGCCTTGAGGACGACGAACAGCGTGTCGCCGTAGCGCTCGAACTTGGGCCGCTGGTGGGCCTGGATCGCGTCCTCGACGGCGAGGTCGGGCAGGTCGTACTGCTCGGCCAGCTCCCCCAGCTCCGCGGGCTCGGGCCGGTAGAGGCCCAGCCACACCAGCCGGTCGTCGAAGCCCTCGGTCAGCCAGTCGTGGCTCTCCTCCGCCGACGGCGGGGTGGCGATGCGCCGGCCGCTCGCGTAGACGGCGTTGTCGACCAGGCGCGACTGGCGCTCGGGCTGCGGCGGTGCCGGCTGCGGGGGCGGCACCGGCCGCAGGACCTGCGGCCGCGGACGGCGGCCGAGGGTGGACAGGGCGGTGAGGGGCGCGAGGCGACGGTCGGCCATGACGGGCTCCCGGGGGACGCTGGGTGGCGGGACTCAGCGGAGGCCCTCCACGCGAGCGCTGCCCCGGCGCGCGTGGCGCGACCGGGACCTAGGCGGGGAGGGCCTCGGGACTGGGACTGGGGGGCTCGCTGCGCATGGCTCGCCCTCCTCCCCGTCGACCGGCGCCCGGCATCCCGCGGGCCGTCGTCCATCGTGACACGTCCCCGCGCGGGAGGGCTTCCCGGAGAGGGAGAGTTCCCCCTCCGTTCACTCGTCAGACCGAGAGCACCAGGTCCACCATCACCGGCAGCAGGACCACGATCAGCAGTGCGCCCAGGACGTCGAAGGAGATCCCCGAGCGGATCATCTTGGTGATCGGCACGACGCCGGAGCCGTAGACGATCGCGTTCTGCGGTGTCGACACCGGCAGCATGAACCCGAAGGACGCCGCGAAGGTCGCCGCCAGGGCGGGCACGAAGGGGTTGATGCTCGCGGCCACGGCCACCGGGATGATGATCGGCACGACGACCGCGGCGGAGGCGGTGTTCGACGTCGTCTCGCTGATGATGATCGCCAGGATCACCGCGAAGACCGTGATCGCGAAGGTGCTGGTCAGGCCGAGCCAGTCGGCGGAGCTGTTGCCGATCGTCTCGGCCAGGCCGGTGTCGGCGAGCAGCGAGCCGAAGATGATCCCGGTGCCGAACAGCAGGATCGTGCCCCAGTCGATCTTGGCGGCGTCGGACCAGTTGAGGGTGAACTCCCGCCGCTTCCAGTCGGTGGGCAGCAGGAACAGCAGCGACGCCCCGAGAACGGCGATGATGCCCTCGTCCATGCGGTCGCTGATCGTCGTGTAGACGTCGGAGTCGGTGCCCGCGACGAGCGCGATGACGCCGGGGAAGATCCAGCACGCGACGGTGATGCCGAAGGCGATCAGCGTGTTCTTCTCCGCCCGCGAGACGGGACCGAGCTGGGCGCGCTCCTGCCGCACGTACTCGTGCACGCCCTCGATCCGCTTGATCTCCGGCCGGTTGAGCAGCAGCAGGACCGCGGCCAGCGCCACGAACATCAGCGCGCAGATCGGCAGCGCCATGAGCATCCAGTCGAGGAACCCGATCCGCTCCCCCGTCGCCTCCTCGATCAGCCCGCGGCCGATCAGGTTCGGCGGCGTGCCGACCGGGGTGATCAGCCCGCCGACGCTCGCGCCGTAGGCCAGCATCAGCATCAGCGCGACGCCGACCCGCAGCCGCAGCGGGTCGAAGTCCGGCCGGACCAGCTCCTTGTCCTGCATCAGCTTGGCGATCACCGAGAGGATGCCGATCGCCGTGGGCAGCAGCATCGCCACGGTGGCGGTGTTGGAGACGAACGCCGACAGCACCGCCGTGATCAGCCCGAACGCGATGACGACCCGAGCCGTCGAGGCGCCGACCCACTGCATCGACAGGATCGCCATCGCGAACCGCCGCGCGACACCGTGCTTGAGCATGGCCGCGGCCAGGATGAACGCGCCGATGAAGGTGAACACCGTCGTCGAGCCGAGCGGCCCCACCGCGTCGTCCGCCGGCACCACCCCGAGGACGACGATCGCGCCCACGCCGATGAGGCCGCCCACCGGGATCGGCACCGGCTCGGTGATCCACAGGACGATGACGCCCAGCAGGACCGCGGCGAGCAGGTGCTGGTCACGGGGCAGGTCCAGCGGGAGCAGCGCGAAGACGATCGTCACGACCGGGGCGAGGAACAGCCCGACGGTCCGGCGGCCCTTCTCGAAGCGCTCCTCGGCGGGGCTGAGCTGCTGCTCCCCCAGGCTGCGGTAGGTGGCCGAGCCGCGGAAGGCGGCGTCGACGTCGGTGCGCTGCGGAGGACGGTCGGTCGTGGTCATGGCAGCTCCCCGGGTGTGACCTGCAGCACACGATAGGGAGAACCGGGTCAGCCCGGAACCTCTCCCTCCGGCGGGGGCACCTCCAGAGCCACGAGGAACCGGGCGACCATCGCGTAGCCGCCCACGAGCACGGCGAGCTCGACGACCCCGCGGTCGTCGAGGTGCTCGCGCACCGCGGCGAACACCGGGTCGGGGACGGTGACGGCGCCGGCCGAGGCGTCGGTGAACGCCAGCACGGCGGCCTGCGCCGGCGTCCACACCGGCTCGGCGGTGGCGTCGTCGGCGCGCAGGACGCGCAGGTGCAGGTCGGTGAGCCCGGCGCGGCGGGCGATCGGCTCGTGCGCGGCCCACTCGAACTCCGCGCCGGCGAGGACGGCGACCCGCAGGACGACCAGCTCCCGCAGGTCGGCGGGGAGCGTGGTGCCGCCGCGCAGCGCGCCGAGCAGCGCGTTCCAGCCCTCGGCCACCGGCGGGCTGTGCAGCAGCAGCCGGTCGAGGGCGGAGAGGACGCCGCCGCGCCGGGCGCGCAGCAGGTCCGCCGTCGGCCCCTCGCCGGGCGCCTCGGGCAGCCGCGGAGTCACCGGCCGGCGAAGACGCCGGAGGGGTAGGCGCCGTTGGCGACGAGCGTGGCCGACATCCGCTTGCCCAGCTCGACCACCCGGGCGGTGCGCTCCGGGCCCAGGTGCGCCCACGGCGTGGTCCCCAGCGCGTCGGTCTCGGCCTCGAGGTCGGCGCGCAGCCGCTGACCGGCCTCGGTGAGCCGGTCGCCGTCGAGCAGGCCGCGGTCGGCCAGGCGCGCGGCGGCGGCGGCCCAGTCCTCGTCGCTCCAGCCGCGGGTGGCCTTCGCCGACGCGGGCAGGAACCCGCGGCCGGTGGCGGTGTGGGTGACCAGTGCCTCCAGGCCCGACAGGCCGTGGTGGACCAGGACGGCGACGTGCCCGTCGCCGCGCCACTCGCGCAGCAGCGTCGCGGCGTGCCAGAGCCGGGTGACCGGGTCCTCCGGCCAGGGCAGGTCGGCGTGGCCGGCGTACAGCGGACGTCCCTCGGCGGGGAGCACCGAGCACGCGTCGGCGAGCAGGTCGCCGAGCTCGGCGACCTCCGGTGCGGCGGCGGCCTCCTCGCCGCCGAGCAGCCGGGTCAGCGAGGCGCGGGCGGCGGCGGAGCGCGCCTCCACGACCTGCGCGGGCGAGGCCAGCGTCCAGGCCCGCGGGACGTGCCGCGCCACGAGCGCCGGGGAGAAGTTGGAGAAGGTCGCCGTCACCACGCCCGGGCCGACCGCGCCCATCGGGGCCGCGCGGCCGGCGAAGTAGACCATCCGCCCGGGCCGCAGGCCGACCGCCGTCAGGTGCTGATCGGTCTCCGGCACGAAGTACACGTGGTTGTGCAGCGGCTCGACGGCGCGGTGCGCGCGGCCGACGAGGGCGGGGTCGAGGACGGGCTGATCGGCGGTGACCATGCCGGCGACCCTAGCGAGCGGCCCGGGCCGCCCGGCGGTACAGCAGGTACTCGCCGTCCTCCCCCGCCGGCACGAAACCCGCGGTCTCGTAGAGGGCGCGGGCCGGGTTGTCCCGGTGCACGCCGAGCCGGACCTCGGCGTGGCCGGCGGCCGCGGCGTCGGCGGCGCACGCCTCGAGCAGCCGCCGCCCGTGGCCCCGCCGGCGGTACGGCGGCAGCACCTGCACGGTCACCACCAGCGCGGCCCCGTCGTCGGGCGTCCACATCACGAACCCGGCGGGGTCCCCGTCCACCTCGAGCACGGTGGTGCGGGCCAGGTTGTCCCGCCACAGCGCCCGGTTGCGGTCCAGCGCCGCGGTCCAGGCCGCCTCCTGCGCGGGCTCGACGTCCCGGACGTAGGCCCGCTCGGCCGCCTCGACCAGCGGCAGGTCCGCCTCCCGCGCCGGGCGCATCAGCCGGCGACCGGCGGGACCGGGAACGCCCAGGCGTGGTGGGTGCGGGCGACCCGGAAGCCGACGCGCTCGTAGAGGGCGAACGCGCCGGTGGTGTTCTCGGTGTCGACGTCGAGGCGGGCCGCGCGGCACCCGTCGGCCGCGGCGCGGGCCAGCGCGGCGGCGATGGCCGTGCCCGCCACGCCGCGCCCGCGGGAGCCGGGCAGCACGCCGATCTGGCCGAAGTGGACGGTGGGGATCCCGGTGGCGCGGGTGTCGGCCTCGTAGACGTAGGCGAGGACGTACCCGGCGACGGCGCCGTCGCCGTCCAGCGCCAGCACCGACAGGTCGGGCCGGAACGCCCGCACGCCGGTGAACCAGGTGCGCCAGGCGGTCTCGTCGCGCTCGGTGGAGCCGTGGTGCTCGGTGAACGCGGCGTTGTGCGCGCGGCGCACCTCGTCGTCGCGGTCCCAGGTGAAGGGCGCCGGCTCGATCCCGGTAGGCACGTCGACGGCGGGCAGCTCGTCGAGCGGGCGCTCCATGGTGGCGAACAGCCGCTCGACCGCGAAGCCCCGGCGCTCCAGCAGCCGCTCCAGCGAGGTCATCGCGGGCCAGGCGCTGGCGACGAGCCGGCCGGGCAGCCCGGGCGGGGCGAACGCCGCGTGCTGCGCGGTGCCGCGGCGCACCTGCCAGTCGACCAGCGCCCGGCCGATGCCGCGCCCGCGCCAGTCCGGGTGCACCCGGCCCTCGGCCCAGACGCGCAGCGCCTCGCGGCCGCCGCGCTGGGAGATCGACGTCGCCCAGGCCACCAGCCGGCCGTCCCCGGTGACCACGGCCCGGCCGTCGGAGGGCAGGTCGACGAGCTCGCGGCCCCACCACTCGGCCAGGTCGCCGGCGTCCTCGTGCTCGCCGGTGTCGTCGACGGCCTCGGCGGCCGCGAGCAGGTCGGCCGCGGCAGGGGCGTCGTCGAGGGTGAGCGGGCGGGCGGTCAGCCCGGCGGGCAGGCCGGTCACGTCGGCGGGGAGCACGTCGGTCACGGGCGGTCAGGTTAGGTGGGCTCCGCGGGCGCGGGCGACCGGGTTTCAGACCCGCACGAACAGGCAGAACGGGTGGCCGGCGGGGTCGGCGTAGATCCGCACGAGCTCACCGGGGTCGTCGTAGCCGCCGATCCGCCGGGCGCCGGCCTCCTCGGCGAGCGCGCAGGCCGCGTCGAGGTCGTCGACCTCCAGGTCGAGGTGGACCTGCATCTGCTGGGTGCCCGGCTCCGGCGGCCACACCGGCGGCACGTGGTCGCGCTCGAGCTGGAAGGACAGGCCGGTGCCGCCGTCGTCGGGGCGCAGCGTGGCCCACTCGGGGCCGTCGTCGCGGATCGGCCAGCCGAGCAGCCGCCGGTAGAAGCGGGCCAGCCCGCGCGGGTCCGGCGTGCCGAGGACGGGGGCGGTCAACCGGATCACCGGGCACCGATCCCGAACAGCCGGGCGCCGTTGTCGTGCAGCACCGCGCGCAGCCAGTCGTCGCCGAGGTCGAGGCGGGACAGCGCGGCCAGCTGCTCGGCGTAGGGGTACGGGATGGACGGGAAGTCGCTGCCGAGCAGCACCTTGTCCCGCAGCGCCGCCAGCCGCGGCAGGTCGGCGCGGTCGAAGGGCATGAGCCGCTCGGTGAAGTCGGTGGCGAACATCGTGGTGTCCAGGTGCACCCGCTCGTACCGCTCGGCGAGGTCGAGGAAGTCCCGGTACTCGGGCATGCCCAGGTGCGCGATCACCAGCTGCAGCCGCGGGTGCCGCTCGAGCAGGCCGGCGGCGGGCCCGGGGCCGGTGTGCGCGCCGCGCAGCGGGCCGGAGCCGCAGTGGACGACGACCGGGGTGCCGGTCTCCTCCAGCCGCGCCCACACCGGGTCCAGCAGCGGGTCGCGCGGGTCGAAGGCGCCCACCTGCACGTGCACCTTGAACACCCGCACCCCGCGGTCGAGCGCCTCGGCGACGTAGTGCGGCGCCTCCGGCTCCGGGAAGAACGTGGCCGACCGCAGCACCTGCGGGTGCGCGTCGGCGAACCCCGACGACCAGTCGTTGAGCCAGCCGGCCATCCCCGGCTTGTGCGGGTAGGGCAGGGTCGGGAAGGCACGGACGCCGAGCCGGTCGAGGACGGCGAGCCGCTCGTCCTCGGGCAGCGCGTAGTGCACCGGCCACCCGGTGCCGTAGTGCGTCTCCGCCGCCTCGAAGTAGGACCACACCTTCGCCTGCACCCGCGGCGGCAGGAAGTGCACGTGCACGTCGACCAGGCCGGGCAGGCCCAGCTCGCGCCAGAACCGCGGGACGTCGTCGTCGTCGACCGGTGGATCGCAGCTCACCCGAGCGAACGTAGCGCCGGCCCGGGGACCGGGCTCACCGGTGTCCGGCGACGGCCGCGCAGGTGGCCAGCTCGAACACGGCGCGCAGCCGCGGGAACAGCTCCGGCGCACTGCCCGGCGTGAGCTGCCCGGTGACCGAGACGGTGACCGTCCTCGCGCCGTCGGCGGTCGCGGCGGCGAACTGGGTGTAGCCCGCGGTGTTGCCGGTGTGCCCGAAGACGGTGCCGCAGCGGGTGTCGTACCGGAACACCCCGAGGCCGGCGGAGTTCTCCCCCGGGCCCGGCGGCTCCGACGACCCCGGCCGGAAGGTGGACTGCTCGGCCCGGGTCGCCGGGTCGGTGAGGTCGCCGCGGACGTGGACGCCGACGAACCGGGCGAGGTCGGCCGGGGTGGACACGACCCCGCCCGAGGCCCACGACCAGCCGGCGGCGATCGCCGTGCTCACGTCCTCGGGCGGCTGCTCGGAGACGTCGTAGCCGTGCAGGTACGGGGTCGGGAGGTCCGGCCCGGCCGGGAGGCCCGTGGCGGTCAGGCCGGCGGGCCGCAGCACCAGCGCGGCCAGCACCTCGGCGTAGGGACGGCCGGTGACCGCCTCGACCACGAGGCCGGCCACCACGTTGTCGGAGTTGGAGTACCGGTACTCCGAGCCCGGCGCGAACAGCAGGGGCTCGTCCTCGGCGTAGGACAGCAGCTCCCGCGGCGGCGGCGGGTCCTGCAGCGACGACAGCAGCGCGTCCGCGAAGGCCTCGCTCCGGCTGAAGTCGGGGATGCCGCTGGTGTGCCCGAGCAGCTGGCGCAGGGTGACCGGCTGCCAGGCCGGCGGCAGGTCCGGCCGCCAGGTGCCGACGGGCTCGTCCAGGGAGAGGACCCCGCGGGACACCAGGGCCAGCACCGTGGCGGCGTTGAACGCCTTGGCCACGCTGGCGACCCGCACGGCGTCCCCGGCCGCGGGCGGGCGCCCCGTGGCGAGGTCCGCCACGCCGGCGGGGAGGACGTCGAGGTCCCCGTCGCGCCCCAGCGTCACCACCGCCCCGGGCGGGCCGCCGGGCTGCTGGACGAGGTCGGTCAGCGCGGCCTGCAGCGCCGCGGTGTCCCGCGCCGGCGCGGTGTCGGCGACCGCCGTCACCGGGACACCGGCCAGCGCCACCGCCGTGACCAGCGGGACCAGCAGGGACAGCGCACGCCGTGGCCCGGGCATGCGGGCAGGCTGCTCCGCGCCCGCGCGCCCCGGAAGGCCGCGACCCGGAGCGCCGGCCGCCACGCCGGGTGCGCTCAGCGGAGCGTGACGACGACCTTCCCGCGCACGTGCCCGCCGGCCACCAGGTCGTGGGCCTCGGCGGCGCGCTCGAGCGGGAACGCCCGGGCGATGGAGACCCGGAGCTGGCCGGCGTCGGCCATCCGGCCGAGCTCCTCGAGGTCGTGCCGCTCGGGCCGCACGAACACGTACCGCCCGCCCATCTCGTTGACCGCGGGGTCGACGACGCTGGTGACCCGGGTGACACCCCCCGGGCTGTCGCGCACCTGCTTCGGGGCGTCGGTGAGCGCGTCGCCGCCGTTGAGGTCGAGGACGGCGTCGACCGGCTCGGACAGCTGCGCGCTGATCGGCCCGGCCGAGTAGTCGAGCACCTCGGCGGCGCCCGCGTCGCGGAGGAAGCCGTGGTTGCGCGGGCTGGCGGTGCCGATGACGTGCGCGCCGAGCGCGACGGCGATCTGCACGGCGAAGAAGCCGACCCCGCCCGCCGCGCGGTGCACCAGGACGCGGTCCCCCTCGCCGACGTCGAGCGCCTCGGTGAGCGCCTGGTAGGCGGTCAGCCCGGCCAGCGGCAGCGCCCCGGCCTCGGCGAACGACAGCGACTCCGGCTTGCGCGCCACGCAGCGCTGCGGCGCGGGCACCAGCTCGGCGGCCGTCCCCCACTGGACGTCGTCGCGGCGCAGGTAGCCGAACACCTCGTCGCCGGGGGCGAGGTCGTGCACCGCGGGCCCGACCGCCTCGACGGTCCCGGCGAGGTCCCAGCCCGGCACGATCGGGAAGTGGTGCGGGAAGGCCCCGGCCAGGTGGCCCTCGCGGATGCCGACGTCGACCGGGTTGACCCCCGCGGCGTGCGTGCGGACGAGCACGGTGTCCGGGCCGACCGGCGGCTCGGGCAGGTCGTCGCGCAGCTCCAGGACGTCGGGGCCGCCGAACCGGTCGTAGGCGATCCCCCTCACCGCGTGCCCCTCAACGACGCCCCTTCACGTAGCGGCCGAACGCCTTCTGGATCTCGCGGCGGGAGTCCCGCTCGGCGAGGTCCTGGCGCTTGTCGTAGGACTTCTTGCCCTTGGCCAGCGCGAGCGTGGCCTTGACCTTCCCGTCCTTGAAGTACAGGTCCAGCGGCACGAGCGTCAGGCCGCCCTCGCGGGTCTTGCCGATCAGCTTGTCGATCTCCTCGCGGTGCATGAGCACCTTGCGCTTGCGGCGCGGGGCGTGGTTCGTCCAGGTCCCCTGCGTGTACTCGGGGATGTGCACGTGCTGGAGCCACACCTCGCCGTCGTCGACGGTGGCGAACCCGTCGACCAGCGACGCCCGGCCGGCGCGGAGGCTCTTCACCTCGGTGCCGGTGAGCACCAGGCCGACCTCGTAGGTGTCGAGGATCGAGTAGTCGTGCCGCGCCTTCTTGTTCTGGGCGATGAGCTTGCGCCCCTGTTCACGCGGCATGTCCCCAGGTTACTGCCGGTGCCCGGCCGCGGTGATCTCGCGGCGGAGCTGCGCGTACGTCGGCGCCTGCACCGGCAGGAACGCCACCTCGCGCACCCGCCGGGCGGTGTCGCTGGCGGCGAGGTAGCCCGGCCCGCCGCTGACCGCCGTCTCCAGCCGCACGGCCTCGGCGGCGACGTCGAGGGCGGCCAGCCGCAGCCGCGCGAGGTCGCCGGGGCCCACGCCCACCCGGTCGCCGGCGAGGTCCTCCAGCCGCCGGGCGGCGTCGTCGCGGCGCTCGGACAGCGCGTCGACGTCGGCCCGCAGGACGCCGGGGACGTGCTCGGCCGCCGCGTCCAGCGCGGCGTCGGCGACGCCGAGGGCGAGCGCGGTCTGCAGCAGCAGCATCGCCGGCCGGCACACCGCCATGAAGGAGGCGAGGTCGTCGCTGAGCACCCGCCCCGGCCCGACGGCGACGCCGTCGAGGTGCAGCCCGCCGGTGCCGGTGCCGTTGAGGCCGAGCAGGTCGAAGTGCCCGGTCGGCGTCACGCCGGGGTCGGTCAGCCGGAACAGCACGACGACGCGGCCCTCGTCCGGGGTGCGCGCGGGGGCCACGACGGCGGCGTCGTCGAAGAGGTTCGACGCCCAGCCGACGGTGCCCGACAGCCGCCAGCCGGCGCCGTCGCGGGTGGCGGTGACCGGCAGCGTCCCGGTGCCGGCGAGGTCGGCGACCGCCGGGGCGAGCGCGGTGGCGCCCGGGACGGTGCCCGCCCGCAGCCCCGCGACCAGGTCGGGCTGCGGCTGCGGCGGCGGGCAGCAGCGCAGGTACTCGAGCACCATCCGCTGCGACCAGGCGGCGAACGCGGTGGCCAGCGACACCGACGCGAGCTCCCGGACCATCCGCACCGAGGCCAGCAGCGCCTCGGTCGGGTCGTCGTCGTCCCGCTCGAACGCACCGATCGCGCCCAGCCGCCGCAGCGCCGGCCGCACGTCGGCCCGCCCCGCGTCGACGTCGGCGGCCCGCCCCAGCGCCTCGCTCGTCGTCGTCATGCCCCGTCCCTACCCCGGGATCCGCCTTTCGCGCGCGGATGTCGGACCCGGTGCGGGGCCCGGAGGGCTCCCGCCGGGTCCGGCGGTGGGGCTGTGCGCGACCGGGCAGGGCACGTGGTCACGCCGTCGGCCGGTGGGCCGACGGCGTCACAGCCGGACGTACAGGCGCAGCGTCACGTAGGCGGCGACCGCGGCCAGGCCGACGCCGGCGGCGGCGATGACCGGGCTGATCGTGGCGATCGCGCCCCAGTCGACCGGCGGGATGATCCCGGCCTTGATGGGGCCGGCCAGCGTCTTGTCGACGAACAGCACCTTGGTCAGCACCAGGCCGCCGACGGCGAGCAGCGCACCGATGAGCCCGGCGAGCGCCGCCTCGAGGATGAACGGCAGCTGGGTGTACCAGCGGGAGGCGCCGACCAGCCGCATGATGTTCGTCTCGTTGCGGCGGTTGAACGCGGCCAGCTGGATCGTGTTGGAGATCAGCAGCAACGCCGCGAGGGCCTGCACCACCGCGACGGCGATCGTCGCGTTGCGGGCGCCGTTGAGCAGGCTGAAGAGGCGGTCGAGGAAGTCGCCCTCGTCGCGCACCTGGTCGACGCCGTTCTGCCCGTTCGGGAACTCCGCGGCGATGACCTCGTAGCGCTCGGGGTTGACCAGCTCCACCCGGAAGCTCTCCGGCAGCGCGTCCGGCGGGGTGTTCTCGACCAGCTCGGGCTGCTGGGAGAACTGCTGCCGGAAGCGCTCGTAGGCCTCCTCCTTGGACTCGTAGATGAAGCTCTGCACCTCCGACGAGCCCGACAGCTGCTGCTCGATCGCGCTGCGCTGCTCGTCGGTGACGCCGTCGGCCAGGAAGATGGAGACCTGCACCTTGTCGTAGTAGATCTCCTTCATGTCGGAGATCATCCCGGCGATGAGCAGGCCGGTGCCCATGAGACCGAGCGAGATGGCCGTGGTCAGGATCATCGCGACCGTCATGGTCAGGTTGCGACGCAGCCCGGTGGCCACCTCGGAGAGGACGAAGTTGACGCGCATGGGTTCCCTGTCGTGAGGTGCAGGTCGTAGCGGGGCGGAGGACCGTCAGCGGCCGACGCCGTAGACGCCGCGCGACTGGTCGCGGGTGATCACGCCCCCGTTGAGCTCGATGACGCGGCGGCGCATGGAGTCCACGATGTGGTAGTCGTGCGTCGCCATGATCACGGTGGTGCCGGTGCGGTTGATCCGCTCCAGCAGCAGCATGATCCCCTCGCTGGTCTCCGGGTCGAGGTTGCCGGTGGGCTCGTCGGCGAGCAGCACCAGCGGCCGGTTGACGAACGCGCGGGCGATCGCGACCCGCTGCTGCTCACCACCGGAGAGCTCGTGCGGCAGCCGGTTGGCCTTGCCGTCGAGGCCGACCATCTCCAGCACCTCGGGCACGACCCGCTTGATCGTGCGGTGCGGCTTGTTGATGACCTCGAGGGCGAAGGCCACGTTCTCGGCCACGGTGCGGTTGCGCAGCAGCCGGAAGTCCTGGAAGACGCAGCCCATGGTGCGGCGGAGCTTGGGCACCTGCCACTTGCTCATGCCGTTGAGGGTCTTGCCGTTGACGGTGACCGTGCCGCGGGTGGGGTCGTCCTCCTTGAGCAGCAGCCGGAGGAACGTCGACTTGCCGGAGCCGGACGAGCCGATGAGGAAGACGAACTCGCCCTTGTCGATCTCCGTCGACACGTCATCGAGGGCCGGCCGGGAGCTGGCCGGGTAGAGCTTGGTGACGTGTTGCAATTCGATCACGAGGCGCCACGGTACCTGCCCGGCGACCCACCATGGTCGGTTCGCGCGGAGACGCACCGGGAGCACTTTCCCGGCCCGCGAGCCCACCCAGCGGGATCGCCCGGCGAACCCCGCCGCGGTGTGACCGACCCGACGTCTCAGTTCGCGGCGACGGCCTCCTGCTGACGGCGCCACCGGATGCCGGCCTCGATGAACGAGTCGATGTCGCCGTCGAGGACCGCCGAGGTGTTGCCGGTCTCCTGCTCGGTCCGCAGGTCCTTGACCATCTGGTACGGGTGCAGCACGTAGGAGCGCATCTGGTTGCCCCAGCTGGAGCCCTCGCCCTTGAGCGCGTCCATGGCGGCGCGCTGCTCCTCCTGCCGCTTGGCCAGCAGCCGCGCCTGGAGCACGCGCATCGCCGCGGCCCGGTTCTGGATCTGCGACTTCTCGTTCTGGCAGGACACCACGATGCCGGTGGGCAGGTGGGTGATCCGGACGGCGGAGTCGGTGGTGTTCACGCTCTGCCCGCCGGGGCCCGAGGACCGGAAGACGTCGATGCGGATCTCGTTCTCCGGGATCTCGACGTGGTCGGTCTGCTCGACGACCGGCAGCACCTCGACGCCGGCGAACGACGTCTGGCGGCGGCCCTGGTTGTCGAACGGCGAGATCCGCACCAGCCGGTGGGTGCCCTGCTCCACCGAGAGCGTGCCGTAGGCGTAGGGCTGCTTGACCGCGAAGGTGGCCGACTTGATCCCGGCCTCCTCGGCGTAGGAGGTGTCGTAGACCTCGACCGGGTAGCGGTGCCGCTCCGCCCAGCGCAGGTACATCCGCATGAGCATCTCGGCGAAGTCCGCGGCGTCGACGCCGCCGGCCTCCGAGCGGATGGTCACCAGCGCCTCGCGGGCGTCGTACTCCCCGTTGAGCAGCGTGCGGACCTCCAGCTCGTCGATCTCCTTGCGCAGCGCGGCCAGCTCGCGCTCGGCCTCGGCCGCGGTGGCCTCGTCGGACTCCTCCTCGGCCATCTCGTGCAGCACGCCGACGTCGTCGAGCCGGCGGCGCAGCTCCTCGACCCGGCGCAGGTCGCCCTGCAGGTAGGACAGCCGGGAGGTCAGCGCCTGGGCGGCCTCGACGTCGTTCCAGAGGTCCGGCGCGGCGGCCTGCTCCTCGAGCTCGGCCACCTCGCGGCGGAGCCGGTCGACGTCGAGGACGGACTCGATGCTCGAGAGGGTCGTGTCGAGTTCGTCGAGGACGACGGAGAAGTCTGCGGCCACGTCGATCCAGGGTAGTGCGCCGCCCGCCCGGGAGCGCCGGGCGCGCGGTCAGCCGATCCGCTCGGCCATCCACCGGGGGACGGCGTCCGGCGGCCGCGGGTGGTCGCGCAGCTCGGCGACCAGCGCCTCCCGCGGCAGCGGCGGGCCGTCGGGCTCGGCGTCGGCGTTGAAGATCGGCAGCAGCCGGCTCGTCGCCCGGTCGAGGGTCATGTCGGTCTGCAGCCAGGTGCCGCGCTCCGGCGTCCACATGACCCGCTTGAGCTCCTCGACGGCGGTCCGGACGGCGGCGGTCGCCGGCACCGGCACCGGCTCGCCGTCGGCGGGCCCGGCGGTGAGCAGGTCGCGCCGGACGCCGCCGACCACCGTGGCGCGGTAGCGGACGCGGGCCGCGTCGGCCGGGACGGCGGCGAGCAGGGCGGCGCCGAGGTCGCGGAGGACGGCGGTGGTGTCGCGGCCGGGCGGGGTCACGCCCGCCATCCTCGCAGCGGCCGCCCGGGTGACCGGGCCGGCACCGGGTACCCCTCCCCCATGAGCGAGCCGCGGCGCCGGCGCACCCGCGAGGAGTACGCGCGGGGCCTCCCCGACCACCACGACCCGACGGCGGGCATCGGCGGCGCGGCGCCGGCGCAGTCGGCGCTCACCCTCCGGCTGGTGCTGGCCGCCTTCGGGCTGGTCGTCTGCACGGTGTTCGGCGTCCTGTGGTGGCGGACCGACCTGCCGACGTGGCCCGCGGTGGTGCTGTTCGTCCTCGCCGCGGTCGCGCTGGTCGACCTGGTGGTCGTCGCCCGGCGCAAGCTCCGCGGCGAGCCGGGCTGACGGCGGGAACGCGCGCGGGGTGACGGCGGTTGCAGCGCGACGTCGACCGCCGAGCGGGAGGAGCGCGGCATGCGCGCCGTCGTGTACGAGGAGTACGGGGAGCCCGAGGTCCTGCACGTCGCCGAGGTGGAGGAGCCGCACGCCGGGCCGGGGCAGGTCCGGGTCGCCGTCCGCGCGGCCAGCGTGAACCCGTTCGACTGGAAGCAGGTCACCGGCCTGGTGGCCCGCGGCGACCGGCCGGCCGGGCCGACCGTGCCCGGCGCGGACGCCGCCGGGGTGGTGGACGAGGTCGGCGAGGGCGTGACCGGGGTGCAGGTCGGCGACGCGGTGTTCGGCCTGGGCCGGCGGACCGCCGCCGAGCACGCCGTCCTCACCGCGTGGGCGCCGCGGCCGCCGGAGGTGTCGTTCGAGGTCGCCGCCGGGTTGGGCGTGGCCGGGGAGACCGCCGTCCGGGTGCTCGACCTGCTCGGGCTGGACGCCGGCCGCACGGTCGTCGTCGACGGCGCGAGCGGCGGGGTCGGTGCGACGACCGTGCAGGTCGCCGTCAGCCGCGGGCTCGGCGTGATCGGGACGTCGTCGCCGGCCAACGCCGACTTCGTCCGCTCGCTCGGCGCGCTGCCGACCGCCTACGGCGAGGGCCTGGCCGGCCGCGTGCGCGAGCTCGCCCCCGACGGCGTGGACGGCGCGGTCGACACCGCCGGGCGGGGGTCGGTGCGCGACCTGGTCGCGCTCACCGGCGACCCGGGGAAGGTGGTCACCATCGCCGACTTCGGCGCCGGCGGGCTCGGCGTACACGTGACGACGTCCAGCGCCGGCGCCGCGCCCCGGCTGGCCGAGGTCGCCGGGCTGGCGCGGCAGGGCCGGCTGCGGCTGCCGGTCGCCGGCAGCTACCCGTTCGAGCGGGCGGCCGAGGCGTACCGGCGCAGCCGCGAGGGCCACGTCCGCGGCAAGCTCGTGCTCGTGCCCTGACCGGGGCCCCGACCGGGCCCCCGCCTAGGGCTCGCGCGTCTCGGCCACCACCCAGCGCAGGTAGTCGGGGCCGCCGCCGACCAGCGGCAGCGCGATGACGCACGGGACGTCGTAGGGGTGCAGCTCGGCGGTGCGGGCGACGATCGCCGGCACCAGCGCGGCGCGGGTGTGCAGCGCGACGCGGGCCTCCGGGTCGTCGTGCACCTCCCCCGCCCACCGGTACACCGACCGGATCGCGGCGAGCCGGTGCCCGCAGGCGGCCAGCCGCTCCTCCACCAGGGTCCGCGTGTAGCCGGCCAGCCAGTCGGCGTCCGGTCCGGTGACCACCACCTCGACGACGTCCACGGCGGCCATCCTCCGGGTGCGTGCGCCGCCCCGCGCCGGGTAGGGGCCGCCCATGAGCGACGACCTGACACTCGAGATCGACGGTGAGACGTACGTGGTGCGGCAGGGCGCCGAGGGGCTGCAGGTGGGCCGCCGCAACGGCGGCGACGTGAGCTGGCTCGACGACGTCGACCCGGCCCTGCTGCCCGAGGACGCCCGCGCGGCGCTCGCCGAGGGCGACACCTCCAACCAGGCGCTGCGCACCGCGCTCGGCGGCATCGTCCAGGCCGAGGTGGAGCGCGGCGGCTGACCTCCGCCCGGGACGGCCGCCCGGTCCCCCCGGCGGCCGTCCCGGTCAGCGGTACGCGTACGGCCTGAGGGCCGGCGCGACGGGCGCGCGTCCCCGGGGACGTGGGTGCCGCCCGGTGTCCGAGGCGCCGCTCACCCCCAGGGCGCCGCGTAGTACCAGGCGGCGTCCAGGTCGGCGACCGTGTGGCCGGCCCACTCGATGTGGATCTCCATCAGCCGGCGCTCGGGCTCGACGGGGCCCCACGCCTCCCAGGCCGGGTCGACGCCGGGGGGGCTCTGCCGGTACCACCCGCCCTCCGCCGTGGTGGTGAGCGCCGGGTCGGCGAGCCCGTCGAGCTCGGCGATCCGCGCGTCCAGCGCCGCCTGGTCGGGGTACTGGACGAACGTGGCGTAGATGCCCGAGGGGAGCGTGCAGACGATCACCGCGACCGCTTGCACCGTGCTGCGCGGCTCCGAGAGGTCGCACGTGGCGTCCCCCCAGCCCCCGGGACCGGGCGCGGGTGGCACCAGGGCGTTGAACGCGGCCGCCAGGTCCGCGGCCGCCAGCCACGGGCTGACCTCGAGGGGGACGGTGGCGCTGGACGACGGGGCGTCGCCGGAGTCGTCGACGGCCACGACCGTGTAGTCGTGCCGCCCCGGCGGCGGGTCCTCGTCCAGGAAGGTCGTGCCCGCGGCCTGCGCGTCGAGCACCTCGTCGTCGCGGCGGACCTCGTAGTGACCGGCGTTGTCGACCGGCGTCCACGACAGCTCCACGCCCGAGATCAGCACCTCGGCGGACAGGTCGCCGACGGGGTGCAGCGCGCTGACCACCGGTGCCGCCGTCGTCAGGTCGGAGCGTTCGCCGTCGTCGGCGACGGCGGCCACCGAGTACTCGGCGCGGACGCCGCTGCCCACGTCGGTGTCGAGGTACGACGTCCCGTCGGACCGGCCGAGCGGGACGCCGTCGCGGTGCACCTCGTAGCCGGCGGCACCCTCGACCTGCTGCCAGCGGAGCTCGACGCCGCCGGCCCGGACGTCGGCCGTCACGGAGGCCGGGCGGTCCAGCGCCCACGGGCGCCAGAGCACGACGCCGACCGCCGCCGCGGCGAGCAGCAGCACGACGGCGGCCGCCACCGGCCACAGCCATCGGCGGCGCGGCCGGGAGCGGGACCCGCCGGCGGGCGGCGGGAGGGGAGGCGGGCCCTGCGGGCCGGTCGGTGGGGGGCCCTGGGGACCGGTCGGCGGGGGGCCCTGCGGGCCGGTCGGCGGGCCGGCGCCGTACGGCCCGCTCGGGGGGCCGGTGTCGTACGGCCCGGCCGGCGCGCTCCGCGGGCCCGGGACCCCGGCGACGGTGGGCGCCGTCCACGCCGGGACCCCGGCCTGCCCCGGGCGCGGCGGGACCGGCCCCAGCCCGGGCGGTGGCGGTCCCGGGTACGCCGCGACCGGTGCGCGGCCCGGGGACACGGTCGTGGGCGCCGGGGCGAACACGTCCCGGACGGCGGCGGCGAGGGCGGCGCAGGACGCGGGGCGGTCGTCCGGGTCGGGCGCCAGGGCCCGCCGCAGCACGTCCCGCAGCGCCGGCCGGCCGGGCGGGAGGGCGTCCCACGCCTCCGGCCGCGGCCCGGCGAGGACCGCGCCCATGACGGCCAGCGAGGACTGCTGGTCGAACAGCCGCCGCCCGGTGAGGAGCTCGTAGGCGACACAACCGAGGGCGTAGACGTCGACCGCGCCGGTGATCGGGCGGTCGAGCAACTGCTCGGGCGCGGCGTACGGGAGGCTGGCCAGCAGGGCGCCGGTGTCGGTCAGCGGGCGGGAGGAACTGCTGTCGCGGGCGATGCCGAAGTCGGTGAGGATCGCCCGCTCCCCGCCGGTGCCGCCCTGGGCCAGCAGGATGTTGGCGGGCTTGACGTCCCGGTGCACCAGCCCCATCTCGTGGGCGTGGTCCAGGCCGCTGCCCACGGCCTCGAGGACCCGGACCACGCGTTGCGGCGCCAGCGGGCCCTCCTGCCGCAGCACCGCGTCGAGGTCGGGGCCGTCGACGAACTGCATGGTCAGCCACAGCCGGCCCTCGTCGCAGCCGCGGTCGTGGACCCGCACGAGCGCCGGGTGGTCGAGCCGGCAGGCCAGCTCGGCCTCGCGCTCGAAGCGCGCGGCGAAGGACGGGTCGGCGGAGAGGTGGGCGTGGATGACCTTCATGGCGTCCTGCCGCGGCAGCCGTGGGTGCTGCACGAGCAGGACCGACCCCATGCCGCCCGACCCGAGCGGCCGGATGACGCGGTACCCCGCGAAGACGTCCCCTGGCGCGAGTTCCATCCCCGCCCCCCGTCGCCCGGCCCCGGTGCCCGCCGTCCGCCTCGGAGGCGACCCGAGGAGGCGGACCGTAGGCCCGCCCGCCGCCGCGGCCGGGACCCGTTCCCGCCGGCTCCGCGCGGCCGGGGCGGGCCCGTGCGTGGCGTGACCCTCGCGGCCGCCTCGGGGGCGCTCCGTCACCGGCGCGGAGCGACGACGCCCTCGCCGGGAGCCCCGGCCCGGCAGGGCCCTTCGACCCTCCGCGGCGTCGCGCGGCGGTCCTAGCGTCGGCCCCGGACGCCGATCACGCGGCGCCCGAGGCGCCACCCCGGGGAGTCGCCATGACCACCTCCACCGAACGGCCGCCCACCGCGGTCGAGCAGCCCGCCGTCGCCGGACCGCCGGCCGCGGCCGAGCAGTCCCAGCGGCCCGCCGACGACGCGGCCACCCCGCTCACCCCGGAGAAGCGCGGCATCGAGGAACGCGGCTGGCTGCTGTTCGCGATCGTGGTCACCTTCATCCTGCTCGCCTTCGCCGGGATGATCGTGCTCACCGCGCTGGGTGGCGGCACGACCTACGTGCCCTGGAACGGCTGACCGCCCTCACCCCGACAGCGCGCCGTCGGGCGGCCGCACCGCCCGCCGGCGCACCTGCTCGCCCAGGCCGAGGACCTCGAGCGCGTCGAGCAGCACGTCCCGGCACGCCTCGAACCGCTCGTCGCCGACCGCGGCGCGCACCCGCGCGTCGACGTCGGCGCGGGCGTCCCGGGCCACCTGCACCACCCGCCGCCCGGCCGCCGTGAGCGCCACCGGGCGCCGCCGCCGGTCGTCGGCGTCGCCGGCCGGCCCGACGTAGCCGAGGTCGGCCAGCTCCCCGAGCGCCTTCGACACCGCCTGCTGGCTGACGCCGAGCTCGACGGCGATCGCCGTCGCGGTGGCCGGCCCGGCCAGCAGGCGCTGCACGAGGTAGCCGTGCCCGCGGCGCAGCCCGGTGCCGTCGAGCGCCTGCAGGACGGCGTCGTCGACGGCCGTGCCGAGCAGCGAGAGGACGGAGGCGAGGTCGAGCTCCGGAGGCCTGGACACACAACCATGGTTGTGCAACTTTGCATCCATGACAACCACGACACCGGACACGGACGTCGCCACGGTCGTCCGCCGCTACTACGCCACCGTCGCCGACCTCGCCGCGAGCGAGGACGACCTGCGCCCGCTGCTCGACGCGCGGCTGCGGGTGGTGGAGCACCCCAACGCCGTGACGCCGCGCGGCGCCACCCGCGACCTCCCGGGGACGCTCGCCGGGTTCCGCGCCGGGAAGGCACTGCTGGGCGAGCAGTCGTTCGAGGTCCACGAGGTGCTCACCTCCGGCGACCGCGCCGCCGTCCGGGCCACCTGGCGCGGCACCGTCGGCGTCGACGCCGGCCTCTACCGCGCCGGCCAGGAGCTCCTCGCGCACGTCGCTGCGCTGCTCACCGTCCGGGACGGCCGCGTCGTCGACCACGAGACCTTCGACTGCTACGAGCCCCTGCCCTAGGCCGGTCAGTCCATCTGCCAGCCGATCAGCGCCTGGGACGTCGGTCCGAGGAACCACGCCAGGACCAGGACGCACGCCACGGCGACGGCGGCGTACGCGAGCGCCGCGCGCGGAGCCGGGCGGAGCGTCCGCCCGACGCTGAAGCCACACGCCACGAGCACGAACACCAGCGTCAGCGGCGCGAGGGCGATGGACAGCACCGCGGCCAGGCGGAGCCACCCGCCGAGGTGCGGGATCGTCGCCGGCCACAGGTCCTCCGGGTCGTGGGATCCGGAGGCCACCTCGGCGAGCGGCAGGTGGTGCAGGCCGTTGGCGACGTACGGGACGACGACGCCGAGGACGTAGAGGAGGACGGCGCCGAGGGCGACGGCGCCCAGGCGGACGGCGCCGCGCGTCGTGGTCACCGCTCCTCGCCCTCCGCCCTCGTGCGGCGTGACGGGTCGATCCTGAGCTCGCCGTCGAGGATCCGCAGTCGTCCCTCCGTCGACGGCTCCCGGTCTCGGTCGGCCTCTCGGTACACCGTGTGCTTCCCGGTCAGCTCGTCCAGCACGCGGCGCTCCTCGCGGGCGCCGGCCGTGTCCTGACGGTCCCGATCCGTGGACCGGACGATCGCCACGGGCCCCCCTCGGCCGGACGGCAGTCCCTGCGCACGAGTGGACACCCGACGGCGAGCCGGAGGTCTCGGTCCGCGGGGCCCGCGCCGCCCTCGTCGGGCGAGGCGCCCCTCGCGGCGGGTCACTGCTGGGCCGCGAACCGCTCCTCCAGCAGACGGTTCACGCAGGCCTCCGCCTCGTCGACGGCGCGGGCGTTCTCCCCGCTGGGGCACCGGTCCCACGAGGTGCGGGCGACGCCGAGCGCGATGTAGGCGACCGAGATGTCGTAGTCGAGTTGGTCGATGCTGGTGATGGACGGGCTCATCACGACCTCCGCGATCCGTGCCTGTGAGCTGCACGTTAGGCCGCGGGTGTGACGGTTCCGTTGCCCAGAGGACGCCGGCGGATGCCGATCCGTCCCGTCCGGCACCCCTTCCTCACCGGCGTCGCCACCGACCCACCGGAGGACGACGGACGGCGGTCCCGTGACCGACCACCCTCACGCACGAGCGGGCCGACCCACCGCACCCCGACCGCGGGGAGCGTGCCGGCGGGTCACGAGGAGGTGCGGGACCGCACAGCACGCCGGCCACGCCGACGTCCTGCGGGAGTCGATCGACGGCCGGAAGGCGATCGGCTGACCTGCCCGCCGTCGGGACGACCGGGGCCGGTCCTCAGCGGTCGACGTAGCGGTCGGTCTCGACGACGAACCGGCCGGTGGCGGTGTTGGCGTCGACGAACTCCGGCAGCAGCGGGATCCGCACGGTCACCGTGGCGCAGACGGAGAACTCCTCCCCCGGCGCGAGGGTGGGCGCGTACGCCGCCGTCCCGCACTCGGCGCCCGCGGGGGCGAAGGACAGCCGCACGTCGGTGGCGTCGACCGACTGGTCCTCCACCGCCAGCCGCGCCGCCCGCTCCGCCCGCGCCAGCCCGGTGCCGACATCGGGAGCGGTGGCCAGCGCGCGGCCGGCCTCCCGCGCGGCGGCGGTCGCGGCGAACACCCCGCGCTGCACGGCGGAGAACCCGGCGACGACGTAGACCAGCGGCACGAACACCACCAGCGCGACGAAGACGAACTCCACGACCGCCGACCCGCGCTCCCCCGACCCCAGCCGGGCGCGCAGCCACCTCACGCGGCCTCCTCCACCGCGCGGCCGGTGACGTCCAGCGGCAGCAGGTCGCCGAGACCGGCCAGCAGCGTCGGCACCGCGCCGCTGCAGCGCACGCTCACCAGCGCCAGCCCGGTGTCGTCGACCTCCTCGGCCGCGGTGCACACCAGCCCCTCGGCGGTGCCGGCCGTCGTCGCCCGCGCCACCGCCTCCAGCGCCCGGCCGGTCGCCGCGTCGGCGGGCACGTCGGCGTTGGCCGCGTACCGGGCGCCCTCCTGCGCGCTCGCCGTCACCACGTTGCGGACGTGCACGTAGACGGCCACCTGCAGCACCGCCAGCAGCAGCACGACGACGAGCACCGACACCAGCACGAAGTCGACGACGGCGCTGCCCCGCTCCCCGTCGACCGGTTCAGCCGCCATTCGTGACGGAGGCCAGCGCGTTCTGCACCGCCGACACGATCGCCTCGCGGAACGGCACGAGGATCGCCAGCACGAGGGCCGCCGTCATCACGGTGATCATCACCCAGCCGGGGACGTCGCCCCGCTCGGGATCCTCGTCCCGCAACCGCGCGGCAGCCGCCCTGCTCAGGGCCGTGGTCAGGGTGAGCAGCCAGGCCAGCGCCCGCATCCGTCGTCCTCCTCCGTTGTGCACCGGCGCTCACCGCGCCAGCGAGACGATGCTGATCAGCCCCGGGAACAGGGCGAACAGGACGGTGACCGGAAGCACCAGGAAGACGACCGGCACCATCATGGCGATCTCCTTGCGGCCGCCGGCCTCGAGCAGCCGGCGCTTGCCGGCCTCGCGGACGTCGGCCGCCTGCGCGCGCAACACCTCGGCGAGCGGGGTGCCGCGCTCGATGGCCACCAGCAGGCCGTCGACGAAGCGGGCGAGCGCGTCCACCGAGGTCCGGTCGGCCACCTGCTGCAGCGCCGCCGTCAGCGGGACGCCGGCCCGCGCCCGCCCGAGCGCGCCGCCGAGCTCGCGGGCCAGCTCGCCGCCCGAGAGCCGGGTGACCCGGGCGATCGCCGCGGCGGGCCCCTCCCCCGCCGTCACGGCCAGCGCGAGCAGCTCGGCGACGACGGGGAACTCCGCGAGCAGCAGGTCCTCGCGGCGGCGCACCTGCTGGGTCAGCCACCAGTCGCGGCCGAGCACCCCGCCCAGCAGGCCGGCCAGGCACAGCAGCGCCACCGACAGCACGTTGACGCTGCCGGCCAGCAGCGCACCGAGTGCCGCGAGCAGCGCCGCACCGAGCAGGCCGAGCCCGCCCCAGACGACCTGCTCGACGCGCAGGTCCTCCACCGTCTGGTCGCTGCCGAGCGCGTCGAGCCGGCGCCGGACGGCGGAGCGCCCCCCGAGCACGCGGTCGACGAAGCGGGCGCCGTCGGTCACGACCGGGCCGAACACCCGGCGCGCGGCGGTGAGCAGGCCCGGCTCGGTCGCCGTCCCGAGCAGCCGCGACGGCGGCGGGGTGTCGTGCACGTAGGGCGCCAGCCGGTCGACCAGCCGCACCGAGCGGAACGGCGGCGCGAACGCGACGACGAGCAGCAGACCGGCCGCGGCCGCACCGCCCAGCAGCATCCCGAGCAGCATCACCGCGACACCCCGCCGCTCCGCGGCCCGTCCGCTCCGCTCCTCGCTCGCCGGCGCTCGCCGTGGTGCTCGCTCACTGGAGCACCCGCACGTCCTGCGGCAGCCGCCCGATCCGCACCATCAGCCGGTAGGCCACGAGACAGACCACGCCTCCGCCGAGGAGCAGCGCGGTGCCCAGCGGCGAGTCGTAGGCGGCCAGTGTCGTCGACTGGGTGGCCAGCAGCAGGAGCACCGCCCACGGCGCGGCGACGGCGAGCCGCGCGGCCTGCACGACCCAGCCCTGCCGCGTCTCCAGCTCGGCGCGGGCGCGGGCGTCCTCGCGGAGGAAGCCGGCCAGTGTGCGCAGGACCCGGCCGAGGTCGCTGCCGCCGACCTCCCGGGCCACCCGCAGCGTCTCGACGATCCGGTCCCCCACCGGGTCGGCGAGGTCGGCCTTGAGCCGGTCGAGGCTCTCGCCGAAGCGGCCGGTGGAGCGGTGGTCGGCGGCGAACCGGGCGAACGGCGGGCGCAGCACCTCCGGCCCGCGGGTGGCCAGCGCGGCCAGCGACTCCGGCAGCGACAGCCCCGCGCGGACGGCCGAGGCGAGGTTGTCGACCACCTCGGGCCACACCTCGCGCAGGTCGGCCCGGCGACGGGCGGCCAGCCGGCGCACCTGCACGGGCGGCAGGGCGGCGGCGAACACGCCGAAGGCGAGGCTGACCGTCACCGTGCCGGTGGTCAGCAGGACGACGACGAGGGCCAGCAGCCCGAGGCCGGCCTGCAGCGCGACCAGCTGCGCCGGGTTGATCCCGGTCAGGCCCGCCTCGGCCAGCAGCCGCGTCCGGCGGCCGGGCCGGCGCGGGACGGCGCGCCGCTGCGGCGCCCGCGGCCCGCTGCGCCAGACGAGCAGCAGGCCGACGCCGAGCAGCAGCCCGAGCAGCGCGCCGGTCAGCTCCACGCCGGCGTCCCGAGGAGCGTGGCCAGGTCGTACCCGGCGGCGGCGAAGCGCTCGGCGTGCGGCGGGAAGCCCTCGGCGCGGACCAGCCGCCCGTCCCGGGTGGTGAAGACGTCGGCCAGCTCGATGACGCCGTCCTCCGCGCGGCCGGGCACCGCCACGACCTCCCGCACCCGGCGCTGGCCGGAGGCCTCGGTGGCCACGTGCACCACCAGGTCGACGCTGGCCGCGACCGTCGGGACGACGAAGGCGTGCCCGATGTTGTCGCCGGCCAGCAGCGGCAGCGTGCACATCTTCACCACGGCCTCGCGGGCGCTGTTGGCGTGCAGCGTGCACATCCCGGGCAACCCGCTGTTCAGCGCGATGAGCAGGTCCAGGCACTCCTCCTGCCGCACCTCGCCGACGACGATCCGCGAGGGCCGCATCCGCAGCGCCTCCTTGACCAGCCGGCGCAGCGGGATCTCCCCGGCGCCCTCGAGGTTGGGCTGGCGGGTCTGCATCGCGACGACGTCGGGCAGCGGCACGCGGAGCTCGAAGACCTCCTCGCAGGTGATCACCCGTTCCCTCGCCGGGATCGCGGCGCACAGGCAGTTGAGCAGGGTGGTCTTGCCGGCCTGGGTGCCGCCGGAGACCAGGACGTTCAGGCCCGCGGCGACGGCGGCCTCGAGGAAGCGGGCGGCCTGCGTCGTCACCGTCCCGGTGGCGACCAGCTCGTCGAGGCCGTGCGCGCGCAGCACGAACTTGCGGATGTTGACCGCCATGTGCCGCCGGGTGATGTCCGGGATGACCACGTGCAGCCGCGAGCCGTCGGGCAGCACCGCGTCGACGAAGGGCTGGCTCATGTCGATGCGCCGCCCGGAGCTGCGCAGCATCCGCTCGACCAGGTCGGCCAGCTCGCCGGCGCCGAGGATGGTCGTCGTCAGCTCGCTGCGGCCGCGGCGGGCGACGAACACCCGGCCCGGCTCGTTGACCCAGATCTCCTCGACCTCGGGGTCGTCCAGGTGCCGCTGCAGGGGACCGAAGCCGGCCACCCGGTCGAGCACGTCGCGGACCACCGACTCGGGGTCGCCGATCGGCGGCAGCGCCGAGGTCAGCGACCGCTCGGAGTAGTCCGCGACGACGTCGCGCACCAGCACGCGGACCGGCGCCGGATCGGTGAACGGGTCGAGCCCACGGCGCCGGATGAGCTCGCGCACCTCGCCGTCGACGACGTCCAGGGCACTCGTCGCGGTCGGCACCGCACCCCCGTCACATCCCGTTGCAGAACGGCAGCGACCGTAGGTCGGCCCCGGCCCGGGACGGGAGCCCGGTCAGCCGATCTGTGGACAACCCGTGACCCGGCCGCGGACACCGGCCACCCGCCCGGGTGAGGCGATCCCCCACCCGGGCGGGTGAGCCGGCGGGACCCCGGCCGCCGGCGCGCCGGTCGGTCCGGTGGTGCGGCCTACCCGTGGTGTGCGTGGGCGGGGGCGTGGGCGTGCCCGCGGTCGCCGTCGAACCACGTGCACAGGTCGTGGACGCGTGCGTCGACGTCGGCCTCTTCGGAGATGAACTCGCCGGTCCCCGGGTCGAGGACGACGGAGAACGTGACGACGCCCTCGCGGTAGTACGTCAGGTCCGGCAGGCCGGCCGCCTCGAAGGCGGCGGCGTCGACCGGCCCGTACTCCGGGATGGGGAAGAGGATCGAGGGGCCGTACACGTGATCGGTGATGTGCGTCCCGTCGGCGGAGATCACCTCGATCCCGGGGCCGGAGACGTCGAGCTCGTCGATCACCTCGCCCGTGTCCTGGCGTGTGAGGTCGACGGTCCACGCGCCCCGCGTCTCGAAGAGCAGGTCTCCGTTCGGGAGCGTGGTCTCGCGGCCCTCCACGTCGGCGAGGTCGCCGGTGGCCATGGTGACCGTCGTTCCGCAGGCCGAGATGTCGACCGGGTCGTAGTAGCCGGGGCGCAGCTCCTCGATCGGCACCCAGCCGGCGCCGTCGTCCGGCGCCGGTCCACCGGAGTGGGCCCCTGCCGGCGACGCGACGAGCGCCATCGTCCCGCTGGCGACCACGACGAGGCCGAGACGTGCTGAACGGTTCATGAGGGCTCCTCGCTGAGCGGTGTCAACCTCACGGTTGATCTTGTGACCGTCGCAGGGCCCTGTAGAGCCTCCCCCTGACCCCGCGAGGACTGTGACCCGTGTCACAGCAGGTGTCCAGCGTCGTCGCAGCGAACACCCAGGGAAGCGTCGCCGTCGACCCGCCGGTCGTCACAACCGGCAGGTGGCCGTTCACGGTGACGACGGTCCAGGTGGACCGCGGCCGCAGCACCCGCTCGACCGGGTCGGCCGGCTCGCCGGCGCCGAGGACCGTCGCCGTCGGCTCGCGGGCGGCCGCGCGGCGAGCGGGTGCGCCGACGCAGCGTCCCGGCGCCCCGGGTGCGGCGCGAGCGCACCCGCTCGGCGGGAACAGAACCGGCGCACGGGGTGCTGTACGGCACATCCCCCACGACCGCGAGGAGATCGCGCGCATGCCGGTCCTGCTCCAGTCCCGTGTCCCCGCTCCCTCCGCCGCGCCGGTGCGCCGACGTCGCCGCGGATGGCTCAGGGCGGGCATCGCCGCCGCCGTCGTCGTCCCGGTCGGGGTGGTCGTGGCCGACAGGGTGGGTGACTGGACGGCGCCGTTCGAGCAGGAGACCGTCGACCGCAGCACGAGGCCGCTGCTGCTGGCCATGGCCGACCTCGACGAGTACCACGCCGCCACCGGCACCTTCCAGGTCGTCGTCGACCAGGAGACCGACACCGCCTGGGTGCCGTCGGCGATCAGCGGCGAGCGGGTGCAGTTCCTCGCCACCGGCGACGTCGACGCCTACGTGGACTTCGGCGCCCTCGGGGAGGAGAACGTCGACCTCTCCCCCGACGGCACGGCGGCCACCATCACCCTCCCCGCCCCGCAGTTGGGCGAGGCGCGGATCGACCCGGACGAGAGCCGGGTGCTCGACCGCGACCGCGGCCTCGTGGAGCGGCTGGGCGACGCGTTCGCCGACGACCCGACCGACGAGAGCGAGCTGTTCGCGCTCGCCGAGCGCCGGCTGGA
Source organism: Geodermatophilus sp. SYSU D00698 (assembly GCF_054050335.1). Lineage (NCBI taxonomy): Bacteria > Bacillati > Actinomycetota > Actinomycetes > Geodermatophilales > Geodermatophilaceae > Geodermatophilus > Geodermatophilus sp. SYSU D00698. The sequence continues at coordinate 64,634 of NZ_JBJGZD010000018.1, forward strand.
GTCCGCCGCCGCGGACAGCGATCTGCTCGACCGCGCCGAGGACGGCACCCGCGACATGCTCACCACGCTGGCCCGGTCCCTCGGCGTCGACGACGTCACGGTCACCTTCGAGCCCGCGCCCGGGGCGGCCGGCTGACCTCCCCCGGCGTCAGACCGGGGACGTGAGCGCCCGCGGCGCGCGGGGCAGCGGCACGATCGCGGGCACCCCGCCGCGGGCCGTGGCCCGCTCGAGGAGCAGCGCCTCGGCGTCGCAGCGCTCCAGCGGCCTCGCGAACAGGTAGCCCTGCGCGGTGTCGCAGCGGCCCTCGGCCAGCAGCCGCGCCTGGTGCTCGTGCTCGACGCCCTCGGCGAGGACCTCCAGGCCCAGCGTGCGGCCCAGGTCGATGGTGCCGCGCACGATCGCCGGCAGCGGCTCGCCCTCGGCGATCGCGCCGACGAACGAGCGGTCGACCTTGAGCACGTCCACGGTGAACTGCCGCAGGTGGGCCAGCGACGAGTAGCCGGTGCCGAAGTCGTCCAGCGCCAGCCGCACACCCAGCGCCCGCAGCGCGCCGAGGCACGCGGCCGCCCGCTCCGGGTCGCCCACCAGCGCCGTCTCGGTCACCTCGAGCACCAGCGCACCGGCCGGCAGCCCGCTCCCGGCCAGCGCCGCGGCGACGCAGCCGACCAGGTCCGGCGAGGTCAGCTGCAAGGCCGACACGTTGACCGCCATCGTGGTGTCGCCGAGGCGCCGCCAGGCCGCCGCGGTCGCGCACGCCTCGCGCAGCACCCAGCCGGTGATCTCGTCGATGAGTCCCGCCGCCTCGGCCACCGGCACGAACCGGTCGGGGCCCACCGGGCCCAGCCGCGGGCTGTCCCAGCGCAGCAGGGCCTCGAAGCCGGTCACCCGGCGGTCGGCCAGGGCGACCACCGGCTGGTAGACCAGCCGGAACTCGCCGCGCGCCACCGCGCCGTGCAGCTCCTGCTCCAGCTCGCGGGCGGCCTGGGCCGCCGCGCGCATGCCGGGCTCGAACCGCCGCACGCGGTTGCGCCCGTCGAGCTCGGCCGCGTACAGCGCGAGGTCGGCGTCGCGGATCAGCGCGTCACCGGCCACGGCCCCGCGGCCGACGGCCACGCCGATGCTGGCCGACACGGTCACCGTGCCGCCGGGCAGCGCCACCGGCCGGCAGAGCACCTCGAGCACGCGGGAGGCGGTCACCAGGGCCTCGTCGTCGCCGACGCCGGCCTGCTCGACCAGCACGGCGAACTCGTCGCCGCCCAGGCGGGCCACGGTGTCGTCGGCGCGGACGGCGCCGCGCAGCCGCGCCGCCACCTCGCGCAGCAGCGCGTCGCCGGCGGCGTGGCCGAGGGAGTCGTTGACGGCCTTGAAGCCGTCGAGGTCGAGGGAGAGCACCGCGGCCGAGCCGCCGCCGCGCACGGTGCGGCGCAGCGCCTGCCCCACGCGGTCGCTGAACAGCGCGCGGTTGGCCAGGCCGGTCAGCCCGTCGTGCAGCGTCGAGTGGGCCAGCGCCTCCTCGGCGCGGCGGCGTCCGGTCACGTCGGTCACGTGGACGACGACGCCGCCGACGTCGGGGTCGTCCCCGAGGTCGACCAGCCGGATGCCGATCCAGCGGTCCCCGCCGCGGTGGCGCGCGGGCAGCTCGGCGTCGACGACACCGCCGCCGGCCAGCGCCCTCGCGAACAGCTCGCCGGTCAGCTCGGGGTCCACCCCGGCCAGGCGGACCGCGTCCGCGGCGGAGGTGACACCGCCGGCCACGGTCCCGAGCAGCGCGGCCAGCGGCGCCGGATCGTTGAGCAGCCGCCCGTCGCGGGAGACGACGAGGACCGCGTCGGAGGAGTGCGCGGTGAGCTTGGCGGCGAACCGCTCCCGCGAGCGCACCAGCGCCCGGGCCGCGGCCTCCCCGCGGAGCATCAGCGAGCAGCGCACGAACAACAGCGCGGTGAGCACCACCATGCTGACCAACACCGCGGCCGACCCCTCCGCGCCACCGCTCACGTGGAGGACCAGGTCCGTGGTGGGCGGCACGAGGAGCGCGCCCAGGCAGACGGCCAGGCGCGCCGGCGCGGACCGCTGCGGCACGGCCGGGGAACCCTCCGGCGTCCCGCCCTGCGGCCACGTGGCGAGGGCGAGCAGCAGGCTGCCCAGCAGCCAGCCGGAGTCCAGCAGCGAGCCGAAGCTGTCGGCGTCGGCGTCGAGCAGGTAGGCCACGTCGGAGAACAGCCAGAACGCGCACGCGGCGGCCACGACCGGCGAGGTCCACTCCCCCTGCCCACGGGTGGCCAGCAGGCGCACGACGAGGGCGATCAGCGCGGCGTCGAAGGCCGGGTAGAGCGCGAGGACGATCCGGGTGGGCAGGCCGAGTGCCTCGTCGTGCACGGTCGCGGCGATCGACACCTGCCAGACCACCAGCAGCGCGGCCACGAAGACGACGAGCGCGTCGATCCAGCCGGACAGCCGCTGGTCCTCGCCGTGCCCGGGGACGCGCGCCAGCAGCGAGAGCCCGACGCCCAGCACCACGTAGCTCGCGAGGTAGACGCCATCGGCCGGGCCGACGTCCGCGCCCGACCCGGTCAGGGCGACCTGCAGCTGCCACAGCACGTCGCCGACCGCGGACAGGGAGACGCCGACGGCGATCCAGACGACGGCGGCACGGCGGCTCCCGCGCCGCACGCCCTCCCAGGCGGCGACGACGGCCAGGCCGGTGACCGAGAAGTAGACGGCGGTGCCGGCGACGGTGCCCGACAGGGCGGCCTGTGCCCACAACAGCACCGCGACCAGCCCGACGGCTCCGGCGACGGCGGCCCGGCGGAGGACCGCCCGGGGCACGCCGACGGCGCCGGTGCGCACGCTGGTCGAGTTCACGCGCCCTGCATCGACCCGGAACGGAACTGTCTGGAACGGATCCGGAGGGCGTTCCCCCGCAGGGGTGAGCCCGCGCCTACTCCCCGGTCCGCAGCACCGCCTGCACCAGGTGCGGACCCGGCTCGCGCAGCGCCGTGCCCAGCTGCTCGGCCAGCTCCTCCGCTGTCTCGGCCCGGGTGGCCGGCACGCCCGTCCCGGTGGCCAGCGCGACGAAGTCCAGCGCGGGGCCGCCCAGGTCGAGCAGCTGCCCGGCCCGCTCCCCGCCGCCGGCGGCCCCCACCCGCGCCAGCTCCCCCTGGAGGATCGCGTAGGACGCGTTGTCGTACAGGACGACGGTGACGTCGAGCTGCTCGCGGGCCATCGTCCACAGCGCCTGCAGCGTGTACATCGCGCTGCCGTCGGCCTGGAGGACGACGACCGGCCGGTCGGGGCAGGCCACCGCCGCGCCGACCGCCATCGGCAGGCCGTCGCCGATCGCGCCGCCGGTCAGGGCCAGCCAGTCGTGCTTCGGTGCGCCGGCGGTCTGCTCGACGACGCCGATCCCGGAGGTGATCGCCTCGTCGACCACGATCGCCCGCTCGGGCAGCAGCGCGCCGACCACCGCCGAGATCCCGCGCGGCGTCAGGCGCCCGGTCGGCAGCTCCGGGCGGGAGGCCTCGCGCAGCTCCGGCTCGGCGCCGGCGGCCACCTTCGCGGCCAGCTCCTCGAGCGCCGCGACGCCGTCCTCACCGGGCGCGGACAGCACGTGCACGGTGCAGTCCTCGGGCACCGGCGTGCCCGGCGTGCCGGGGTAGGCGAAGAAGTGCACCGGCGAGGTCGCCCCGGCCAGCACCAGGTGCCGGGTGCCGGCCAGCGCCTTGATCGCCACCTCCGGCGGGTAGGGCAGCTTGCCGACGGCGGGCAGCCCTGCGCCGCGCACCATCCGCGCCGGGAACGTCTCGGCCATCAGCCGGACGCCGGTGCCGGCGGCCACCCGCGCCGCGGCCACGAGCCCCGCCTCCGAGGCGACGACGTCGTCGCCGAGCAGCAGCACGGTGGCCTCCCCGGCCTGCACCACCGCGGCGGTGTCGTCCACCACCGCCGGCGGCACCTGCGGCCGCGGCCGCACCGGCCGGGGCTCGGCGACGGCCGCGCCCTCGGACCAGGACACGTCGGCCGGCAGCACCAGCGTGGTGACCTGTCCCCGCGCGGCGGCCGCGACGGCGTCCGCGGCGTCGGCGGCGACGTCCTCGGGGGCCAGCGACCGGCGCACCCAGCCGGACACCGTGCCGGCGAGGGCGTCGATGTCGGACTCCAGCGGCGCGTCCAGTCGCTTGTGCGAGCGGCCGTGGTCGCCGACGACGTTGACCAGCGGCGTCCGGCCGCGGCGGGCGTTGTGCAGGTTGGCCAGCCCGTTGCCCAGGCCCGGGCCGAGGTGCAGCAGCGTGGCGGCGGGCCGGCCGGTCATCCGCGCCCAGCCGTCCGCCGCGCCGGTGGCCACCCCCTCGAACAGGGTGAGGACGCCGCGCATCTCGGGGACGTCGTCGAGGGCGGCGACGAAGTGCATCTCGGACGTGCCGGGGTTGGCGAAGCAGACGTCGACCCCGGCGTCGACGAGCGTGCGGATCAGTGCCTGGGCGCCGTTCACCGGGAGACGTGCACCTCGTTCACCTCGTAGTGGGCCATGGTCACGCCGCCGCTGGCGAAGTTGCGGAGGTCGGCGGCGCCGGCCCTGCCCGCCTCGGAGGCGAACGCGGCCCCCATCGCCTGCTCGGAGTCGAAGTCGAGGTGGGCGACCAGGTACGGCGCGGGCTGGCGCGGGTCGAGCGCCTGCGGGCTGCCGGTGGTGAACCGGACCAGGCCGGGCATCCGCACGGTCAGCGGGACGTGCGTGTCGCGGTAGTGGGCGTCGAACGCCGCCGGGTCCTCCGGCTGCCCGTAGCTGACCACCAGCCTGTGCACCATCTGCGGCTCCTCCGCGCTCCTCCCCGGGCACCGTTGCCGGGGGCTCCCCCACCCTGGCACACGGGCCCGGGCGCGCGACCTCAGAAGGTGATCACCAGCCGGCCGCGGACGCCGCCGGCGGCCAGCACCCGGTGCGCCTCGGGCGCCTCCTCCGGCGCGAAGGTGCGGGCCACCCGCAGCGTCGCCGCACCCGACTCCACCTGCTCGCGCAGCCGGTCGAGCGCGGCGCCGTTCTCGGCGTAGCGGCGCACCATCGTGGGCAGCACCTCGACCCGGCCGGTCCCGTCGCCGCGGTAGCCGCGCACGGTGGCCACCTTCCCGCCGTCGCGGACCGCGGGCAGCACCAGCGCGTCCTGCACCGCGCCGTCGGCCAGCCCGTCGGTGCCGTCGGGGAACTCCGCGCGGATCCGCTCGGCGACGTCGTCGCCCCGCCGCACGACGACGTCGGCGCCGAGGTCGCGCACCAGCTGCTCGTCGGCCTCGGAGGCGTCGGCGACGACGGTGTGCCCGTCGGCCTTCGCGAGCTGGACGACGTAGCCGCCGAAGGCACCGGCCGCGCCGGTCACCGCGACCACGGAGCCGGGCGGCAGGGCCATCTGGTCCAGCGCCAGCCGGGCGGTGAGCGCGTTCATCGGCAGGGTGCAGGCGGCGACGGCGTCGGCGCCCGCGGGCACCGGGGCCACCGATCCGGCGGGCAGCACGAGGTCCTCGCGGTAGCCGCCGTGCGCGCCGGTGGGGACGACGACCGCCATGACCGCGTCGCCGGCGGCCACCCGGTCGACGCCCTCGCCCACCTCGACGACCTCGCCGGCGGCGTCCATGCCGGGCACCCACGGCGGGGTCTTCACCGGGTCGCGGCCGGCGTAGGCGCCCTCGCGCAGGTGGGTGTCGGTCGGGCTCACCGCCGCGGCCCGCACCCGCAGCCGCACCTGCCCCGGCCCGAGCGGCTCGTCGGGCACGTCGACGACGGTGAGGGCCTCGGGCCCGCCGAACTCGGTCACTCCCACGGCTCGCACGCGACCGAATGTAGTGACCTGCCACTCACAGTCGGTCTCCAGCGCCCGCACCGGAGCACCCCAGGAGCGGGCCGGACCGTCCTCCCCATGCCACCGCTCCTGCTCGGCGCGCACGACCGCGCCGGTGCCGCCGGCCGCGGGCACCCCGTCCTCGACGTGGTCGTCCCGGTGCACGACGAGGAGACCGACCTCGAGCCGTGCCTGCGCCGTCTGCACGCCCACCTGACCGAGTCCCTGCCCTACCCGTTCCGCATCACGGTCGCGGAGAACGCCAGCACCGACCGCACCCTGGAGGTCGCGCACCGGGTCGCCGCCGAGCTGCCCGGGGTGACGGTGCTGCAGATCCCCGAGCCCGGCCGCGGCGGGGCGCTGCGCACCGCCTGGCTGGGGTCGGACGCGCCGGTCCTCGTCTACACGGACGTCGACCTCTCCACCGACCTCAACGCCCTGCTGCCCCTGGTCGCCCCGCTGATCAGCGGCCACTCCGACCTCGCCGTCGGCACCCGGCTCTCCCGCTCCTCGCGGGTGGTGCGCGGCCTCAAGCGCGAGGTCGTCTCCCGCGGCTACAACCTGCTGCTGCGCCGCACGCTGGCCACCTCGCTGTCCGACGCCCAGTGCGGCTTCAAGGCCGTCCGGGCCGACGTCGCCGCGCAGCTGCTCCCGCTGGTCGAGGACACCGGTTGGTTCTTCGACACCGAGCTGCTGGTGCTCGCCGAGCGCGCCGGGCTGCGCATCCACGAGGTGCCCGTCGACTGGGTCGACGACCCCGACAGCCGCGTCGACGTCGTGAGGACGGCGCGCGCCGACGTCGCCGGCATCGTGCGGATGCTGCGCGCGCTGGCCACCGGGCGGCTGCCGCTGGCGCAGCTGCGCGCCACCATCGGCCGGCAGCCGCTGCCCGACCCGCTGCCCGGTGTCTCGTCGTCGCTGGCCGGCCAGCTCGTGCGCTTCGCCGTCGTCGGCGTGCTGTCGACGCTGGCGTACCTGCTGCTGTTCGTCCTGCTGCGCGGCGTCGTGGCCGCCCAGCCGGCGAACCTGCTCGCCCTGCTGGTGACCGCGGTGGCCAACACCGCGGCCAACCGGCGGGTCACCTTCGGCATCCGCGGCGGTCCGGGCGCCGGCCGCCACCAGCTGCAGGGCCTGGTCGTGTTCGGCCTCGCCCTGGCGCTGACCAGCGGGTCGCTGGGCCTGCTGCACCTCGCCGACCCCACCCCGGCCCGCGGCCTCGAGCTCACCGTGCTGGTCGGCGCCAACGCCGTCGCCACGCTGCTGCGCTTCGTGCTGCTGCGCGGCTGGGTCTTCCGCACCTCCCCCACCCCTGCCCGGCCGGCTCCCGAGGCCGTGACCGCCCCCGAGACGGAGACCGCCCGATGACCGCCACCGCGACGCCCCCGGCGGCGCCCGCCGCGCCCGGGGCCGCACTCCCCGCCCCGGCCCGGTCCGGGCGGGCCGCGCGCCTGCTGCGGGGCCGCCCCGCCGACCCGCGCTGGGTCCGCCCCGCGCTGCTCGGGCTGCTCGCCGTCACCGGCGTGCTGTACCTGTGGGACCTCTCGGCGTCGGGCTGGGCCAACGCCTTCTACGCCGCGGCCGCGCAGGCGGGCTCGCAGAGCTGGGAGGCGTTCTTCTACGGCTCCTCCGACGCCGCCAACTCGATCACCGTGGACAAGCCGCCGGCCTCGCTGTGGGTGATGGCGCTGTCGGTGCGGCTGTTCGGGCTGGACCCGTGGTCGCTGCTGGTGCCGCAGGCGCTCATGGGCGTGGCCACCGTCGGGCTGCTGTACCTGGCGGTGCGCCGGGTGAGCGGCCCGGGTGCCGGGCTGGTCGCCGGCGCGGCGCTCGCGCTCACCCCCGTCGCGGCGCTGATGTTCCGCTTCGACAACCCCGACGCGCTGCTCGTGCTGCTGATGACCGCGGCCGCGTACGTGCTCACCCGGTCGCTGGAGCGGGCCTCCACCCGCGGCCTGGTCGGTGTCGGCGTGCTCGTCGGGTTCGCGTTCCTCACCAAGACGCTGCAGGCGGTGCTGGTGGTCCCCGGCTTCGCGCTCGTGTGGCTGGTGGCCGCGCCCACGACGCTGCGCCGCCGGGTCCTGCAGCTGCTCGGCGCCGGCGCCGCGATGGTCGTGGCGGGCGGCTGGTGGGTCGCCGTCGTGGAGCTGGTGCCGGAGTCCTGGCGGCCCTACGTCGGCGGCTCCCAGACGAACTCCGTCTGGGAGCTGATCTGGGGCTACAACGGCCTGGGCCGGCTCACCGGCGAGGAGACCGGCAGCGTCGGCGGCGGCGCCGGCGGCGGCTGGGGTGAGACCGGCCTGACCAGGCTGTTCGACTCCGGGATCGGCGGTCAGATCGCCTGGCTGCTGCCCGCGGCACTGGCGCTGCTGGTCGCCGGGCTGGTCGCCGTCGGCCGGGCACCGCGCACCGACCCGCGCCGCGCCGCGCTGCTGACCTGGGGCACCTGGCTGGGCGTCACCGGGCTGACCTTCAGCCTGATGGCCGGCATCTTCCACGCGTACTACACGGTGGCGCTGGCCCCGGCGGTCGCCGCGCTGGTCGCGATCGGCGGCGCGCTGCTGTGGCAGCGGCGCGGCCGGGCGTGGGCGCGGCTGGTGCTCGCGGGGACGCTCGCCGGCACCGTGCTGTGGGCGTGGGTGCTGCTGGGCCGCTCGGCGGAGTTCCTCCCCTGGCTGCGGTGGGTCGTGCTGGTCGCCGGCCTGGCCGCCGCGGTCGCCCTGCTCGCCGTCGGCCGGCTCGGCCGCGCCGTGGCCGCCGCCGTCCTCGCCGTCGGCCTGCTGGCCGGCGTCGCGGGGCCCGCCGCGTACGCGGTGCAGACCGCGGGCACCGCGCACACCGGGTCGATCCCGAGCGCCGGCCCGACGGTCACCGGCGCCGGCTTCGGCGGCCCGGGCGGGGACGGCGGCCGGGGCGGGTTCCCCGGCGGCCGGCCGCCGGCGGGCGGACCCGCGGCCGGCACGCTGCCCGCTCCCGGCGGCGCCACCACCCCCGGCAACGTCACCCGCGGTGCGGGCGGTGGAACGGGCGGCCTGCTGGGCACGGCCGACGTCGGCGAGGAGATGGTCGCCGCGCTGACCGAGGACGCCGCCGGCTACACCTGGGCGGCGGCCACGGTCGGCTCCAACAGCGCCGCCGGCTACCAGCTGGCCACCGGGCTGCCCGTCATGGCGATCGGCGGGTTCAACGGCAGCGACCCCTCGCCCACCCTCGAGCAGTTCCAGCAGTACGTCGCCGACGGCGAGGTCCACTGGTTCATCGGCGGCGGGACGGGGATGGCCGGCGACGGCGGCAGCTCGGCGTCGGCGGAGATCGCGGCCTGGGTGGCGGAGAACTACACCGCCCGGACCGTCGACGGCGTGACCGTCCACGACCTGAGCCGGCCGGCGGGCTGACCGTGCCCGAGGGCCCCGGGACTCCCCTGGGGCCCTCGGGCGCGCTCAGCGGGTGCTCGCCCGCTCCACCACGCGCCACCCGTCCGGCGGGGGGGCCTCCGGGGCGCGCCCGAGCGCGACGAGGGCGCAGGTGGCCCCCTGCCGGCGCAGCGACTGGGCGACGGTGGTCAGCCCGGCCGGCTCCGCGGCGTCGCTGTCGTCCCAGCCGGTGACCGCCACGTCGCCGGGCACCGCCAGGCCCGCGGCCGCCACCGCCCGCAGCGCCCCGAGCGCGAGTTCGTCGCTCATCGCGGCGATTGCGTCCGGCCGGTCCGGGCCGGCGAGCAGCTCGGCGGCGAACGCCTCCCCCTCCTCGGCGTCGTTGACCGGGCACACCGCCAGCCGCAGCTCCGCCGCGGGGTGCCCGGCCCCGGTCCAGGCGCCGAGCAGGCCCTCCCACCGGTTCCGCGTCACCGGGAACCGGACCGCCCCCACCTCCGGGGCGGGCAGCAGCCGGCGGGCGCGGTCGCGGTCGAGCGGGAAGCCGAGGACCGCCGGGCGCCGGGCTCCGGCGAACGCCACCCGCCCGATCGCCGCGGCGGCGGCCCGGTCGTCGATGCCGACCACCGGCAGGCCCCGGTGGTGCGGCCCGGCGTGGACGACGGCGGGCAGGCCGGTGTCGGCCACCGCGTCGAGCACCGGGTCGTCGTCGCTGGTCGTCCAGACGACGAAGCCGTCGACGACCGCCCGCGCGACCCGCTCGGGATCGCTGGGCGCCCCGGTCGTCGGGACCAGCGTGAGGCCGACCCCCTCGGCCGCGCAGACGTCCGCGACCCCGGCGAGGAAGCGCGCGGCCTGCGGGTCGTCGAAGGCGTAGCCCAGCCGCTCGCCCAGCACCACGCCGAGGCTGCCGACCCGCCCCCGCCGCAGTGACCGGGCGGCCGGGTGCGGCCCGGGGTAGCCGAGGTCCCGGGCCGCCGCCCGCACCCGCGCCGCCGCCTCGGCCGAGACCCGGCCGGGCCGCGAGTAGACGTAGGACACCGTCATCGGCGAGACGCCGGCGGCGCGGGCCACCTCGCGCATCGTCGGCCGGCGCGACCGGTGGTCCGGGGGACTGGCCACCCGTACAGTCTAGGTGTGTATCGATACACAGACGCCGGGGAGCAGGCCGGCACCCCCCTCGGGGCGGGGAGGGACGACGGCTTCGTCCGCGACGCGCCGACCGTCCTGGCGTACGCGGTGCTCGGGTGCTTCACCGGCTGGCTCTACGCCTTCGGCCCGGCGCTGTCCCTGCTGCGCGAGGAGCTGCACTTCTCGTACACGCTGCTGGGCGTCTACTCCGTGCTGTGGTCGGGCGGTGCGGCCCTGGCCGGCGCGGGCTTCGCGGTCGTGGCCCGCCGGCTGTCGCGGTCGGCGCTGCTGTGGTCCTCGGCCCTGGGCACCGCCGCCGGCGCCGCGCTGTTCACCCTCGGCCGCGGCCTGGCGCCGACCCTGCTCGGGGCCGCGGTCATGGGCACGGCCGGCACGGTGCTGCTGACGGCGACGCAGGCCGTCCTCTCCGACCGGCACGGCGCCCGGCGCGACCGGGCGCTCACCGAGGCCAACGTCGGCGCCGGGGCGTGCGCGGTCCTCGCCCCCCTCGTGCTCGGTGCGCTCGCCGCCGGGCCGGCCGGCTGGCGGGCGGCGTTCGCCCTCCCCGCGCTCGTCCTCGCCGGGCTGTGGCTGTGGTCCCGGCACCGCCCGCTGCCCGCACCGGCCGACCGCCGGGTCGCCGGGCGGCCCGGGCCGCTGCCGCCGGCCGCCTGGCTGTTCGCCGCCCTGACCGCCGTCGCCACGGCCGTGGAGTTCTGCCTGGTCTACTTCGGCACCGAGGTGCTCGTCGGCACGGGACTGTCGACCACCACCGCCGCGACGGCGCTCGGCAGCAACTACCTGGGCCTGCTCGTCGGCCGCCTCGGCGGCGCGGCGCTCACCCGGCGCCCCGGCCGCACCGTCCCGCTGCTGCACGCCTCCCTGGCGGTGACCGCGGCCGGCTTCGTGCCGTTCTGGCTGACCGGCGACCCGGTCGTCGCCGTCCTCGGCCTGTTCGTCTGCGGGGTCGGCATCGCCAACCTCTACCCCCTCGCGCTGGCGCTCACCCTGGGCACCGCCCGGGGGCACGAGGACCGGGCCAACGCCCGCACCCAGCTGCTGGGCGGCCTGGTCACCGCCGCCGCCCCCTTCCTGCTCGGCGCCCTGGCCGACGCGCACGGGCTCACCGCCGCCTTCCTGCTGGAGCCCGCGCTGCTCATCGCAGCCCTCCTGCTCCTGCTCGTCGGGACCCGCGCGACACCACGCTGACACCACGGGGGTTGCACGTGACACCACTGTGGTGTCATCGTGACGTCATGGACCTGACCCCGTTCGTCGAGCAGCTCCGCCGGGAGCTCGTGCTCGCCGCCGCTCCCGGGGGCGAGGAGGCGCGGGAGCTGGCCGAGCGCCTCACCGCGCCGCTGGAGGCCTCGGTCCGACTGGCCCTGCTGTCCGCCCTGTCGGCCGCGGCCGAGGAGCTCACCGGCCAGCTCGCGCCCGGCGCCGTCGACGTGCGGCTGCGCGGCAGCGAGCTCGGTCTCGTCGTCACCCCGCCGCCGGCCCCCGCCGAGCCGCACGACGCCCCCTCGCCGGAGGCCGCGCTCCCCGACGGCGACGACGGCAGCACCATCCGCATCACCCTGCGGCTGCCCGAGCAGCTCAAGGTCCGCGTCGAGGAGGCGGCCGCCCGCCTCGGCTCGTCGGTCAACACGTGGCTGGTCCGGGTCGTCAGCGACGCGGTGGCGCGCGCCGACCGTCCCCGGCCCGCCGACGACGGCCGCCGGTCCCGGTGGACCGGCGGCTCCTCCTACACGGGCTGGGCGCGCTAGCCCGTCCTGTCCGGTACCGCCCGCACCTGGACACGGCACCGCGACCCCGGCCGACCGGTCCGGGGGCGATTCCCCCTGCCCCGAGGAGGGCGCAGACCATGCCCACGTTCGACACACCCCACCCGATCAGCGCCCGCGTCGAGATCGCGGCGGGCACCGTCCGCGTCCGGGCCGCCGAGCGGCCCGACACGGTGGTCACCGTCCGGCCGCGCGGCTCCGCCGACGTCGCGGCCGCCGAGCACTGCGTCGTCGAGTTCACCGCCGGCGAGCTGCTGGTCCGCTCGACCGGCCGGTCCCGGCTGCTGTTCTTCGGCTCCGGCCCGGAGGTCGACGTCGACGTCGCCCTGCCCGAGGGCTCCTCCCTCGTCGCCCGGGCCGCCGCCGGGTCGATCACCTGCACCGGGCGGCTGGGGACCGTCGACGTCGAGAGCCGCCACGGCGACCTCGAGCTCGACCGCGCCGGCAGCGTGCGCGCCCGCACCTCCAGCGGCGACGTCACCGCCGCCGCCCTCGACGGCGAGGCCGAGGTGCACACCGCCTACGGCGACGTCCGGGTCGGCGCGGTCACCGGGACGGCGCGGCTGGAGACCGCGTGCGGGGACGTCGTCGTCGACCGCGCGCTCGGCTCGGTCACCGGCACCACCAGGTACGGACGGGTGCGTGTCGGCCAGGCGGTGCGCGGCTCGCTGGTGCTCGAGACCGCCTACGGCGAGGTCGAGGCCGGGGTGCGCGCGGGGACGGCGGCCTGGCTCGACGTGCAGTCGGGCTCCGGCCGCGTCCGCAACCTGCTCGGCGAGGCCGAGGGGCCCGGCGACGCGGAGGAGACCGTGGAGATCCACGCCCGCACCGCGTACGGCGACGTCCTCGTCCGCCGGGCCTGAGGGGAGCCGACCGTGACCGCCGCCGTCTCCGTCGCCGGCCTGCGCAAGGCCTTCGGCGCCACCGTCGTCCTCGACGGCCTGGACCTCACCGTGCCCGAGGGCACCGTCTACGCGCTGCTCGGCCCGAACGGGGCCGGCAAGACGACCACCGTCGACGTCCTGTCCACGCTGACCCCCGCCGACGCCGGGCAGGTCACCGTCGCCGGGCGCGACCTCGCCACCGACCCCGCCGGGGTGCGTGCCGCGATCGCGGTGACCGGCCAGTTCTCCGCCGTCGACGGCCTGCTGACCGGCCGGGAGAACCTCCGGCTCATGGCCGACCTGCACCACCTCGGCCGCCGCGAGGGGCAGCGCCGCGCCGCGGGCCTGCTCGAGCGCTTCGGCCTCGTCGAGGCGGCCGACCGGCTGCCGGCCACGTACTCCGGCGGCATGCGCCGCCGGCTGGACCTGGCGATGGGGCTGATGGGCGACCCGCGGGTGGTCTTCCTCGACGAGCCCACCACCGGCCTGGACCCGCGCAGCCGCCGCGCGACGTGGGACGTCGTCCGCGGGCTGGTCGCCGAGGGCGTCACCGTCCTGCTCACCACGCAGTACCTGGAGGAGGCCGACCAGCTGGCCGACCGGATCGGCTTGCTCGACCGCGGCCGGCTGGTCGCCGAGGGCACCGCCGACGAGCTCAAGCGGCTGGTCCCGGGCGGGTCGGTGCGGCTGCGGTTCGCCGACGCCGCCGCGCTCGACCGGGCCGCCCGCGCCCTGGGCGCCGGGACGGCCGACCCGGCGGGGCTGCAGCTGGAGGTGCCCTCCGACGGCAGCGTCGCGGCGCTGCGGTCGGTGCTCGCCCGCCTCGACGACGCCCGCGTCGACGTCGCCGGGCTGACCGTCGAGACGCCCGGTCTCGACGACGTCTTCCTGGCCCTCACCGGCCGCCCGACCCCCGAGGAGGTGCCGGCGTGAGCCTCGCCACCACCCTGACCGACAGCCGCACGATGCTGCGCCGCGACCTGCGGCACGCGGTGCGCTACCCGTCGCTGACCCTGATCGTGGCCGCGGTCCCGATCGTGTTCCTGCTGCTGTTCGTCTACGTCTTCGGCGGCACGCTCGGCGCCGGGCTGGGCGGGCCGGCCGGCGGGCGCGCCGAGTACGTCACCTACGTGGTGCCCGGCGTCCTGCTCCTGGCGGTCACCGGCAGCGCGCAGGGCACCGCGATCGCGATGGCCATGGACGTGACCGAGGGCATCGTCGCCCGCTTCCGGACCATGTCGATCGCCCGCGCGTCGGTGCTCACCGGGCACGTCCTCGGCGCCGTCGTCCAGACGCTGGTGGGCCTGGCCGTCGTCGTCGGGGTCGCCCTGCTCGTCGGCTTCCGGCCCGACGCCGGCGTGCCCGAGTGGCTCGCCGCGGTCGGCGTCCTGGCCATGACGGCGTTCGCGCTGGCCTGGCTGGCGGTCGCGATGGGCCTGGCGACGAAGACCGTCGAGGGGGCGAGCAACCTGCCGATGCCGCTGGTGCTGCTGCCCTTCCTCGCCAGCAGCTTCGTGCCGGTGGGGTCGATGCCGGCCGGGCTGCGGGAGTTCGCCGAGCACCAGCCGTTCACCCCGCTGACCGAGACGCTGCGCGGCCTGCTCACCGGCACCGCGATCGGCTCGAGTGCCTGGGTGGCGACGGCGTGGTGCGCGGCGATCGCGCTGGCCGGGTACCTCTGGGCGCGGCGCAACTACGAACGCCGCCCGGCCCGCTGAACGCACGAGCGGCCCGGGACCCGTGCCGGTCCCGGGCCGCTCGCGTGCGGTCCGTCAGCGCTTGAGGCCGTACTCCTTGAGCAGGCCGCGGCTGATGATCGTCTTCTGGATCTCGCTGGTGCCCTCGCCGATGAGCAGGAACGGCGCCTCGCGCATGAGCCGCTCGATCTCGTACTCCTTGGAGTAGCCGTAGCCGCCGTGGATGCGGAAGGACTGCGTGGTCACCTCGGCGCAGTACTCGCTGGCGATCAGCTTGGCCATGCCGGCCTCGACGTCGTTGCGCTTGCCGGCGTCCTTGAGCCGGGCGGCGTTGACCATCATCAGGTGCGCGGCCTCGACCTTGGTGGCCATCTCGGCGAGCTGGAACGCGATCGCCTGGTGCTGCACGATCGGCTTGCCGAAGGTCTCCCGCTGCTGGGCGTACTCCACGGCCAGCTCGAACGCGCGGATGGAGATGCCGCAGGCGCGGGCGGCGACGTTCACCCGGCCCACCTCGACGCCGTCCATCATCTGCGCGAAGCCCCGGCCGGGCTCCCCGCCCAGGATCATGTCCGCGCCGATGCGGTAGCCGTCGAACACCAGCTCGGTGGTGTCGACGCCCTTGTAGCCCATCTTGTCGATCTTGCCGGGGATGGTCAGGCCCGGGGCCACGGTGCCGAAGCCGGCCGGCTTCTCGACCAGGAACGTCGTCAGGTTCTGGTGCGGCTTGTCCGCCCCCAGGTCGGTGCGCACCAGCGCCGCCACCAGCGTCGACGAGCCGCCGTTGGTCAGCCACATCTTCTGGCCGTCG
Source organism: Geodermatophilus sp. SYSU D00698 (assembly GCF_054050335.1). NCBI lineage: Bacteria > Bacillati > Actinomycetota > Actinomycetes > Geodermatophilales > Geodermatophilaceae > Geodermatophilus > Geodermatophilus sp. SYSU D00698. The sequence goes on from NZ_JBJGZD010000018.1 coordinate 80,147, forward strand.
ATGACGTACTCGTCGCCGTCCCTGACGGCCTTGGTGCGGATGCCGGCGACGTCGGAGCCCAGGCCCGGCTCGGACATCGAGAAGGCGCCGCGGACCTCGCCGGTGGCCATGCGCGGGAGGAAGTGGTCCTTCTGCTCCTGCGTGCCGTGCTGGCGGATCATGTAGGCGACGATGAAGTGGGTGTTGATGACGCCGGAGACGCTCATCCAGCCGCGGGCGATCTCCTCGACCACCAGCGCGTAGGTCAGCAGCGACTCCCCGAGGCCGCCGTACTCCTCGGGGATCATCAGCCCGAAGATGCCGAGCTCCTTGAGCCCGTCGACGATCTCCTGCGGGTACTCGTCGGCGTGCTCGAGCTCCTGCGCGTGCGGGATGATCTCCTTGTCCACGAAGCTCCTGACCGTCGACAGGATCTCCTGCTGGATGTCGGTCAGGTCGGCGGTCTGCGCCAGTCGGGCCACGCTCACTCCTCCGGGACTCCGGTGTCCGTCTGCTACCGGGGAGTATGGGCGACCTCCCCGCACCGGTCGCCGTGTCCCCGGTCACTCCGGCCCGGTCGCCCCGGGAACGACGACGGCCCGCCCGGGAGTCCCGGACGGGCCGCCTGTGGGTCGGGGTGGATCAGGCGTCGGGCGGGGTGAACGACGACGTCCGGGACATCCCCGCGGCGCGGCCCTTGCCCGCGATGACCAGCGCCATCTTGCGGCTGGCCTCGTCGATCATCTCGTCGCCGAGCATCGCCGAGCCCTTCTTGCCGCCGGCCTCGGAGGTGTACCAGTCGTAGGCGTCGAGGATGAGCTCGGCGTGGTCGTAGTCCTCCTGCGACGGCGCGTAGATCTCATTGGCGGCGTCGATCTGGCCGGGGTGCAGCACCCACTTGCCGTCGAAGCCGAGCACGGCCGAGCGCTTGGCGACCTCGCGGAAGGCGTCGACGTCGCGGACCTGCAGGAAGGGGCCGTCGATGGCCTGCACGCCGCGGGCGCGGGCGGCCATGAGGATCTGCATGAGGATGTAGTGGAACGGGTCGCCCGGGTAGTCGGGGTGCAGGGCGCCCACCACCAGCGACTTCATGTTGATGCTGGCCATGAAGTCGGCCGGGCCGAAGATGATCGTCTCGATCCGCGGGCTGGCGAACGCGATGTCGTTGACGTTGATCAGGCCCTGCGCGGTCTCGATCTGCGCCTCGATGCCGATCCGCCCGACCTCCAGGCCGTTGGCCTTCTCGATCTGGGTCAGCAGGAAGTCCAGCGCCGCGACCTGGGAGGCGTCGACGACCTTCGGCAGCATGATGCAGTCGAGGTTCGCGCCGGCGCCCTCGACCACCTCGATGACGTCGCGGTAGGTCCACTCCGTCGTCCAGTCGTTGACCCGGACCGTGCGGATCTTCTCGCCCCAGCCGCCCTCGTTGAGCGCCGCGACGATGTTCTTGCGGGCACCCGGCTTGGCCAGCGGCGCGCAGGCGTCCTCGAGGTCCAGGAACACCTGGTCGGCCGGCAGGCCCTTGGCCTTCTCCAGGAAGCGCGGGTTGCTGCCCGGCACGGCGAGGTTGGAACGACGGGATCGGAGCTCGGCCACGGTGCCTCCGCTGGTGATCGGGATCTTCGGCTACCGGAGGGTAACGACGGTCAGGTGACCGGCTCGACCGGCACCTGCGGCCGGCCGGCCCGGACCACCAGCGCCACCCCCGCGACCACGGCGACCATCCCCGGCAGCGCGAGCAGCGGCGGGGTCTGGCCGAGCAGCACCAGCGCGACCAGCAGCGCGCCGGGCACCTCCAGCAGCACCGCCAGCCCGACGACGGTGGGCCCCACGCTGGACAGCACCAGGTTGAGCAGCGTGTGCCCGAGGATCTGCGCGCACACGGTGATCGCCAGGATCAGCCACCAGTCGCGGGCGGGGAACCCGGCGAGCGGGGTGGTGGTGACCAGCGCGGCGACGGCGAGCACGGCCGCGCAGGTGGAGTAGCAGACGACCGAGTACGCCGACGTCGCCAGGCGGGCGCGGGCGCGGGCCCCGGCGAGCATGTAGCCGCCGGCGCAGACCGCCCCGAGCAGCGCCAGCCCGTCCCCGGCCAGCGCCTCGAGGCTGACCGCCACGTCGACCCCGGCGATCAGCGCGGCGCCGACGACGGCCAGCGCGAGCCCGGTCCACACCTGCGCGGGCAGCCGCACGCCGGACACCCGCGCGGCCAGCGCGGTCCAGATCGGCGTGGTGGTGACCAGCGCCGTCGACGCGGCGACCGTGGTCATCGACAGGCTGGGCAGCCACGCGGCGAAGTGCGCGGCGAGGAACAGCCCGGCCACGACCGAGCTGCCCAGGTCCCGCGGCCGCAGCCCGGTGAGGGTGGCGCGCTCGCGGCCCAGCAGCACCGGCACCAGCAGTGCGGCACCGGCGGCGTTGCGCCAGAACGCCAGCGCCAGGAACGAGGCGCCGACCAGCGCGGTCAGCGGGCCGGAGAAGGAGACCCCGACGACGGCGACCGCCATGAGCGCGACGTCGCGGGAGCCGGGCCGGTGGACCGCCCACGGGGAGACGGCCGCCGTCGAGCCGGCGCTCACGGCACGCGCATGCGCCCGGAGGCCACCGGCACCACCGCTCCGGACACCGTGGCCGCCGTCGCCCGGCCGCCGTCGGCGGTGACCGTGCACGACAGCACCGACGGCCGGCCCATCGCCTCACCCTGCCGCACCGTGTACGACGACGTCCCGTCCGGGGCGACCAGTCCGGTGGCGACCAGCCAGACGCCGGCGCCCAGCGCCGCCGAGCCGGTGGCCGGGTCCTCGCCCCAGCGCAGGTCGTTCGCGAACACGCGGGCGTACGCGGTGGAGCCGTCCCACGACAGCACCGCGACGCCCTCCCCCACCCCGAAGGCGGCCAGCGCGGCGGGGTCGGGGGCGGCGCGGTCGACGACGTCCGGGTGCACGGCGAGGAGGGCGAAGGGCAGGCCGCAGCCGGCGACGTGCGCGGGCAGCCCGACGACGTCGGCCGCCGACAGTCCCAGCGCCGCGGCCAGCGCCGCCGGGTCGGGGCCGTCCTCCAGCGTCGGCCGCCCGCCGGTGAGCGTCGCCCCGTCGCCGGTCACCTCGACCGGCAGGACGCCGGCGCCGCACTCCTGGTGCAGCGTGCCCGCGGCCAGCCGGCCGGTGCGCACCAGCGTGTGCGCGGCACCGACGCTCGGGTGCCCGGCGAACGGCAGCTCGGCGAAGGGGGTGAAGATCCGCACCCGGTAGGAGGCGCCCGGCTCGGTCGGCGCGCAGAGGAACGAGGTCTCCGACAGCGCGAACTCGTTGGCCAGCGCCTGGCACTGCCCGGTGGTCAGCGCGTCGGCGTCGAACACCACCGCGAGCGGGTTGCCCGCGAACGCCCGGGGGGCGAACACGTCGACGACCTCGTACTCGACGGACGCCGATCCGACGGACACAGGGCTCGCCACGACCCCGACGGTAGCCTCACCGAGTGTGAGCACGGTGACCAGGGCGTACGTCTCGCGGCTCGCCGGCCTGCCCGTCTTCGACCCCAACGGGGACCGGGTCGGGCGGCTGCGCGACGTCGTCGTGGCGCTGCGCGTGGACACCGCCTCCCCGCGGGTGCTGGGCCTGGTCGTGGAGGTCGTGGCCCGCCGCCGCATCTTCGTGCCGATGGGCCGGGTGACCAGCATCGACCCGGGCGCGGTCGTGCTCGCCTCGGGCACGCTCAACCTCAAGCGCTTCGAGCAGCGGCGCGGCGAGACGCTGGTCCTCGGCGAGCTGCTGGACCGGACCGTGACCGTCCGCGAGTCGGGCCGGCGGGCCACCGTCGTCGACGCCGGGATCGAGCAGACCCGCACCGGCGAGTGGCAGGTCACCCGCCTGGCCGTGCAGGAGCCCGGCCGGCTCGGCCGCCGCGGGCAGCTGCACCAGCTGGCGTGGGACGAGGTCGCCGGGCTCGCGCTGCCGGAGAGCGGGCAGGGCGCCGAGACGCTGATCGCCACCTACCGCGAGCTCAACGCCGCCGACCTCGCCCACGCCCTGCAGGACCTGCCGATCAAGCGGCGGCACGAGGTCGCCGAGGCCCTCGACGACGAGCGGCTGGCCGACGTGCTCGGCGAGCTGCCCGAGGCCGAGCAGGTCACCATCCTCGGCACGCTGGACGAGTCCCGGGCCGCCGACGTGCTCGAGGTCATGGACCCCGACGACGCCGCCGACGTGCTCGCCGAGCTGTCCAACGTCGACCGCAACCGGCTGCTCGAGCTGATGGAGCCCGACGAGGCCGAGCCGGTGCGCCAGCTCCTGCAGTACTCCGAGGACACCGCCGGCGGGATCATGACCAGCGAGCCGGTGATCCTCGCGCCGGACGCGACCATCGCCGAGGCGCTGGCCCGGGTGCGCGAGCCCGAGCTGACGCCGGCGCTGGCCAGCCAGGTGTACGTCTGCCGGCCGCCGTCGGCCACCCCGACCGGGCGCTACCTGGGCCTGGCGCACATCCAGCGGCTGCTGCGCGAGCCGCCGTCCGGCCTGGTGAGCGGGGTGCTCGACGACCTGGACCCGCTGCGCCCGGAGGCGCCGCTGGCCGAGGTCACCCGGTACTTCGCCACCTACAACCTGGTGGCCGCGCCGGTGGTCGACGAGCAGGGCCGGCTGGTGGGCGCGGTGAGCGTCGACGACGTCCTCGACCACCTGCTGCCGGAGGACTGGCGCGAACGGGCCCGCCGTGGCTGACGGCCGCCGGCTCGACGTCCCCCGCGGCTCGTCCCGCGGGATCACCGGCTACCTGCGGCTGGACCCCGACGCGGTCGGCCGGTTCGCCGAGGGGATCGCCCGCTTCCTCGGCACGGGGCGCTTCCTCGCCGTCCAGACGGTGATCGTGGTGCTCTGGATCGCCCTCAACGTCTTCGCCGTCCGGCTGCGCTGGGACCCCTATCCCTTCATCCTGCTCAACCTGGCCTTCTCCACCCAGGCCGCCTACGCCGCGCCGCTGATCCTGCTGGCGCAGAACCGGCAGGCCGACCGCGACCGCGTGCAGGCCGAGGAGGACCGCGCCCGCGCCGCGCAGACCCGCGCGGACACCGAGTACCTGGCCCGCGAGCTCGCCGCGCTGCGGGTGGCCATCGGCGAGCTCGCCACCCGCGACTTCATCCGCGGCGAGCTGGGCCGCCTCGCCGAGAGCCGCTCGCCCGAGGAGCGGGAGAAGAAGGTCAAGAAGAAGCAGAAGGACCCCGTCCAGCCGGCGCTCGCGGACCCGACGGCGTAGCGCGCCGGGCCGCCCGGGCTGTCGTCCCCCCGCGGCACACTGCCGGGCATGCGCACGCACGCAGTGGTGGCCTCACCCATCGGGCCGCTGACCGTCGTCGCCGACGACGGCGTGCTCGTCCGGCTGTACCTCTCACCACCGGACCCGCAGGCCGATCTGGGCGCGCGGGACGACGCCGCGCTCGCCGACGTGGCGGGCCAGCTCGGCGAGTACCTCGCCGGGGAGCGGGAGGCGTTCGACCTGCCGCTGCGCCCGCGCGGCAGCGACTTCGAGCTGGCCGTCTGGGAGCAGCTCACCCGCATCCCCTACGGCCGGACGACCACCTACGGGGCGGTGGCGAGAGCCGTCGGCGAGCCGGGCGGCGCGCAGGCCGTCGGCCTGGCGTGCGGGAGGAACCCGCTGGCGATCGTCGTCCCGTGCCACCGGGTGGTCGGCGCCGACGGCAGCCTGGTCGGTTTCGGCGGCGGGCTGTCCCGCAAGCGCTTCCTGCTCGACCTGGAGCAGCGGGACGCCCGGCTGTTCTGAGCCTGCGCCGGAGGGCCCGGCGGCCGGGGGCTCAGCCCAGCACCGCGCGCAGCACGTGCAGCCCGGCGGCGGCCGCCGCCGTCGCCGGGACGACCAGCGCGAGCGCCCAGGCCCGCGTGCCCCGGCAGCGCGGCAGCACGGCGGTGAGCAGCACCGCGGCGACGACGTCGGCGGCCGCCTGCACGGGGCGCGGGTCCGTCCCGCCCGGCCACAGCGCGGGCGCGTCCCCACCGGCCAGCGCGATCCCCGCGAGCCCCGCCACCAGCGCCCCGGGCAGCGGCCCGCCCGCGCGGGTGCCCAGCCACGCGGCGGCCGCGGTCGCCGGGACGGCGGTGGCGGACAGGACCAGCCAGGCGGCGAGGAGCCCCGGCGTCCAGGCGAACCCGAGCACGACCGCGGCCCAGGTGTAGTAGGCGACCGTCATGGCGGCGAAGAACGCGGCCGCGCGGACCGCGGCGGCCCGGGCCGACGGCGCCCAGCGGCCGAGCGCGGCGACGGCCAGCACCCACGCGGCCGGCTGGCTGCCCAGCGCGGCGGCCCAGGCGACCCCCGACTCGTCGGCGGCCTTGGCGGCGACCCCGGCCAGCAGCCCCAGCAGCGCGGCCCGCAGCGGCGTCACGCGGTCAGGACGTGCACCAGCGCACCGGTGGCGCCGGCCAGCACGAGCACCACGATGAACGGCGCGCGCAGCGCGAGGGCGACCGCCGCGACCGCGACCCCGGCCAGCCGGCCGTCCACCACGAGGTCCTGTCCGGAGGTCAGCGCCTGCACCGCGACCAGGGCGGCCAGCAGCGCCGCGGGCACGAAGGTGACCAGCCGGGTCACCCACGGCCGCTCGACCCAGGCCGCGGGCACCGACAGCCCGGCCAGCTTCAGCAGGTAGCAGCCCAGCGACCCGACGACGACCACCGTCCACAGCGTCCCGCTGCTCACGCCGCCTCCTCCCGCGGCCGGCCGGCCAGCACCACCGCGACGACGGCGGCGACCACCTGCACGCCCGGCGGCACGAACGGGGTCAGCGCCAGCGCCACGGCCGCGCCGCCCAGCGCCACCCGGCGGGCGACGGCCGGTTCCTCGGCGCCGGCGCGCAGCCGCGGCCACAGCAGCGCCAGGAAGGCGGCCGGGACGACGGCGTCCAGCGCCGCCTCGGCGGTCTCCCCCAGCGCCCCGGCACCGAGCGCGCCGGCCAGGGTGGTGGCGTTCCACACCGTGAAGATCGACGCCCCGCCGGCGAGGAAGGCCAGCCGGGACAGGTCGCGGTCGGGGGCGGCCACGGCCAGCGCCGTCGTCTCGTCGATCACCCAGTGCGCCAGGCCCAGCCGGCGCAGCAGCCCGCGCGGGGCCAGCAGCGGCGCCAGGCGGACGCCGTAGACGGTGTTGCGGGTGCCCAGCAGCAGCGCGCTGCCGATCGCGGCCGCGCCCCCGCCGCCGGCTCCGAGGACGCCGACCAGCGCGAACTGCGAGGCGCCGGTGAACATCAGCAGCGACATGGTCAGCGCCTGCCAGGGGTCCAGGCCGGCGGCGTCGGCGGCCGCGCCGAAGGCGACGCCGTAGAGGCCGACGGCCACCCCGAGCCCGATCGCGTCGCGGAGGACGGCGGCACGCGCGGGAGCGGACACGTCGCCGCAGCCTACGGCCCGGCTGCGTACGGCCGGGCGCGTGACCGGAGCCGCGGACGCCGACGTCCTCGACGCGCTCGTCGCGTACTCGCGGGGTGGCGGCCGCGGGCTGGACCGGCTCCTGCGGGACGCCGGCGTGGAGCACCGCCGCTGGGTCCGCGTGGGCGGCTGACCGCCCGGTACGGCACCGGCCGGGTGCGCAGCACATCACCTCCGCAGCCGGCGGCACCCGGTGCCCGCCGCCGTACAGTGGCAGGTGGACCGGAGTGCAGGTCGCCGACGTGTGGTGCCGCGGACCGGGTCCCCCGTCGAAGGAGACACATCCCCCCATGTCCGACACGCTGACCGGCTCGCCGGCGCTCGACGCCGTCAACGCCGCTCTGGCCACCGTCCAGGACCCGGAGATCAACCGTCCGCTGACCGACCTCGGGATGGTCAAGGACGTGCAGATCGGCGTCGGCGGCGACCCGGGCGCCGTGCGCGTCGAGGTCTACCTCACCGTGGCCGGCTGCCCGATGCGCGAGACGATCACCAACCGGGTGACCGCCGCCGTCTCCGCCGTCCCCGGCGTGACGTCGGTGCAGGTCGGCCTGGACGTGATGAGCGACGAGCAGCGCGCCGAGCTGCGCCGCACCGTCCGCGGCACCGACGCGGCCGACCCCGTCATCCCCTTCGCCCAGCCGGGCTCGCTGACCCGCGTCTACGCGGTCGCGTCCGGCAAGGGCGGCGTCGGGAAGTCCAGCGTCACCGTCAACCTCGCCGCGGCGCTGGCCAAGCGGGGCCTGTCGGTCGGCGTCGTGGACGCCGACATCTACGGCCACTCGGTGCCGCGCATGCTGGGCGTCGACGACAAGCCGACCCAGGTCGACAACATGATCATGCCGCCGCAGTCCATGGGCGTGAAGGTCATCTCGATCGGCATGTTCACCCCGGGCAACACCCCGGTCGTGTGGCGCGGCCCGATGCTGCACCGCGCGCTGCAGCAGTTCCTCGCCGACGTGTGGTGGGGCGACCTCGACGTCCTGCTGCTCGACCTGCCGCCCGGCACCGGCGACGTCGCGATCTCCATCGCCCAGCTGCTGCCCAACGCCGAGATCCTCGTGGTGACCACGCCGCAGCAGGCCGCCGCCGAGGTGGCCGAGCGGGCCGGCGCGATCGCCACCCAGACCCACCAGCAGGTCGTCGGCGTCATCGAGAACATGTCGTGGCTCGAGCTGCCCGACGGCTCCCGCATGGAGGTCTTCGGCTCCGGCGGCGGCCAGGCGGTCTCCGACGCGCTCACCCGGCTGCTCGGCGCCACCGTGCCGCTGCTCGGCCAGGTCCCGCTCGACACCCGGCTGCGGGAGGCCGGGGACGCCGGTGCGCCGATCGTGCTCGCCGACCCCGAGACCCCGGCCGCCAAGGCGCTGACGAAGGTCGCCGACTCCCTCGCCGTCCGCCAGCGCGGGCTGTCGGGCATGTCGCTGGGGCTCACCCCCGTCCGCCGCTAGGACCCGCTCGGACCGAGGGCCGGGCCCCGCGCGGGGGGGGGGGCGGGGCGGGGCTCAGGCGCGCCGCGGCGCCGGCGGGCACCCCACGACCACGTGGAACCCCCCCCGCGCGGGGGCCGGGCCTCGGCGCGTCTCAGCCGCGCGGCGGCTCGTGCGGGCGCCCCTCGAGCTCGTGGAAGCCGCCGGTCCCGGCGACGAGCACGACGCCGTCCCACAGCCGGCCCGTCTCCTCGCCGACGGGCACGCGGGAGAGCACGGGACCCCACCAGGCCGACGGCGTCGCGGACCCCGTGGCCACGATCGGGGTGCCGACGTGCGGGCCCACCGGCTCGACGCCCAGCCGACGCGAGGCCCGCACCAGGTCGTCGTGGGCGGACGTGTGCGCGGCCCCGGCCAGGGCCTCCGGCGGGCCGACCGCGCGCAGCAGGTCCCGCGTGTCCGGCCACTCGCCGCGCCCGTGCACGGCCTCGCCGTGGGCCCGGTGGAGCGCGACCGGGGCGCGGGTCACCCCGCGGGTCCTGCCGCGACCGGCCGCCGCGGCGGGACCCGCTAGGTCGCGTCGACGTCGAACGGCGGCGGGGTGCTCCGGTCGTGCTCGACGACGGCCGGGCGCCTGGCGGGTTTCACCAGGCTCGCCGCGGTCGCACCCGCGGCGGCGGCGCCGCGGCGCACCGGCGGGGCGTCGTCGTCCTCGAACAGCTGGGCGCGGATGAACGTCTTCGGGTGGTACTTGCGCAGGTCCAGGTCACGCAGGCCGGTGAGGTCCTCACCGAGGGACTCGTCGACCTGGGCGCGCACCCCGGTGATCGCCTGCTTGACCTTCTTCAGCCCGGCCGCGGCGTCCCGCGCCAGGGTCGGCAGTCGCTCGGGCCCGAAGATGAACAGCGCGGCCAGCGCCAGGACGACGATCTCGCCCCAGCCGATCGAGTCGAACACGCGCCGCTCCCTCCTCCGCGGGTCCCAGGGTATGCGGTGCCCGGGCCGGGTCAGGCCTCGGCGAGGGTGGCCTGGACCGTCGTCGACGACCCGTTGCGGACCAGCTCGATGGTCACCACGTCCCCGGGGTCGTGGGCGTCGACGGCGACGACGAGCTCCTCGGAGCTGCCCACGGCCTGGTCGTCGACGGCGATGACGACGTCCTGCTCGCGGATCCCGGCTTGGGCCGCGGGGCTGCCCGGCTCCACGTTGAGGACCAGCGCGCCGTCGCGGGTGCCGTCGGTGACCGACCGGGTGTTCACCCCGAGGGTCGCGTGCACCGCGTTGCCGGTGGCGATCAGCTGCTCGGCGACGTCGCGGGCGGTGTCGATGGGGATGGCGAAGCCCAGGCCCACGCTGCCGCCGCCCAGCGAGGCGATCGCGGTGTTGATGCCGATGACCGCGCCGGTGGCGTCGACCAGCGCGCCGCCGGAGTTGCCCGGGTTGATCGGCGCGTCGGTCTGCACCGCGCTGATCACGGCGTTGGTGTCGCTGCCCTCCCCCGCCAGCCGCACCGGCCGGTCGAGGGCGGAGACGATGCCGCTGGTGACCGTGCCGGCCAGGCCCAGCGGCGAGCCGATCGCCACCACCGGGTCGCCGACCACGACGTCGTCGGAGTTGCCCAGCGAGGCGGTGACCAGCCCCGGCCTCTCCACCTTGACGACGGCGATGTCGCTCGCCGGGTCGCGGCCGACGATGCGCGCGGCCGAGCCGCTGCCGTCGCTGAACACCGCCCGGATCTCCGCGCCGTCCACGCCGTCGGCGCCGGAGATGACGTGGTTGTTGGTGACGATGTAGCCGCCCTCGCCGTCGATGACGACGCCGGAGCCGGTCGCGCCGGCGTCGCCGATGCGCACCTCGATCGACACGACCGCCGGCGCCACCCGGCCGGCGATGTCCGACACCGACCCCGGCTCGCGGCTGATGCCCTCGTCGGTCTCCGACAGCGTGGTGCCCGGCGCCAGCAGCGGGGTCTCGCTGGCCTCGCGGGTCAGCAGGTAGCCCACGCCGCCGCCGAGCGCGCCGGCGAGCAGCACGACGAGGACGACCAGGAACGCCACCCGCACCGACAGGTCGCGCAGCCGCAGCTTCTTCCGGCCCTTCCGGTCGACGACGACCGGGCCCTCCTGCTCGGACTCCTCCTCGAACACCGCCGGGCCGGTGAGGCCGGCCGGGGCGTGCGGGTCGCGCCAGGGGTCGCTCTTCGCGTCGGGCTTCCACCACGGCCCGGCCGAGGTGCGGCGGCGCCCGGGGCGGCCGCCGGGCGGCTCCTGCAGCCCGGCCTGCCCGGCCGGGGCGCGGAAGGCGCGCAGCACGGCCTCCGGCGGCGGCGGGGCCACCGGCCGCGGCGACGGGGTCGGGCGGTCGCCGGCGAAGCTGCCCGGGACGGCCGGCGGGCGGCCGAACGCGGCGGCCTGGGCGGGACTGGTCGGCGGCTGCGCCGGCACCGCGGCGGGGCGTGGCCGCTCCGGCGGCGCGAAGGAGCCGGTCGCCCCGGCGGGACGGGCGAAGACCGCGTCGTCGCCCCCCGTGCCGGCGGCGACCGGCGGGCGGACGACCGCCTCCACCGTGCGCTCGCCGTCGCGGGGAGCACCGCCGGGAGCGGGCTCCGAGGGACCGGTCTCGCGGGCGTCGTCGGGTGCGGTCACGGGTTCAGGGTCCTCCCGGACCTGGCGGCGGACGTGGACTACGGGTGCCGGCGCGACGGTACCCGCCCGCGGGCGCGGGGGTCCGGGGTCAGGCCCCCGGAGTCACGGCCCCGGGATCAGGGCCCGGTCGTCACGGCGTGGCGCCCGGCGCGGGCGACGGGCCGCTCAGCGTGCGGACCACCGGCGGCACGACCTCGGTGCGCTCGTCGGGCGAGGAGGGGCCGGCCACCGACGACGGCGTCCGGGTCACCCGCTCCTCCGGGTCCGGCAGGTTGAGCGCCAGGACGGCGACGCCGAGGCCCAGGCCGGCCAGCGTGCCGGCGACGCTGCGGCGCAGCCAGCGCGCGTGGTGCGGCGACGCGGGACGGGCCGGCGGGTCGTCGAGCGACACGGTCCAGCGGCCGGAGGACCCGGTGACGGTCAGCTCCCCCGCCGACGCGGTGACGGTGCCGAGCCCGCCGCCGCCGGGGACGTCGGCGGTGAACGGGATGGCGCACAGCCGGGAGAGCAGGTCGCCGGGGACGGCGACGTCGGCGGCGGCGTGCAGCGCGTCCTTCGCCTCCCGCTGGGCCTGCACGAGCATCCGGCACTCGGAGCAGCCGGCCAGGTGCCGGGCGGCGCGCGCGGCCGGGACGCTGGCCAGCTCGCCGTCGACCAGCGCGGCGATCGCCTCCTGCGCCAGGTGGCTCTCCGGCAGGCTCATGCGGGAGCCCCCGGGGCCGGGACGCTGCGCGGGGCGAGGTGCGCGAGGGCCTGGCGCAGCTGCACGCGGCCGCGGTGGATGCGGCTGCGCACGGTGCCGAGCTTGATGCCGAGGGTCGCCGCGATCTCCTCGTAGGTCAGGCCCTCGATGTCGCAGAGGACGACGGCCACGCGGAACTCCGGCGGCAGCGCGTCCAGCGCCGCCTGCACCTGCGGGTCGAGGTGGGTGTCGGCGTAGACCTGCTCGGGGCTCGGCGCGGTGCCGGGCAGCCGCTCGGTGTCCTCGGGCAGCGCGTCGAACCGGATCCGCTGGCGGCGGCGGACCATGTCGAGGAACAGGTTCGTGGTGATGCGGTGCAGCCAGCCCTCGAAGGTGCCCGGCGAGAAGTCGGCCAGCGAGCGGAAGACCCGGACGAACGTCTCCTGGGTGAGGTCCTCGGCGTCCTGGGCGTTGCCCGACAGGCGGTAGGCCAGCCGGTAGACGCGCGCCGAGTGGTCCCGCACGACCTGATCCCAGGTCGGCGCCACCCACACCTCGCCGGCGCCGGACGCGGCCGACTGCTGGTCGGCGGCAGGGGGGACGGCGGCCTCGGGCACGTCCTCAGTATCGCGGACGCGCACGCTGCCGACCTCCCCCGCGGGATGGACGGGGACGGCGGCACGCTCGGGTGTCACGTCCGGACCAACGGCCCTGACGCCATTCCGTGTTCCCGTCGTCAGTTCTTGCCAGGTTCCTCACAGGAACGCCTCCCGGAACGCGGGCCGCGGTCCCCTTACCCTCGTCCGGTGATGAGCGCCGAGGGACCGTCGCGCGCCGGCGGGACCGGCGCTGCCGCCTGGTCCGACCGCTATGCCGCCGAGGACCCCGTCGTGGCCGCGGCGCACGCCCGGGCCGTGGCGCTCGGCGGCCCGCCCCCGCCGGGCCCGGCCGCCGGCGCCACGCTCGCCGTGCTGGCGGCGGGGGCCGGCGCCCGTGCGGTCGTGTCGATCGGCAGCGGCGGCGGGGTGGTCGGCCTGTGGCTGCTGCGCGGCATGCGGCCCGACGGCGTCCTCACCGCCCTGGACGCCGACCCCGAGCAGCTGCGCGGCGCGCGGCGGGCGTTCGCCGAGGCCGGCGTGCCGCAGTCCCGGACCCGGCTGATCTTCGGCACCCCGGCCGAGGTGCTGCCCCGCCTGTCCCCCGGGGCCTACGACCTGGTGGTCTGCGCCGGCCCGCCGACCGAGTACGCCCCGCACCTGGCCGCGCTGCTCGGGCTGGTGCGCACCGGCGGGACGCTGGCCTGCCACGGCCTGCTCGAGGGGGACCGCATCGGCGACCGCGCCGCCCGCGACCCCGACACCGTCGCCTGGCGCGACCTCGCCCGCAACGTCCGCGAGGACGAGGGGCTGACCTCCGCCGTCCTGCCGATCGGCGCGGGCCTGCTGGTGGCGACCCGCCGGCCCTAGGGGAAGGACCTCCCTGCCCCCACCGCTCGCACGCTCGCGGCGGGCCCCTGCAGGGAGGCCGGTCAGCGGAAGAGGTGCTCCACGAGCGGCTCCCACGGGCCGCCGAGGTAGCGCCACAGCCCCAGCCCGCGGGCGGGCACCTCCTCGGGGACGAACTCCGCGGCCAGCCGGTCGCGCAGCGCCCGGGCGACGGCGGGCTCCACCTTGTTCTGCACGGTGACGTGCGCCGACAGCCGCTGGCGGTCCTGCCGGGTGAGCCAGGGGTCGAACTCCGCGGCCAGCCCCGCGTGCAGGGCCGACAGCTCCGGCGCCGCCAGCCGGTAGGCGACCCCGCGGCCGAGCAGCTGCAGCCCGGTCACCGCGACGGCGAACGGCGGCCGGGCGGCGGCCGCGGCCAGGGCGGCGTCGACGTCGTCGCGCCGGTCGCCCGGGAGGGCGTGGAACAGCGTGACGTGCGCGGCCAGGTGGTTGCGGTCGGCCGGGAAGTGCTCGGCGCGCAGCCGGTCGAACCGCGCCTGCGCCTCCGCCCCCAGCAGCAGCGTGACGACCAGTGGTGAGGTGCTGGAACCGCCCTCGTGCAGGGGCCCGACCCGAGCGGAGCGAGGGGTGGGGGGCACGAGGGTCAGACGATCGCCCGGGCGCCCTTGCCGAGGACGGTCACGCCGCCGGCACTCACGTGGTAGTGCTCGCGGTCGGCGTCGGAGTCCACCCCGATCCGCGCCCAGGCCGGGACGACGACGTTCTTGTCGAGGATCGCCCGCCGGACGTAGGCGCCCTCGCCGATCTGGACGCCGTCCATGAGCACGCTGTCCTCGACCCGCGCGCCGCGCTCGACCCGCACGCCGGGCGAGACGACCGAGCTGTGCACCGACCCGCCGCCGATGATCGCGCCGGCGCTGACCATCGACTCCTCGGCCCGCCCGCCGAGCACGAACTTCGCCGGCGGCTGCTGCGGGGGCAGGGTGAGGATCGGCCAGCGGTCGTTGTACAGGTTGAAGACCGGGGTGACCGACACCAGGTCCATGTGGGCGTCGAAGTACGAGTCGATCGTCCCGACGTCGCGCCAGTAGCCGTGGTCGCGCTCGGTGGCCCCGGGGACGATGTTGGTGGAGAAGTCGTAGACGTACGCGTCCCCGGTCTCGGCGAGCATCGGCATGATCGAGCCGCCCATGTCGTGCGCCGAGTCGGCGTCCTCGGCGTCCGCGCGCAGCGCCTCGAGCAGCGCGTCGGTGGTGAAGACGTAGTTGCCCATGGAGGCGAAGGACTCCTCCGGGCTGTCGGGCAGGCCCGGCGGGTCGGCCGGCTTCTCGAGGAAGCCGCGGACCTTGCCGTCGGCGCCGGCGTCGATGACGCCGAACCCGGTGGCCTCGCGCCGCGGCACGCGCAGCCCCGCGATGGTGACCCCCGCGCCGGTCCTCACGTGCTGGTCGATCATCTGCGCCGGGTCCATGCGGTAGACGTGGTCGGCGCCGAACACCACGACGACGTCGGGGCGCGCGTCGTAGATGAGGTTGAGGCTCTGGAAGATCGCGTCGGCGCTGCCGGTGTACCAGCGCGGCCCGAGCCGCTGCTGCGCCGGCACCGGGGTGATGAAGTTGCCGAGCATCTGCGACAGCCGCCACGTCGTGGTGATGTGCCGGTCGAGGCTGTGGCTCTTGTACTGGGTGAGGACGGCGATCTGCCGGATGTCGGCGTTCACCAGGTTGGACAGCACGAAGTCGATGAGCCGGTAGTTGCCGCCGAACGGCACCGCCGGCTTGGCGCGGTCCTGGGTCAGGGGCGCGAGCCGCTTGCCCTCGCCACCGGCCAGGACGATGCCGAGAACTCGAGGACCGCCACGCATGGAGGGAACCTAGCCGCTCCACGCGTCCGCCGTCGCCCCGCCTCCGCACTCCCCGCCCCCTAGGGTGACCGCCGTGCGGATCGGCATCGTCACCCGTGAGTGGCCCCCAGACGTCTACGGCGGGGCCGGCGTGCACGTCGAGCACCTCGTCGCGGCCCTGCGCTCGCTGCCCGTGGGCCCGGACCTGGAGGTGCACGCCTTCGGCGGCCCCCGGACCGACGCCCGCGGCTGGGCGGTGCCGCCGGGCCTGGCCGAGGCCAACGGCGCGCTGCAGGCGCTGGGCACCGACGTCGAGATCGCCGCGGCCCTGGCCGGGGTGGACCTCGTGCACAGCCACACCTGGTACGCCAACGGCGCCGGGCTGCTCGCCGGGCTGGTGCACGGGGTGCCGCACGTGGTGACCGCGCACTCGCTGGAGCCGCGGCGGCCGTGGAAGGCCGACCAGCTCGGCGGCGGCTACCGGCTGTCGTCGTGGGTGGAGCGCACCGCCTACCTCGCCGCGGACGCCGTCATCGCGGTGAGCCACGGCATGCGCGCCGACGTCCTCGACGCCTATCCCGACCTCGACCCGGCCCGGGTGCACGTCGTCGGCAACGGTGTGGACGCCGAGGCCTACCGGCCCACCCCCGCGCCCGACGTCGTCCGCTCGCTCGGGGTCGACCTCGACCGGCCCTACGCGCTGTTCGTCGGCCGGATCACCCGGCAGAAGGGCGTCGTCCACCTGCTGCGGGCGGCCGAGCAGCTGCCGGCCGACGCCGGCCTGGTGCTGTGTGCCGGCGCCGCCGACACCCCGGCCGAGCGGCAGCAGGTCGCCGACGCCGTGGCCGAGCTGCAGGCCCGCCGGCCGGGCGTCGTCTGGATCGAGGCGATGCTGCCGCGCGAGCAGCTGGTGCCGCTGATCACCGGGGCGACGGTGTTCGTCGTCCCCTCGGTCTACGAGCCGCTGGGCATCGTCAACCTCGAGGCCGCCGCCTGCGGCACGGCCGTGGTCGCCAGCGCCGTCGGCGGGATCCCCGAGGTCGTGGCCGACGGCGTCACCGGGCTGCTGGTCCCCTACGACCCCGACGACGTCGCCGCCTTCGAGGCCGGGCTGGCCGCGCGCATCGCCGAGCTGCTCGCCGACCCGACCCGGGCCGCGGCGATGGGCGCCGCGGGCCGGGAGCGGGTGCTGTCGGAGTTCGGCTGGCCGGCGATCGCGCAGCAGACGGTCGGCGTCTACCGGGCCGTCCTCGACGCCCGGGGCTGATCCCCGCGACCCGCTCCCCGCGCCCGCCGCGGGCCGGGATGCGATCCTGACCCGTCGTGGCCACCGATCCGCGCCCGTCCGACCGGGACCCCGTCCGGGCGCTCGTCCGTGCGTCGCACCACCTGTCCGCCGACGACCTCGGCGCCGTGGTCGCGGAGCAGGCGCGGCGGCTGGGCGTCCGCGGGGCGGTCGTCTACCTCGCCGACTACGCCCAGCACGTCCTGCTGCCGCTGGGCGGCGAGGGCGTGCCCCTCCGGCACGAGCTGACCATCGACGGGTCGGTGGCCGGGCGCGCGTTCCGGCGGGTCGAGCCGGTCCACGCGCCGTCCGGCGACGGCCCGGCCGGCCTGTGGGTGCCGCTGCTCGACGGCGCCGAGCGGATCGGCGTGGTCGAGTACGTCCTCGACGGCGACCCCACGCCGGAGCTCGAGGACGACGCGCGGTCCTTCGCCTCGCTGGTCGCCGAGCTGGTCGTCACGCGCGACGCCTACAGCGACCTGTTCGCCCGGCTGCGGCGGCGGCGGGAGCTCACGCTGGCCGCGGAGATCCAGTGGGAGCTCCTGCCGCCGCTGACCTACGCCAGCGACCGCGTCGTCATCACCGGCGCGCTCGAGCCCAGCTACGAGATCGGCGGGGACACCTTCGACTACGCGGTCAACGGCGCGCTGGTGGACCTGGCCGTGCTCGACGCCGTCGGCCACGGCCTGCCCGCCGCCCTCCTGGCCACCGCGGCCGTCGGTGCCTACCGGCACGCCCGGCGCACGGGCCTCGACCTCCCGGCGATCGCGGCCGCGATGGACGCCGTCGTCGCCGGCCAGTTCGCCGGCAGCCGGTTCGCCACCGCGGCCGTCGCCCGGCTCGACCTCGACACCGGACTGGTGACCTGGGTGAACTGCGGGCACCCCGACCCGATCGTCGTGCGCGACGGCGCCCTGATCCGGCCGCCGGCCTGCCCGCCGGCGCGCCCGCTGGGGCTGCTGGCGGCGGCGCCCGCGGTGTGCCGGATGCAGCTGCGCCCCGGGGACCGCGTCCTGCTCTACACCGACGGGGTCGTCGAGGCGCGCTCGCCCGAGGGCGCGTTCTTCGGCGAGGACCGGCTCGCGGACCTGGTGGTGCGCGCCGAGCTGGCCGGCGACCCGCCGCCGGAGACGATGCGCCGGCTCATGGGCAGCGTCATGCAGCACCAGGACGGCCGGCTGCAGGACGACGCGAGCATCGTCATGGTCGAGTGGCAGACCGGACGTGAGGAGCAGTTGAGGCTGTGAGCACGGCTCCGGAGGGCCCGCTGACCGGCGAGGCGGCGGGCCCGGCCGACGTCGTCGTGGGGCTGGTCGCCGCGCCCGGCGCGCCGGTGGAGGTGGCCGGCGAGCTGGCCGGCGACCTGGCCGGCGCGCTGCGCGAGCGGCACCCCGACGTCGCGTGGGACGTCCGCGTGGTCGAGGACGGGCTGGTCCAGCCACCGGCCGACGACGCGGAGATCGTCGCCGCGGCGCGCGACCGGCTCCTGTCGGAGGAGTGGGACCTCGCCGTCGTCGTCACCGACCTGCCGCTGGCGGTCGACCGGCGCACCGTCGTCGCGCACGCGAGCCCGGTGCACGGCGTCGCGGTGCTCTCCCTGCCGGCCCTGGGCGCGGTCGGCCGGCGCCGCCGCGCGCTGCAGACGACGGTCGGGCTGGTCCGCACGCTGCTCGGTGACGCCGAGGGCGACGACGACCCGGCCGCGCTGCGCCGCCGGGTGCGCGAGCTGGCCACCGACCCGGCCGACACCGCCGAGGGCGTCCGGTTCACCGCCCGGGTGCTGTCGGGCAACCTGCGGCTGCTGGTCGGCATGGTGCGCGCCAACCGGCCGTGGCGGCTGACCATCCGGCTGTCCCGCGCGCTGACGGCGGCGGTCGCGGCCGGCGTCTTCGCCCTGGTGACCGCCGACATCTGGCGGCTGGCCGACCGGTTCGGCTGGCTGCGGCTGTCCACCGTCGGGCTGGGGTCGGTGGTGGCCATCTGCGCGACGCTGGTCGTCGGGGCGGGGCTGTGGGAGCGGGCCCGGTCGCGCCGGGTGCGCAAGCAGGTGGCGCTGTTCAACCTGGCCACCGTCGCGACCGTGGTCATCGGGGTGCTCACCCTCTACGCCGCGCTGTTCACCCTCGCGCTGGTCGGCTCGCTGCTGCTGGTGCCGTCCGCGCTGTTCGCCGAGGGGCTGGGCCACCCGGCCGCGATCGGCGACTACCTGGAGCTGGCCTGGCTGACCAGCTCGCTGGCGACGGTCGGCGGGGCGCTGGGCGCGGGCCTGGAGGACGACGACGCGGTCCGCGAGGCGGCGTACACGCACCGGCCGGACGCGACGGGGTGACCGGGATGGCCGCGGGGGCCGCAGCGGGTGAGGATGACGTGTGACCATCGCCACACGGTTCGCCGCGGCGCTGGACGCGGAAGCCACCCGGAGCCCCGAGTCGGCCGAGCTGCTGCCGGTCCGCCTCTCCCGGGCGTGCGTCACCACCCTCGGGGTCGACGCAGCGGGACTGTCGGTCGTCGACGCGTCCGGCGTGCGCATCCCGATCGGGGCGAGCACCACCGAGGCCGCCTGCGCCGAGCGCCTGCAGTTCACCGTCGGCGCGGGGCCCTGCTGGGAGGCCCAGGAGACCCGGCAGCCGGTCTTCGCGCTGCTGGCCGACCTGCGGCGGCGCTGGACGCCCTTCGCCGACCTGCTCACCGCGCAGACGCCGTTCCGCGCGGTGGTCGCCCTCCCGCTGCGCGAGGACCTCGCCGGCGCCGGGGCGCTCGACCTGTATTTCACCGACGAGGCCGCCGTGCCGGGCCTGGACGTCTTCACGGCGATGGCCGTCGGCGAGCTGGTCACCGCGGCGCTCAGCGACGCCGCCGTCTGGTCGGACTGGCCGGCCGAGCGCGGCCCCGACTGGCTGCACGGCCCCGAGGCGCGCCGGCGGGCCGCGGTGGTGCGGGCCGCGGGGCGGGCGGCGATGGCGCTGGAGACCGACCCGGCCACCGCGCTGGACCTGCTGCGCGCCGAGGCCTACGCCGGCGGACGCGCCGTGGAGGACGTCGCCGAGGACATCGAGCAGGGCCGCCTCGACGTCCGCGAGCTCGCCCCGGACCGGCACCGCTGATCCGCGCCGTGTGACCGTCCCCGCAGGTCAGGGGTGGAATCCGGGCCCGCGCGCGGGCGCTGCACCCCGCGTGCCCGCAGCGCCTCCGCCGTCCGCCGCGCCCGTCCCCTCCCCCACCCGCCTGCTCGACGTCCGCACCGTCTACGCCGAGCCGGCCGCCCTGGACTCCGCCCGCGGCCGCGAGGTGCTCGCCCGCTTCCCCGGCGCGGAGGTCGTCGAGGTGCCCTCGCACTGGGCCATCCCCGAGCTGCACGGTAACGAGGGCAACGTGGACCGCTGGGTGCGGGTGAAGACCGAGACGCTGGTGCTCGGCGTGAAGAAGTCGCTCACCGCCCGCCCGAACGGCCGCTCGGCCGACTGGATCGCCCCCTCGACGGCGAACGGCTGCGCGATGGCCTGCGCCTACTGCTACGTGCCGCGGCAGAAGGGCTACGCCAACCCGATCACCGTCTTCACCAACATCGAGCAGATCACCGGCTACCTGCGCCGGCACGTCGCCCGGCAGGGGCTCAAGACCGAGCCCGACCAGGTGGACCCGGTCAGCTGGGTCTACGACATCGGCGAGAACAGCGACTGCTCGGTCGACGCGCTGGTCAGCGACAACGTCGCCGACCTGGTCGCCACCTTCCGCGGGCTGCCCACCGCCAAGGCGTCCTTCGCCACCAAGTACGTCAACCGGCAGCTGCTCCACCTCGACCCGCAGGGCCGCACCCGCATCCGCTTCTCGCTCATGCCCGACGCCGACTCGAGGGTCGTCGACGTGCGGACCAGCCGGATCGCCGAGCGCGTCGCCGCCGTCGACGACTTCGTCGAGGCGGGGTACGAGGTGCACCTCAACCTCTCGCCGGTGGTGCTGCGCGACGGGTGGGAGGCCGACTGGGCGCAGCTGCTGCGGCAGCTCGACGACACCCTCTCCCCCGCGGCCAAGGCCCAGGCGGCCGCCGAGGTGATCATGCTGACCCACAACCGGGACCTGCACGAGGTCAACCTCGGCTGGCACCCGAAGGCCGAGGACCTGCTGTGGCGGCCGGACCTGCAGCAGCCCAAGCGCAGCCAGAACGGCCAGTGGAACGTGCGCTACCGCAACGACGTGAAGCGGGCCGGCGTCGAGCGGCTGCGGGAGCTCATCGCCTCCCACGCGCCCTGGCTGCGCGTGCGGTACGCGTTCTGATGCGCCTCTCGCTGCTCGACCGCTCGCGCACCCGCGCCGGCGAGCCGGACGCGGCGGCGCTGCGCGGCACCGTCGAGCGGGCCGTGGCGGCCGAGCGGCTGGGCTACGGGCGGGTCTGGGTCGCCGAGCACCACGGCGTGCCCGGCATCGCCGGGGCCGCGCCCGCAGTGCTGCTGGCCGCGGTCGCCGGCCGGACGACGACGATCCGGCTGGGCTCGGCCGGCGTCATGCTGCCGCACCACCAGCCGCTCGTCGTCGCCGAGCAGTTCGCCACCCTCACCGCCTTCGCGCCCGGCCGCGTCGACCTGGGCCTGGGCCGCTCGCCGGGCTTCACCCCGCCCGTGCGCCGGGCGCTGCGGGAGGCCGAGCGCGACTTCGCCGCCGACCTCGCCGAGGTGCGGGCCCACCTCACCGGGACCGCGGAGATCACCCTGCACCCGCAGCCCGCCGGGGACGTGCGCATGGTGGTCCTGGCCACCGGGCGCGGCCTGGAGGTCGCCGCGGCACTCGGGCTGCCGGTCGTCGTCGGCGGGCCGCTGCTGGGGGTGGCCGGCGACCCGGAGCCGGGGCTGCAGGCGCTGGCCCGCTACCGCCGCGCCTACCGGCCCTCGGAGCAGGCGCCGGAGCCGGAGGTCGCGATCAGCCTGGACGTGCTCGTCGCCGACACCGCGGCCGAGGCCGCCGACCTGCTGCTGCCCGAGGCGTGGGCGATGGCGCAGGCGCGCACCACCGGCGTCTTCCCGCCGCTGGAGCCGGTGGCCGCGGTGGAGGCAGCGCCGATGACGGCCGTGCAGCGGCGGCACGCGGAGCGGACGGCGGCCACGGCGGTCGCCGGCACCGCCTCGCAGGTGGCCGCGCGGCTGGCGGAGCTGGCCGAGCGCACGGGCGCGACCGAGCTCGTCGCCGCGGGCAGCACGCACGACCGGACGGCGCTGGCCGCCTCCGACGCGGCGCTGGCCGGGCTGCTCGCCTGAGCGGTCCTCACCCCGTGGCGCCGGTGTCGGAGTGGGACGCGCCGACCGGCTTGGACTCCGGCGACCCCCGCTGGCGCAGGTAGACGGCGAACACCGCCATCGAGCCGACTGCCAGCATCTCCGACTGCCAGTTCTGGAAGCTGCGGTTCCAGAAGTCGGCGTGGCCGAGGTAGGCCACCCAGCTCACCGGGTCCGCGTGCGACTGCAGCTGCCCGGTGTTGTACGCCGCCCAGCCGGCGACCGAGGTCGCCGCCCAGGTCAGCAGGAAGATCCCGGCGAACAGCAGCCCCAGGGACCGGGAGAACAGCGCGCCGCGCCAGCCGCCCGGCCGCGCCCACGCCGGCGAGTCGTCGCGGGCGTGGGCGCCCGTCAGTTGGTCCTCGTCGCTCTCGGTCCCGGCGTCGTCCAGCTCCTTGGACTCCGGCGACCCCCGCTGCACCAGCCAGACGGTGGCGAACACGTAGAGGAAGAACTGCAGGTACTCCGACTGCCAGTTCTCCATGACGTCGACGGCGAACGACGACGAGGTCACGTAGTGCGCCAGGGTGACCGGGGCGAGGCCCTCGGCCTGGCGGTCCTCGCTCGTCTGGGCCGCCCCGGCCACCGCCTGCCCGGCCAGGCTGAGCAGGAACAGCAGTCCGAAGCCCAGGCTCAGCGAGTTCTCCCGGACGAACCGCCGCACTCCGCTCACCGCCCGAGCAGGGCGAGGACCAGGCAGTAGGCCACGCCGCCGAAGACGACCAGCAGGTAGGCCAGGAACACCCCGCGCACGGATCTCACGAGCCCTCCACCAGGCAGTCGTAGCGCCCCTCGCCGGAGGGCCGGCAGCCGGCCGCGGCCACCTCCCAGCCGTCGGGCGCGCGGGAGAGGAAGAGCGTGTCGTCGGTGAGCCGCACCTGGGCCTCCTGACCCCAGACCTGCGCGGTGACGACGCCGCCGGTGCCGAGCGGGAGCTCCTCGAGCGCCGCGGGGCAGCCGGTCGGCTCCTCGTGCTCCAGCGCCCGCACCGCCGCGTCGGTGAGCAGGTCGCAGCGGGTGGCGGGATCGGCCGCCGCGAAGTCCCCGGCCACCTGCTCGACGTCGGGCAGGTGCACGTCCGAGCACCCGGTCAGCACCACCACCAGCACCGCCGTCGAGCACACCGCCGTCCGCACGGGTCGTCCTCCTGTCGTGCTCCCGCGTCGGCTCCGCAGGTGTGCCGATCGTGGGCCGGGGAGCCGGGCCCCGCCACCCCGGGTGATCACCCGATCGGGCGGTGAGCCGCGGCACTACGGTGACGCTGTGGCACGGGTGGTGGTCGTCGGCGCCGGGCTGGGCGGCCTCGCCGCCGCGGCGCGGCTCGGCGCGCTCGGGCACCGGGTGACCGTGCTGGAGCAGTCCGGCGCCGTCGGCGGCAAACTCGGCTGGTACGCCCGCGACGGCCACGCCTTCGACACCGGCCCGAGCCTGGTCACGTTGCCGCAGGTGCTGCGCGACCTGTTCGACGCCACCGGCGGCCCGCTGGAGGAGTCCGTCGACCTCGTCCGGCTCGACCCCGCCGTCGACTACCGGTTCGCCGACGGCACCCGGCTGGCCGTCCCCGGGCACCTCGAGGCGGTCCCCGGCGCGCTCGACGCCGCCCTCGGCGACGACGCCGGCACGCAGTGGCAGGCGCTGCTCGAGCGCGCCGGCGCGATGTGGGCGATCACCGAGCAGCCGTTCCTCCGCTCGCCGCTGCGCGGCGCGGCCACCCTGGTCCGGCTGGCCCGCGACCCGGCCGACGTCGCCGCCGTCGCGCCCTGGCAGACGCTGCGCGGCCTGGGCGCCCGCTACCTGCGCGACCCGCGGCTGCGGGTGCTGCTCGACCGCTACGCCACCTACTCCGGCTCCGACCCGCGGCGCGCGCCCGCCGTGCTGGCCACCGTGCCCTACGTCGAGCAGGCGTTCGGCTCCTGGTACGTCCGCGGCGGGCTGCACCGGCTGGCCGAGGCGGTGGCCGAGCGGGCCCGCGAGCACGGCGCCGACGTCCGCACCGGCACGCCGGTCCGGCGGGTGCTGCGCGACGGCGGCCGGGTGGCCGGGGTGGAGCTCGCCGAGGGCGGCGAGGTGACCGCCGACGTCGTCGTCTCCGGCGCCGACGCCACCGCCCTGTACGCCGGGCTGCTGCCGCCGGACCGGCGCACCCGCGCGGTGCGGCGCGGCCTGACCCGGGCGACGCCGTCGCTGTCGGGCTTCGTGCTGCTGCTCGCGCTGCGCGGCCGCACGCCGGGCCTGGCGCACCACACCGTCGCCTTCCCCGCCGACTACGACGCCGAGTTCGACGCGGTCTTCGGCACCGGACGGCACCGCGGCCTGCCCTGCCCGGTGCCCGACCCGACGGTCTACGTCAGCGCTCCCGACGACCCCGCCACCCGGCCCGACGACGACAGCGAGTCGTGGTTCGTCCTGGTCAACGCGCCGCGGCACGACCCCGAGTGCGGCGTCGACTGGGACACCCCGGGCCTCGCCGACCGCTACGCCACCCGGGTGCTGGAGGTGATGGCCGCGCGCGGGCTCGACGTCCGGTCCCGGCTGCGCTGGTCGGTGACCCGCACGCCGGCCGACCTCGCCCGCGAGACCGGCAGCGTCGGCGGCTCGATCTACGGCACCTCGAGCAACGGCGCCCGCGCGGCGTTCCTGCGCCCGGGCAACGCCGCCCCGGTGCGCGGGCTGTACCTGGTCGGCGGCTCGTCGCACCCGGGCGGCGGGCTGCCGCTGGTCACCCTGTCGGCGGAGATCGTCGCGGGGCTGGTCGGCCCGGCCTGACGCGCCCCGGCGTGCGAGGGTCCTCCGGTGCGCACCGACCCGCCGGAGACCGCCGACGAGACCACCACGCTGACCGGCTACCTCGCCTACCAGCGCGAGACGCTGCTGCTGAAGACCGAGGGACTCACGCGCGAGCAGCTGGCCCGGGCGCACCCGCCGTCGTCGCTCACCCTGGCCGGGCTGCTGTACCACCTCGCGCTGGTCGAGGAGACCTGGGCGGTGGAGCGGTTCGCCGGGGAGCCGGAGCACACGCCGTGGGACGGCGTGGACTGGGACGCGACCCCCGACTGGGAGTTCGACGCCGCCGTGGACCTCGAGCCGGAGGTGCTGCGCGAGCGCTACCGGGAGGCCGGCCGGCGCACCGACGCGGTGGTCGCGGCGGCCGGGTCGCTGGACGCGCTGTCGGTGGTGCCGCTGCGCAACGGCAACCGGTTCAGCCTGCGCTGGATGCTGCTGCACCTGGTCGAGGAGACCGCCCGGCACAACGGCCACGCCGACCTGCTGCGCGAGGCGGTGGACGGCGTCACCGGCGAGTGAGGCGCTACCGCGCGAGCTGCGTCGCCCAGGCGGCGACGGCGATCTCCCCGGTGGTGCCGGCGTCGACCCACACCGGCAGGACCTGACCCGGGCCACCCTGCACCGGGACGACGCGCAGCGCCTGCCCCTCGGTGAGCCCGCCGTCGGTGACCGTGGCCGACCACGAGACGCCGGTGACGGCGCTCTGCCCGGGCTGCAGCACCAGCGGGGACGGGCCGGGGTCGATGACCATGTAGCTCGACTCGTGCGCCACGGTGAACGGCATCGGCCGGCCGGTCCCGTCGAGCACCTCGACTCCGGCGTAGCCGGTGACGTCCCGCGGCGCGTCCCCGCAGTTGGTCACGGTGACGACGACGCCGCGGTGGCCGAGCCCGGCGTCGACCGGGCCGGCGGTGACGAGCAGGCCCAGCGGCGAGCAGGTCGGCGTCACCGGCTGCGGCACCTCCGGCGCGCCGGGTGCCGGGGTCGGCCCGGTCGGCTCCGCGGCCGGGGTGGGTCCGGCTGGCACGCCGATGCCGGCGGCATCGGCGCCACCCGGGACGCGGGCCGCCAGCACCCCGGCCGTCACCGCGACGACGGCCAGGGCCACCAGCAGCGGGACGAGCCACCGGGCCCGCGGCGTCCCGGCCCCGCACGGCGTCCCGGCCCCGGGGGGGGGGGGGGGGGGGGGGGGGGGGGGGGGGGGGGGGCGGCGGGGGGGGGGGGGGGGGGGGGGGGGGGGGGGGGGGGGGGGGGGGGGCGGGCGCGGGGGGGGGGGGGGGGGGGGGGGG
>NZ_JBJGZD010000019.1:0-103713 GCF_054050335.1 Geodermatophilus sp. SYSU D00698
CCGCGAGCCCCCCCCGCCCCCCCCCCCCCCCCCCCCCCCCCCCCCCCCCCCCCCCCCCCCCCCCCCCCCCCCCCCCCCCCCCCCCCCGCCTCAGGCGACGATCGACTGGTTGACCAGGGCGCGCAGGTAGGCCCGGATCGGCAGCGTGCTCGAGGGCAGCAGCTGCGTGTAGAAGCTGACGACGACGTCCTCGACCGGGTCGACGTAGAACGCCGTCGACGCCGCCCCGCCCCAGCTGTAGTCGCCGACGCTCGCGACGCCGCCGTAGCGCGCCGGGTCCAGCACCATCGAGAAGCCCAGCCCGAAGCCCACCCCGCGCAGCGGCGTCTCGGCGAACAGCGGCCGCCCGAACGTCTCCAGGTCGGCGTTGCCGGGCAGGTGGTTGCGCACCATGTGCGCCAGCGTCCGCGGGCCCAGGAGTCGCCCGCCGTCGTAGGAGCCGCCGCGGCGCAGCATCTCGCAGAAGCGCAGGTAGTCACCCGCCGTCGAGACCAGCCCGCCGCCGCCGGACAGGAACGTCGGCTTGCGGTGCGCCGCCTCGCCCATGGCGTCGATCGGCGCGAAGGAGGTGGCCGGGCCGCCGGGCTGCCCGGGGACGGCGGCGTAGAGCCGGGCCAGGGAGTCGACGTCGTCGTCCTCGCGCAGGCCGAAGGAGGTGTCGGTCATGCCCAGCGGGCGGAAGACCCGCTCCGCGAAGAAGACGTCGAGGGTCTGGCCGGAGACGACCTCCACGAGCCGGCCCAGGACGTCGGTGGAGACGCCGTAGTTCCACTCCGCCCCGGGCTGGAAGACCAGCGGCACCGACGCCCACTGGCGGCACGCCTCGGCCGAGTCGACGCCGGGCGGGGTGCCCCACTCGTGGCCCATCGCGCGGTACATGGCGTCGACCGGGTGGGCGTGGTGGAAGCCGTAGGTGAGCCCGGAGGTGTGCGTGAGCAGGTGCCGGACCCGGATCGGCTCGACCTGCGGCTGGGTGACCGGCTTCTGCGCCGACCCGGCGACGTACACGCGGGTCTCGGCGAACTCCGGCAGCCACTTCGCGATCGGGTCGGTGAGCTCGAAGGCCCCCTCCTCGTACAGCATCATCGCCGCCACCGAGGTCACCGGCTTGGTCATCGAGAAGATCCGCCAGCGGGTGTCCTCCTCGACCGGGAGGCCGTTCTCGACGTCGCGGGAGCCGTACCGCCCCACGTGGGCCAGCCGGCCGTGCCGCGACACCGTGACGAGGAAGCCGGGCAGCTGCCCGTCGTCGACCCAGCGGGCCAGCCGCCTGTCCAGGCGCTCCAGCCGGCCGGCGTCGAGGCCGACCTCGGCCGGGTCGGTGTCCAGGGTCAGTCCGCTCGCCACGTGCTCCTCCGTCCCGGCACCGCCGCCCTCGGGCGGCGCCTGCCTGCGCATCCTGACCCACGGGACGTGGGCGGGGTCACAGGGGGCAGGCGCCGCCCCGGCGGGGGGCCCGGCGGGTCAGACCGGGACGTTGCTCGCGGCCTTCTTCAGGTTGGAGCCGGCGGTCACCTTGACGGTGTTGGCCGCGGGGATCTCGATGGACTCACCGGTCTGCGGGTTGCGGCCGGTGCGCGCCGAGCGCTGGGTCCGCTCGACGGTGATGAGGCCGGAGACGGCCACCTTCTCGCCGCGGGTGATCGCCTCGACGAGCTCCTCCTGCAGGCCGCTCAGCACGGCGTCGACGGTGGAGCTGGGGACGTCGGCGCGCTTCGCGATGGCGGAGACGAGTTCGGCCTTGTTCACGGGGTTCCTCTCAGACGTCGGGGCCCGCGCGGTCTCGGCGGGCCGCCGGGTGGGGTGCCGGCCGCGGGTCCGCGGCGGCGGTCCCGGGCGGGCGCCCGGGACGGACCGGTCCCCGTCGGGGTCCGGCCCGGGGCACCGTGACACGCCGACGGGGCATCTGGCCAGTGCACGGGCCTGATCACGACCCTACGGACCCGCCGGTACCACCCGTCCCGGGGAGGGGTGGCCCCCGTGACACGGCGGGAGCCGCGTGCCGCAGGTCCCCGGGGCCGGCCCGCCGTCGGCGACCCGTGCCCGGGCGGTGACGAGGCGGTGCCGCCGGGGACGACGTCCCCGCGGGTGGAGGTCTCCACCGGGCGGTTCCTCCCGGTGGTCCGGGGTGCGGTCAGCGGGCGGCGGCCGCGGAGGCCAGGTCCTCGACGCGCAGCAGGCCCACCACGGCGCCGGCCGCGTCGGTGCAGACCACCGGGTCGAAGCGCTGGGCCGGCGAGCGGGTCAGCGCCCGCTGCAGGGTGGCGGTGACGTCGTCGGTGGGCTCGGCACGCAGCGACACGGGGGCGGTGTGAGCCTGCCCGGTGCGCGGGTCGGTCAGCCGCAGGGCCAGCGGCTCGCCCTGCGGGCCCACCAGGACGACCGGCGGCACGCCGGGGAAGGCCTCGGTGACCTCGCACTGGCGCACCGGCCGCAGCAGGCCCGCGACGGTGGACGCCGTCCGCGCGCGGGCGGCGCAGCCGCGGACGAGCGCGGCGACGTCCGGGTCCAGCGGCGCGAACCCGGGCGTGGGCCGGCCGAGCAGCCACCCCTGGGCCAGCGGCACGCCGAGCCGGCAGAAGGCGGCCAGCTCGCTCCGGGTCTCGATGCCCTCGGCGAGCAGCCAGGCGTCGATGCGGCCGGCGAACTCGCCGACCATCTCCGCCAGCGCCATCCGCACCGGGTCGGCGTCGGCGCCGGCGACCAGGGACCGGTCGAGCTTGACCAGCTGCGGCCGCAGGGCGGCCAGCTGCTGCAGGCCCGACCAGCCCGAGCCGGTGTCGTCGAGGGCGACCAGCGCACCCCGCGCCCGCAGCGCGGCGACCTGGAGCCGCAGCGCGCCCAGGTCGTCGACCGGCGCGTGCTCGGTCAGCTCGACGACGACGCGGTGCAGGTCCGGGCGGGTGGCCAGCGCCTCCTGCACCGGCGCCGTCCCGAGCAGGTGCGGACCGACGTTGACGGTGAGGAAGGTGTCCGCGGGCAGGTCCGGGAGGGCGGCCAGGGCCTTGTGCAGGGCCAGCGCCTCGAGCTCGGCGGCGATCCCGGCGTCCGCGGCCGCGGTGAACCACACCTCCGGGCCGGCGGTGCCCGGGAACCGGGACAGCGCCTCGTACCCGGCCACGCGGGCCCGTGCGAGGTCCACGATCGGCTGGAAGACCAGGGTGAGGTCCTCGGGATCGGCGAGCAGGGGGCGGCAGTCCGGCAGCCGCCGCGTCAGCATCCCCGTCATGGCGAGGGGATCGGCCGCGGACGCCGTCCGCCCGACCCCTCCGGCGGCGTCCCTCACCCGGGCGGGGGACTCCGGCGCCACTGCGGACGGCGCCGTCCGCCCGGCCGCCGCCCGTGGCACCATGGACGGCTGCGACCGCCCGGTCGCGCGAGGGACAGGAGGGCCGTGACCGTCCCCCTGCCGTCCGCGCCCGACGACGTCCTGCAGGACCCGCACCGCGTCGCCGCCGCCCGCCGCCTGTTCCTCGAGGTGCCGGACCCCGCCGCCTACGACCGGCTGTCCGGGCTGGCCGCGCGACTGCTCGACGTCGACCACGCGAAGGTCACCCTGTTCATCGAGCGGGACACCGTCGTCGGCGGGCACGGCCTGCCACCCGGCGTGGTCGGCGGGCGGGCCCTGCTCACCGGGGCCTTCTCCGAGCGCGTCGTGCGCGAGGGGCGGGCCCTCGCGGTGTCCGACGCGCGGGCCGACCCCGTGCTGGCCGCGCTGCCCGCCGTCACCTCCGGCGAGGTCGTGGCCTACCTGGGCACGCCGCTGCTGTCCGCGTCCGGCTTCGTCGTCGGCGCGCTCGCCGTCCACGACCCCGAGCCGCGCACCTGGCAGCCCGACGACGTCGCACTGCTGGAGCACCTGGCCGCCGCGGTGGTGGCCGAGCTGGAGCTCTCGGCCGCCCGCTCCGCCATCGGCGTGTCCCGCACCCGGCTGGAGGTCGCCCTCGAGGCCAGCGAGATCGGCATCTGGGAGTACGACCTGCGCAGCGGGGCGCTGCACTGGGACGAGCGGTGCGCGGCGGTGCACGGCCTCGACGGGCCCCTGGACATCGCCGACGTCGACCGGATGCTCGCCGAGCGGATCCACCCCGACGACCACGCCGCGGTGCGGGCGGCGATGGCCTCCGCGCTGTCCGGCGCCGGCGAGTACGCCGTCGAGGCCCGCGCCCTGCACGCCGACGGCAGCGTGCGCTGGACGGTGTCCCGCGGCCGCGTGGTGCGCGACTTGCGCGGCGAGCGGGTGCGGGTCCTCGGCACCGTCCTCGACGCCACCGAGGCCCGCGAGCAGGCCACCCGCCGGATGGCGGCGGTGCAGCGGGCCGCCGCTGTCGCCGAGGTCGCCGCGGAGCTGGCGAACGCGACCGCGCTGTCGCAGCTGGCCGAGATCGCGCTGCGGGGCGCCCGGGTGCTCGGGGCGTCCTCCAGCGCGCTGGCCGCGTTCGACGGCGACGGCGCGCTGCGGCTGCACCTCGCCCGCGGCCTGGCCGACACCGTGGCGAGCGCCGCCGCGGAGGCCGACGTGGAGCTGCCGCCCGAGGCCATGGTGGTCGAGCTCGACGACACGCTGCCCACCCAGTACGCCGCCCGGCACGGCGAGCGGCTGGTCTTCGCCGACCTCGACGAGGCGGTGGCCCGGTTCCCGCAGATGGCCGAGGTCGGCGCCGCGCTCGGCCTGCGCGCGCTCGCCGCGCTGCCGCTGCGGGTCGAGGGCCGGCTGCTGGGCAGCTTCGTCGTCCTCTGGGACACCGAGCACGTCTTCGTCGACGACGACGTCGAGCTGCTCGACGCGCTGACCGCGCAGATCGCGCTGAGCGTCTCCCGGCTGCGGTCCCAGGCCGAGCGCGCCGAGGCCGTGCGCGCCATGTCCCGGGCCAACCAGCGGCTGCAGCTGCTGGCCGACGCCGGCCGCGTGCTCTCGGGCAGCCTCGACATCGGTGAGCAGCTCGGGCAGCTCGCCGACCTGGTGGTGCCGGCGCTGGGGGACTGGTGCTGGATCGTCGTCACCGAGGAGCAGGGCCGGCTGCACGAGGTGGCCTGGGCGCACCGCGACCCGGCCCGCCGGGACGACGTCGCCGCCTACGTGCACACGATGGCGACCGGGATGAGCGACGAGCACGCCGCACGGGTGGTCACCCGCACCGGCCGCCCGCTCGTCGTCCCGGAGCTGGACGCCGCCCGGATCGCCCGTTCGCTGCCCGACCCGGCGGACCAGGAGACGCTGCTGCGGCTGGCGCCCCGCTCGGCGCTGGTCGTGCCGCTGGTGGCGCGGGGGCGGGTCATCGGCGCCCTGGGCACCGCCAACGACGCCGCGCGCGGGCCGCACACGCCGGGCGAGATCGACACCGCGATCGAGGTCGGCCGCCGGGCGGGACTGGCCCTGCAGGCGGCCCGCCTCTACGAGCAGCAGCGCGACCTCGCCGACGCCCTGCAGCACAGCATGCTCACCGCGCCGCCCCGGCCCGAGGGCTGCGAGATCGTCGTCCGGTACGTGCCGGCGTCGGAGGGCGCCGAGATCGGCGGCGACTGGTACGACGCGTTCGTCGAGGCCGGCGGCGCGGTGGTCCTCGCGATCGGCGACGTCGTCGGGCACGACCGGCACGCCGCCGCGGCGATGGGCCAGCTGCGCGGGCTGCTGCGCGGCATCGGCTACGCCGGCGGGGGGTCACCGGCGGAGGTGCTCGCGGGGCTCGACCGCGCCGCGGCCGGGCTGGCCCTCGGGGCGATGGCCACCGCGGTCCTCGCCCGGCTGGAGCGCACCGACGGCGGGGGCGTCCGGCTGCGCTGGTCCAGCGCCGGGCACCCACCGCCGGTCGTCGTCCTGCCCGGCGGCGGCGTGCGCGTGCTGGACGAGGGGACGGCCGACCTGCTGCTGGGCGTCGACCCGCGCCGCCCGCGCGCCGACCACGACTGCGAGCTGCCCGTGGGCAGCACGGTGCTGCTCTACACCGACGGTCTGGTCGAGCGGCGGGACCGCGACCTCGACGCCGGGACCGCCGCCCTCACCGCCGCGCTGGGTGAGTTCGGCGACCTCCCGCTCGAGGAGCTGTGCGACCGGCTGCTCGGGCGGATGGTCCTGCCCGGCGCCGAGGACGACGTCGCGCTGCTCGCCGTCCGCGTCGAGGGATGACACCGCGGTCCTCCGGACCGCACCGCGGCCACGTGCCGCCCACGGGCCGGGACGTGCTGGAGGGAGGCCCTCCCTAGAGGGCCGTGACCTCGTAGGTGTGCCCGGCGGCGCGCAGCCGGTCGACCAGCACGCCGTCCAGCGCCGTCGCGGGGGTCAGCGACCCGGCCCGGTCCGGCAGCCGGTCCTCGTCGAGGGCCAGCCCCAGCGCCGCCTCGCCGAGCATCACCGACGTCGCCTTGTAGCCGGGGTCGCCCTGCCCGGCCACGGTGGCCCGGTAGCGGCGGCCGCCCTCGGTGTCGGCGTCGACGACCATCCGGAAGAAGCCCCTCTCCCGCACCGACTCGCTCGGCCCGCTCCCGGGCGCGGGGAGCACCCGGTCGAGCAGGGCCCGGGTGGGCGGGAAGGCGATCGCGCCGAGCGCCGCGGCGAGACCGGTGGTGACGCCGGCGGCGGCGAACGCGCCGGGGATCCCGCGGCCGGTGCTCATCGACTCGCCGTAGCGCAGGCCCCGGCCGTAGGCCCAGTCCTGCAGCGCGTTGCTGCGGCGCACGATCCGGGTGTTGAACGGCGCCATCACGAACGGGGCCGTCCACCGGCCCTCGGCGGCGAGCGCGGGCGGCATGGCGTCCGGCGGCTGTTTCGTGTCCGGCTCGGCGGCGCGGTCGGGGGAGAGGGCGTACGGGTCGGCGATCACCCTCCGCACCGCTCGGTCGGTGGCCATCGCCTCGACCTGCGCGCGCATCGAGTCGACCGTGCCGCCGCTGAACCCGCCGCGGACGGTGGCGACGAGGCGGACGTCGGTGAGCCCGCCCGCGCCGTCGGCCCGGGCCCGCTCGGCCAGCAGGAACACCGACAGGTCCGACGGGATCGAGTCGTAGCCGGCGGCGTGCACGAGGCGGGCGCCGGTCTCCCGGGCGACGGCGTCGCAGCGGTCGATGGCCTCGCGGACGAACAGCACCTCGCCGGTGAGGTCGGCGTAGTGCGTGCCCGCCCGCGCGCAGGCCTCCACCACCGGCAGGCCGTAGCGGTGGTAGGGGCCGACCGTGGTGGCCAGCACCCGGGTGCCTTCCGCCATCCGGGCCAGCGACGCCGGGTCGCTGCTGTCGGCCTCGAGCAGCGGCCAGTGGCGGGCCGTCTCCGGCAGGCCGGCCGCGGCGGCGGTCAGCCTCTCCTTCGACCGGCCGGCCAGGGCGACGCGCAGGCCGGGCGGCGCGGCCTCGGCCAGGTAGGCGGCGACCAGGCGGCCCACGAAGCCGGTGGCGCCGAAGAGGACGACGTCGTGCTCCCGCTCGGGCATGCGGCTCATCCTGCCGGGCGGCTCCGGCTCACCGCATCCGGCGGCGGAGGACCCGGCGGCGCCCGTCCGGCCGCCGGGACCGGTCGCGGGCCGCCAGCCGGCTGCGGGCGCGGCCGGGGAGGTCCACGGCGACCGGCGCCTCCCACCCGCGCCACACCGACAGCACCCGCAGCGCCGCCACGAAGGCGATCACCAGCAGCGCCACCGGGATGGGGTCCACGCCGAGCGGCCCGGCCAGCAGCGTGAGCAGCGTGGCGCCGAGCAGCGCGGCGACGGCGTTGTAGGGCCCGGGCTGCACGATGTCGGCGCGCTGGGCGAGCAGCACGTCGCGGATCACCGCCCCGCCGACCGCCGTCAGGGTCCCGATGAACACCACCGAGGCGCTGGGCAGGCCGGCGAGCTGGGCCTTCTGCGCGCCGATGACGGTGAACAGGCCGAGGGTGAGCGCGTCGAGCACCACCAGGAGCGCGGTGAGCCGGGACAGCCAGCCGGAGAAGAAGAAGGTGACCGCCGCGGTGATGGCCACGGCGGGCAGGTAGGCGCGGTTGGTCAGCGCCACCGGCGGCCCCTCGGCGAGCAGCACGTCGCGGATCAGCCCGCCGCCGAGGCCGCCGCTGACCGCCAGCAGCAGGACACCGGAGACGGCGAAGCCCTCCCGGGCGGCCAGCAGCCCGCCGGTCAGCGCGCCGACGACGATCGCGGCGAGGTCGACCGCGGCCGGGACGCGCAGCGTCTCCGTGGCCGCCGCGAGGGTGCTCACGGGGGTCCATCCTCCCGCCCGCCCCCGCGCCGCCCGGGACCTGGCCCCCCGGACGGGTGAGACGGCGCTCGACCGGCGGCCCGGTCCGTCCGATGAGGCAGCCATGAGCAGGTCCCGGAGCGCGACGGCGGCCGGCACCCGGCTGTTCGCCGCCTACGCCGCGGCCAGCCTGGTGCCGGTGGTCGTGCTGGGCGCGGTCCTCGCGGCGGGCATCCGGCAGGACGCCGTCGACCGCGCGCTGGAGTACGGCCACGCGCAGGCCGCGGTGGTCGAGGAGATGACCATCGCCCCGGCGCTGCGCGGGCAGGACCTCGGCACCGGGCTGACCGGGGCCGAGCGCGAGCGGCTGCAGGCGGCCACCGACCTCGCCGTCTTCCGCGGCTCGATCCTGCGGCTGCGGCTGCGCGACTTCGCCGGCGCGGTCGTCTTCGCCGACGACGGCGCCACCGGTCCCGAGACCGCGCTGCCCGACTACCCCACCGGCGAGGACGTCGTCCCCGCCGGCGGCGCCGCGTTCGCCACGGCCGCCGCCGGCGGGACCGACGTCGCCCTCCTCGACGACGACGGCCTGGCCGTGGGCCGGATGATCCGCGTCCTGCAGCCCATCGTCGCCGACACCTCCGGCCGCTCGGTCGGCGTGCTCGAGCTGCTGCTGCCCTACGACACCGTCGCCGCCCAGGTCGAGGCGGCCACCACCCGCACCTACTGGCGGCTGGGCGCCGGCCTCGGCGCCCTCTACCTCGTGCTCGCCGGGATCTCCTGGTCGACCACCCGCCGGCTGCGCCGCCAGGCCGCGCAGGCCGCCCACGACGCGCTGCACGACCCGCTGACCGGCCTGGCCAACCGCGAGCTGTTCGCCCGGCGGGTGGCCGCCGAGGTGGGCCGGGGCGCCCCGGCCGCCGTCGTCCTCGTCGACCTCGACCGGTTCAAGGAGGTCAACGACACCCTCGGCCACCACGCCGGCGATCAGCTGCTGCGCGAGGTGGGCCGGCGGCTGTCGGCCACCGTGCGGGCGGAGGACACCGTGGCCCGCCTCGGCGGCGACGAGTTCGGCCTGCTGCTGCCCGGCATGGACGACGCCGGCGCCGCCCGCGAGCTGGTGCAGCGGGTCAGCGACGCGTTGTCGGTGGAGACCGTGGTCGAGGGCGTGCCGCTGGCGGTGGAGGCCAGCTGCGGCATCGCCATGCACCCGGCCGACGCCACCGACGTCGAGACGCTCATGACCTGCGCCGACGCCGCCATGTACCAGGGGAAGCGCGGCGCGACCGGCGTCGTCGTCTTCGACCCCCGCGCCACCGTGCCCTCGCCGCACTCGCCGGCGCTGCAGCACGACGTGCGGCGCGCGCTGGAGGACGGCGACCTGCGCCTGCACTACCAGCCGCAGGTGGACCTGGCCTCCGGCGCCACCGTCGGCGTGGAGGCGCTGCTGCGCTGGCAGCACCCGCAGCGCGGGCTGATCGGCCCCGGCGAGTTCCTGCCGGCGCTCGAGCAGTCCGGCGTCATGGGCGCGCTCACCGAGTGGGTGCTCCGGCAGGCGCTGGCCGACTGCGCCGCCTGGACGGCCGCCGGCGAGGACTGGACCGTCTCGGTCAACGTCTCGGTGCGCAACCTCGAGGCGCCCGGGTTCGCCGCCACCGTCGCCCGGCTCGCCGCCGCGGCCGGGGTGCCGCCGGCGAAGCTGGTCCTCGAGGTCACCGAGACCGCGCTGCCCGCCGACCTCGCCGCCGCCTCGGCCTGCCTGGCCGAGCTCGCCGCGCACGGGTTCGGCGCGGCGCTGGACGACTTCGGCGTCGGCTTCGCCAGCCTGTCGCACCTGCGCTCGCTGGCGCTGGCCGAGGTCAAGGTCGACCGGGCCTTCGTCACCGGGGTCGACGTCTCGGCCGAGGACGCCGCCGTCGTGCGGTCGCTGGTCGAGCTCGCCCACGGCCTGGGGCTGTCGGTGTGCGCCGAGGGCGTCGAGACGCCCGAGGTCGCCGCCTGGCTGCGGGCGGTCGGCTGCGACCGCGCCCAGGGCTGGCTGTTCTCCCGGCCCCGCCCGTGGCCGGAACTCACCTGCGCGGCCCGCCCGGCGTCCGCGCCCGCCCAGGAGGTCCTCGCGTGACCCGCACCCGCCGTGCCGTCGCCGGCACCGCCGTCCCCGCCCTCTCCCTGACCCTCGCCCTGGTCGCCGCCGGGTGCGGGGCAGCCGCCCCAGAGACCGCCGCCGGCCCGGCCGCCGCCGTCGCCGTCGACGAGGAGCTGCACGCCGCGCTGCCCGCCGACGTGCGCGCGGCCGGCGTCCTGACGGTGGCCAACGACCCGTCCTACCCGCCGGCGTCGTCGTTCGGCCTCGACGGGCGCACCATCGTCGGCTTCGAGCCCGACCTCGGCGCCGCGCTCGGCGACCTGCTCGGCGTGGAGGTGCGCTTCGAGGCCGCGCCGTTCGACACGCTCCTCGACG
Source organism: Geodermatophilus sp. SYSU D00698 (assembly GCF_054050335.1). NCBI lineage: Bacteria > Bacillati > Actinomycetota > Actinomycetes > Geodermatophilales > Geodermatophilaceae > Geodermatophilus > Geodermatophilus sp. SYSU D00698. The sequence goes on from NZ_JBJGZD010000019.1 coordinate 10,625, forward strand.
ACCTCGCCGCCGACCGGTTCGACCTGGTCATGAGCGCGGTCACCGACACCGCCGAGCGCGAGCAGCAGGCCGACTTCGTCAACTACTTCCGCGCCGGCTCCTCGATCGTCGTCGCGCGCGGCAACCCGCTCGGCATCCACGAGCTGGCCGGTCTGTGCGGCCGCAGCGTCGCCGTCGAGGCCGGGACCGTGCAGGTCGGGCTGCTGGAGCGGGCCCAGGTCTCGTGCGCGCAGCGCATCGACCTGCACGAGCTGCCCACCAACGACGACGCCCTGCTCGAGCTGCGCACCGGCCGCGCCGACGCCGTCGTCGCCGACTACCCGCCGGCGGTCCACGTGACCACCGACCCGCGGACGCAGAACAGCTACCAGCTGGTCTCCGACACCCAGTACGAGCCCGGGCTGTACGGCATCGCCGTCGCCCCGGACCGGACGGGGCTGCGCGACGTGCTCACCGAGGCGCTGCAGCGGCTGGCCGACGACGGCGTCTACCAGGAGCTGCTCGACCGCTGGGAGGTCGGGCACGGCGCCGTCGACGCGATCACGGTCAACGGCGCCCTGCCCGCCGGCAGCTGACCCGGGCTCCCGCTACTGAGCGGGCGCTACCTCCAGCGAGGTGGCGCTGTCGTCCGGGGTGACGACGGCGGCCCGCAGCCGGGCGTCCTCGGCGGCCCTGTCCTCGAGGTGCATGGCCTCCTGCCGGTCCGCCTCCTCCTCGAGGATCGCGGCGGCCTTCCACTCCTGCGGGATGGCGAACCCGTCGACGAGGGTGACCATGTGCGGCCGCAGCTCGGCGAGCAGGGCGTTCACCGTGGCGGTCAGCGCCTTCGACCGGGCCGGGGTGAGCCGGCCGTGCTCGAGGAACCAGCCCTTGTCCGCCTCGATGGTCGACAGCGCGTAGAGGTCGCACAGGGCCTCGAGCAGCGCCTTCGCGTCCGGGTCGGTCGTCCGCTCGATCCCGGCGACGAACGCCTCGAGCACCACCCGGTCGATGTGGGTGGACGCCGTCCGCAGCACGTGGTCCTGGACGCTGTTGAAGACCTGGAAGGGCTCCATGCCCTCGTCGGCGGCGTTCCGGCGGAGTCGGCGGATGGCGCCCTCGAGGGTGTGCTTCTCGCGGAACTCGAACACCTTCAGCTGCCAGCCGCGGTCGCGCAGCGGCACGTCCTCGTCCCGGCCGGGAACGGCGTCGACGAGCCGGGCGATCAGTCCGCGGGCCGCCGTCCGCTCGAGGACGGTCTCGCGGACCATGTCGGCGACGAACGCGACCCTGCCCCAGCCGTCGAGGGAGCCGAAGGCGTCCCGGTAGCCGGTGAGCAGGCCCTTGGCGACCAGCTGCAGCAGGACGGTGTTGTCGCCCTCGAACGTGGTGAACACGTCGGTGTCGGCCTTGAGCTGGGGCAGCCGGTTCTCCGCCAGGTAGCCGGCGCCGCCGCACGCCTCGCGGCACGTCTGGATGGTGCGGGTGGCGTGCCAGGTGTTGGCCGCCTTGAGCCCGGCCGCGCGCGCCTCGAGCTCCCGCTGGGCGGCCTCGTCGACGGCCTCGCCGTGCTCGTGCACCGCCGTCTGGACGTCGTGCATCGTGCTGACCAGCTCCTCCTGGGCGAACGCCAGCGCGTAGGAGGTGGCCAGGGCCGGCAGCAGCTTGCGCTGGTGGACCAGGTAGTCGTTGAGCACGATCTCCCGGTCGCGGCCGGGGGCGGCGAACTGGCGGCGGACGTCGCCGTAGCGGACGGCGATGTCGAGGGCCAGTTTGGTCGCCGAGCCGGCCGAGCCGCCCACGCTCACCCGGCCGCGGACCAGCGTGCCGAGCATGGTGAAGAAGCGGCGGGTCTCGTTCTCGATGCCGGAGGTGTAGGTGCCGTCCTCGGCCACCTGCCCGTAGCGGTCGAGCAGCATCTCCCGCGGCACGCGGACGTGGTCGAAGGACAGCCGGCCGTTGTCGACGCCGAGCAGGCCCGCCTTCGGGCCGTCGTCGCCGATGGTGACGCCGGGCAACGGGTTGCCGTCCTCGTCGCGGATCGGCACCAGCCAGGCGTGCACGCCGCGCGGCTCGCCCTGCGTCACCAGCTGGGCGAAGACGACGGCCATCCGCCCGTCCTCGGCCGCGTTGCCGATGTAGTCCTTGCGCGCGGCCTGGTGCGGGGTGTGCAGGTCGAAGGTCTGCGTCCCGGCGTCGTAGGTGCAGGTGGTGCGCAGCTGCTGGACGTCGGAGCCGTGGCCCGTCTCGGTCATGGCGAAGCATCCGGGCAGCGCGAAGCTCATGATGTCGGGCAGGTAGGCGTCGTGGTGCCGCCGCGTGCCGAGCAGCTGGACGGCGCCGCCGAACAGGCCCCACTGGACGCCGGCCTTGACCATCAGCGACAGGTCGCCGAAGGCCAGCATCTCGATGGAGGTCACCGAGCCGCCGGCGTCGGCCTCGCCCCCGTACTCCTCGGGGAAGCCCAGGCCGACGCGGCCGGTGGCGGCGAGCTCGCCGGCCAGCCGGGTGATCCGCTCGCGGGCCTCCTGCACCGACTCGCCGTACACCGGGGCCCACTTCGGGTCGCCGAGCTGCTCGCGGGCGTCGCGGCGCACGTGCGCCCACCGTCCGTCGAGCACCTCCTGGAGGCGCGCCGGGTCCACGGTGCGGGGGAGGGTGGAGGTCACTTCTTCTCCTCGGGGGTCGGTCCAGCGGGGGCGAGGCTCGAGAGCCCGGCCCAGGCGAGGTCGGTGAGGTGGGCGGCCAGGTCCGCCCGGGGCATCGGCCGGTCGGCACGCAGCCACCAGTCGGCGGCGGCGCGGACCAGCCCTACCAGGCCGTGCCCCCAGGGCGCGGCGGCCGCGGGGTCCCGGCCGGCCCGCTCGAGGGCGACGGCCACCAGCGCGGCGGCCTGGTCGCCGACCAGGTCCGACAGCGTGCTGACGGGGTCGGCGTCGACCGGCCTGTCCAGCAGCGGGTGGGCGACGACGAAGCGGTAGAGCTCCGGGTCGGCCTCCAGGAACGCCAGGTAGGTCTCGACGGCGGCGGCCACCATCCGGCGCGGGTGGTCGGTGCTGGTCATCGCCGCGCGCAGCTTCTCGGTCAGCTGCGCCGCGACCCGGTTGCAGACGGCGACGTAGAGCTCGCTGCGGTCGGCGAAGTGCCGGTAGACGACGGTCTTGCTGGTGCCGGCCTCGGCGGCGATCTCGTCCATGCCGACGCCGGCGCCGTGCTTCCCGACCGCGGCGACGGTGGCGTCCACCAGCTGCTCGCGGCGCGCGCGGCGGTGCTCGTCCCACCGCGAGTCCCGGCGGTCGCGCCGCCGGGAGGCCGTCTCGGCTTTCATGTAACCGACGGTACCGTGTACCGTCGGTACCGGCCACTCCGTCAGCCGTTCGCGTACGAACGGCGCTCCTGGGACCCCCGGAGGTCACCGATGAGCTCGCACCGGACCCGGCGGGCCGCCGTCCTCGGCGGCAACCGCATCCCGTTCGCCCGCTCGAACTCCCGTTACGCGCAGGCGTCCAACCAGGACATGCTCACCGCGACGCTGGACGGCCTGGTCGCCCGCTTCGGGCTGCAGGGCGAGCTGGTGGGCGAGGTCGTCGCCGGCGCCGTCCTCAAGCACTCGCGCGACTTCAACCTGACCCGCGAGTCGGTGCTCGGGTCGCGGCTGTCGGCCGCCACCCCCGCCTACGACGTCCAGCAGGCCTGCGGCACCGGCCTCGAGGCCACCGTGCTGGTCGCCAACAAGATCGCGCTGGGCCAGATCGAGTCCGGCATCGCCGGCGGCGTGGACACGACGTCGGACGCCCCGCTGGCCGTGGGCGACGACCTGCGCCGGGTGCTCATCGAGCTGAACAACGCCAAGACGATCGGCCAGCGGCTCAAGGCGCTCTCGCGCATCCGCCCCGGCTCGCTCGTGCCCGAGATCCCGCGCAACGCCGAGCCGCGCACCGGCCTCGCGATGGGCGAGCACCAGGCGATCACCGCGAGGGAGTGGGAGATCGGCCGGGAGGAGCAGGACGAGCTCACCGTCCGCTCGCACCGCAACCTCGCCGCCGCCTACGAGCGCGGCTTCCTCGACGACCTGGTCACCCCTTATCTGGGTCTCACCCGCGACCAGAACCTGCGCCCGGACACGACCGTGGAGAAGCTGGCGAAGCTGAAGCCGGTCTTCGGCAAGGACGACCCCGCGGCCACCATGACCGCCGGCAACTCGACGCCGCTGTCCGACGGCGCCTCGGCCGTCCTGCTGTCCTCCGACGAGTGGGCCGCCGAGCACGGCCTGCCGGTGCTCGCCCACCTCGTCGACGCGCAGACCGCCGCCGTCGACCACGTGCACGGCGGCGAGGGCCTGCTCATGGCGCCGGCCTACGCGATGCCGGTGATGCTCGCCCGCAACGGCCTGACGCTGCAGGACTTCGACTTCTACGAGATCCACGAGGCCTTCGCCTCCACTGTGCTCGCCACGCTCAAGGCGTGGGAGGACCCGGCGTTCTGCAAGGAGCGCCTCGGCCTCGACGCCCCGCTCGGGTCGATCGACCGGTCGAAGCTCAACGTCAACGGCTCCTCGCTCGCGGCCGGGCACCCGTTCGCGGCGACCGGCGGCCGGATCGTCGCCTCGCTGGCCAAGCAGCTGCACGAGGCCGGCCCCGGGAAGCGCGGGCTGATCTCCGTCTGCGCGGCCGGCGGCCAGGGCGTCGTCGCCATCCTCGAGTCCTGAAGGAGCTGCACCCCGTGAGCGACTGGTACACGACCTTCGCCAACTCCGGCGTCGGGTCCTCCCTCGTCGAGCAGCTCGGCCTGCCCCGGCCGGCCGTGCTGCGCCGGTACGAGCCGGGGCAGCCGCTGCTGCCCGGCCCGGCCGTCGTCGGGACGGCGGGGGAGGGCCGGCTGGGCGGGACGCTCGCCGCCGTCCTCCGCGACGCCGGCGTGACCGTCCCGGCCGGCGACGACGGCGGCGAGCGGCCCGCCGCCGTCCTGCTCGACGCCACCGGCCTGACCGGGCCCGGGCAGCTGGCCGCGGCGCACGCCTTCCTCGCCCCGGCGGTGGAGCGGCTGCGGCCCACCGGCCGGGTGCTCGTGCTCGCCGACCCGCCCGCGGCCGCGGACTCCCCGGCGCAGGCCGCGGCCCGGCAGGCCCTGGAGGGGCTGGTCCGGTCGGTGGCCAAGGAGCTGCGCGCCGGGTCGACGGCCAACCTGGTGGTCGTGCCGGAGGGCGCCGAGGCGTCGGCCGGCAGCGCCGTGCGGTTCTTCCTCTCCGGCCGGTCGGCCTACGTCGACGGCCAGGTGCTCACCGTGTCGGCGGCCGACGTGCCCGCGGACGAGGACCCGGTGCGCCCGCTGCAGGGCAAGGTCGCCGTGGTCACCGGGGCCGCGCGCGGCATCGGGGCGGCGATCGCCCGGGTCGTGGCCCGCGACGGCGCGCACGTGGTCGCCGTCGACGTGCCGGCGGCCGGTGAGTCGCTGGCCGCGGTGGCCAACGAGGTCCGCGGGACGGCGTTCCAGCTCGACGTCACCGCCCCCGACGCCGCCGGGCGGCTGGTCAGCCACCTGCGCGGGCGCCACGGCGGGGTCGACGTCGTCGTGCACAACGCCGGCATCACCCGTGACAAGCTGCTGGTCAACATGGACGCCGCCCGGTGGGACTCCGTCATGGCGGTCAACCTGCAGGCGCAGCTGGACCTCACCCGCGCGCTGCTGGACGCCGACGGCCTGCTCCGGCCGGGCGGCCGCGTGGTCGCGGTCAGCTCGCAGTCGGGCATCGCCGGCAACCGCGGGCAGACGAACTACGCGGCGAGCAAGGCCGGCGTCATCGGGATGGTGCGGGCGTGGGCGCCGGAGTTCGCCGCGCGCGGCGCCACGATCAACGCCGTCGCGCCGGGCTTCATCGTCACCGAGATGACGGCGAGGATGCCCTTCGGCACCCGCGAGGTCGGCGCCCGGATCAACTCGCTGCAGCAGGGCGGCCTGCCCGTCGACGTCGCCGAGACCATCGCCTGGCTGTCCTCGCCCACGGCCGCCGGCGTGAACGGGCAGGTCGTGCGCGTGTGCGGCCAGTCCGTGCTGGGCGCCTGATGGTCACCGTGCTCGGGTCGGCGCCGTCGATGGCGCCGCTGTTCGTGCGGGCCGCGCTCACCGCGCGGGGCCGCGGCGGCGACCTGCCGGACACCCGGCTGGCCCGCCGCGGCGTGACCGTGGACCCGGCCGGGGTGGCCGCCTACGCCCGGGTGTGCCGGTTCCCGCAGGCCGACGCGCTGCCGGTGACGTTCCCGCACGTGCTGGCCTTCCCGCTGCAGGTCGCGCTGATGAGCGACCGCGCCTTCCCGCTGGCGCTGCCGGGCCTGGTGCACGTCCGCAACCGGATCGACGTGCTGCGCCCGGTCGGGCAGGGGGAGGCCCTCGACCTCGAGGTGTGGGCCGAGCGGTTCGCCGTCCACCCGCGCGGCGCGACCGTCGACCTGTGCGCGTCGGTGTCGGCCGGCGGCGCCGAGGTGTGGCGCGGCCGCTCCACCTACCTCGCCCGCGGGGCGCGGGCGCCGGAGGGGGCACCTCCCTCCGACGTCGACGTCGCGGTCGGGGAGCTGCCGGCGGGGACCGTCCGCTGGCGGGTGCCCGGCGACGCCGGCCGCCGCTACGCCCGGGTCTCCGGCGACGTGAACCCGATCCACCTCTCGGCCCTCACCGCCCGCGCCTTCGGGTTCCCGAGGGCGATCGCGCACGGGATGTGGGTGGAGGCGCGGGCGCTGGCCGCGCTGTCGGGCCGGCTGCCCGGGGCGCTCACCGTCGACGTCGGGTTCCGCAAGCCGCTGCTGCTGCCCTCGACGGTCACCCTGGCGGCCGCGCCGGCCGGCGGCGGCTGGGACCTCGCGGTGCGCGGCGCGCAGAACGGGTCCGACCACCTCGTGGGCACCGTCCGCCCGCTCTGACCGGAGGAGGTGCACCGTGGCCGTGTCGTTCTCGCTCACCGAGGACCAGGTCGAGCTGCAGCGGTGGCTGCACGGGTTCGCGGCGGACGTCATCCGTCCCGCGGCCGCCGAGTACGACGAGCGCGAGGCCTTCCCGTGGGAGGTCCTCCAGGAGGCGGCGAAGACCGGGATCTACTCGCTCGACTTCTTCGCCACCCAGTGGTTCGACGAGTCCGGCCTCGGCATCCCGCTCACCATGGAGGAGCTCTTCTGGGGCGACGCCGGGATCGGGCTGGCGATCGTCGGCACCACGCTGGCGGCCGCGTCCGTGCGCGCCAACGGCACCGACGAGCAGGTCGGCGAGTGGATCCCCGCCATGTTCGGCACCGAGGCCGAGCCGAAGGTCGCCGCGTTCTGCTCCTCGGAGCCCGACGCCGGCTCCGACGTCGGGGCGATGCGCACCCGCGCGGTCTACGACGAGGCGACCGACGAGTGGGTGCTCACCGGCACCAAGACCTGGGCCACCAACGGCGGAATCGCCGACGTCCACGTCGTCACGGCCGTCGTCGACCCGGAGCTCAAGGCCCGCGGCCACGCCAGCTTCGTCGTCCCGCCGGGCACGAAGGGGCTCACCCAGGGGCAGAAGTTCCTCAAGCACGGCATCCGCGCCTCGCACACCGCCGAGGTCGTGCTCGACGGGTGCCGGGTCCCCGGCGACTGCCTGCTCGGCGGCCGCGAGCGTCTCGAGGAGCGGCTGGCGCGGGCGCGGGAGGGCGTGCGGAGCGGCCGCACCCAGCCCTCGATGGCCACCTTCGAGCGCACCCGGCCCGGCGTCGGCGCCCAGGCGGTCGGGGTGGCGCGGGCGGCCTACGAGTACGCGCTGGACTACGCCGGGCAGCGGGTGCAGTTCGGCCGGCCGATCGTCGAGAACCAGGCGATCGCCTTCGCGCTCGCCGACATGAAGACGTCCATCGACGCCGCCCGTCTGCTGGTCTGGCGGGCCGCGTGGATGGCGCGCACCGGCCAGCCGTTCACCTCCGCCGAGGGCTCGATGAGCAAGCTGGTCGCGGGCGAGACGGCGGTGCGGGTGACCGAGCAGGCCATGCAGATCCTCGGCGGCAACGGCTACACGCGCGACTACCCCGTCGAGCGCATGGCCCGCGACGCGAAGATCTACACGATCTTCGAGGGCACCTCGGAGATCCAGCGGCTGGTCATCGCACGGGCGATCTCCGGCGTCCAGATCCGTTGAGCCGGGTCAGCGGTTGCGGCCCAGCGCGTCGTGGCTGGTGACCCAGTCGCCGGCGAGGATCGCCGAGGTCAATGACACGTCGCCGGCCAGCACCACGCCGGCGCAGATCTCGGCGAACTTCTGCACCTTGCCGGCGCCGTAGCAGCCGAGCAGCTCCAGGCACTCGCGCTGGGTGGGCAGCCCGGTCCCGCCGCCGTAGGTGGCCACGATCAGCGACGTCAGCGTGGTCGACCAGTAGTAGTCGCCGTTCTCCAGCAGCTGGGTGTAGGTGACCCCGGAGTGCGACTCGCTGACGTTGGCCACGTCCTGGCCGGTGGCGATGAACAGCGCCGTCAGCCCGTTCGCCGCGTGCGCGCCGTTGTAGGCCGCCCCGGACATGAACGACCCGGCCATGCCGATCTGCCGGTACTCGAACAGCTCCCGGGTGTCGACGCCGGTCAGCCGACGCAGCACCTCCTTCGGGATGGTGGCCTCGGCGACGACGCGCTTGCCCCGCGTCATCAGCATGTTGATCTGCGAGTGCTTCTTGTCGGTGTCGATCGCGCCGGAGAGCACGAAGCGCGGGTGGTCGGGGTGGTTCGCGCGGATCCACTCGCAGGCGGCCAGCGTCGCCTTGCCGGTCATGTTCTGCCCGGCGGCGTCGCCGGTCGTGTAGTTGACCCGCAGGTACCGCAGCGGCCCGATCTGGTGCTGGCCGATGTAGGTCAGCCGGCCCGAGCGGGTGGTGGACTCCGCGGCGGCGCGGATCTCGTCGAGGTGCTCGTCGACCCAGCGGCCGAACTCCCGGGCCTGCAGGGCGTCGTCGAGGATGAACGCCGGGGCCCGCTGCATGTGGTCGTCGACGACGGTGGTGCGGATGCCGCCGCTCTCGGCGAGCACCCGCATGCCGCGGTTGTAGCTGGCCACCAGCGTGCCCTCGGTCGTGGCCAGCGGGACGAAGAAGTCGCCCTGCGCGTGCTCGCCGCGCAGGGTCAGCGGGCCGGCCAGCCCGATGGGCACCTGGGCGACGCCGGTGAAGTTCTCGATGTTGCCGGGCAGGACGGCGGGGTCGAAGGAGTACCGGCGGACGTGGTCGAGGCCGGTTCCGGTGCGCTCGGCGACGAAGGCCTGGCGCTTGTCGGCCATCTCGCGGGTGTAGTCGTGCTCGCGGTCACGGGGGATGCGGGTGCGGTGGGTGGCGTCGGTCATGAGGCACCTCGGTGTGAGTGCTGACAGGGCGCTAAGTGTGACTCGGCTCACCCTAGTTCACTCGATAGATACAGAGCGTGACGAGAGTGATTGACGGGGCGCGCGCCACCCTGCGAACTTGCGGGCACAGACCTCCACCCCGAGACCCCTCGGTGCGCAACAGCCCGGTGAGAGCTGTCCGGGAGGCCCCTGAGGTGAAGGAGACCCGATGCGTCGCCACGTGGCCGCTCTGCTGGCCGTTCCCGTGCTGTTCCTCGCCGCGTGCGGGGGTGCCGAGCCGTCGGCGAGTGCGAGCGGCGGGTCCGCGGACGGCGGGCCGACGCCTGTCACGGTCGGTGTCGTGCCGATCGTCGACGTCGCGCCGATCTACCTGGGTGTGCAGCAGGGATTCTTCGAGGAGGAGGGCATCGACCTGACCCTCGAGACCGCGCAGGGCGGGGCGGCGATCGTCCCGGCGGTCCTCAACCAGGAGTACCAGTTCGGCTTCAGCAACATGACCTCCCTGCTCACGGCCGCCTCGCAGGGGTTGCCGCTGGAGGTCGTGGTCGCCGGCGCCGCCTCGACCGGCGAGCAGGGTGCCGACTACAGCGCCGTCCTCACCCGGCCCGACAGCGGGATCACCGACGCCGCCGACCTGGCCGGCCGGACGGTGGCGGTCAACACGCTGGGCAACATCGGGACGACGACGATCAACGTGTCCGTCCGCGCGGCCGGCGGCGATCCCGCCACGATCAACTACGTCGAGCTGCCGTTCAGCGAGATGCCGGCGGCCCTCGAGCAGGGTGACGTCGACGCCATCTGGGGGACCGAGCCGTTCCTGACCATCGGCACCCGGGCGGGCGCCGTCGTCGTCGCGTCCAACTTCGTCGACGCCGCGGACGACCTGACCGTCGCGGGGTACTTCACCAGCCGGCCCTTCGCCGCGGAGAACGCCGACGTCGTGGAGCGCTTCACCGCCGCGATGGAGCGGTCGCTGGAGTACGCCTCGGCCAACCCCGAGGCGGCCCGGGCGGTGCTCTCCGAGTACACCGAGATCGACCAGGCGGTCATCGACACCATGGTCCTGCCGGCGTGGGGGCCGGAGGTCAACCGCGAGTCCGTCGAGCGGCTCGCCGAACTGGGCGTCCAGGACGGCCTCCTCGACGACGCTCCGGACCTGGACGCGCTCCTGCCGTGAGCGGCGCACCCGCGGCGGCCCGGGAGGACGTCCCGGCGGTCCCCGCGGCCGGCCGCGCGGCGCCCACGCCGCGCGGCCGGCGGCGACGGGTGCCACAGGCCGCGCTGGGACTGGCCGGACTGGCCGGCCTCGTCCTCCTGGTGGAGCTGCTGCCACGGACGGGGCTCGTGCCGTCCCGGTACTTCCCGCCCGCCTCCGAGATCGCCGTGGCGCTGGCCGAGCTCACCGGCCGCGGCGCGTTCTGGACCGCGGTGGGGGACACCCTCCGCGGGTGGGCGATCGGGTTGTCCGTGGCGGCGGTGGCCGGCGTCGTCGTCGGCCTGCTGATCGGCAGCTCGCGGCCGGCGCGCGAGCTCACGGACTCGACGATCGAGTTCCTGCGGCCGATCCCGTCGGTCGCGCTGATCCCGCTGGCGATCCTCGTGTTCGGCAGTGACATCGAGAGCAAGCTGCTGCTCGTCGTCTACGCCGCCTTCTGGCAGGTCCTCGTCCAGGTCCTCTACGGCGTCGCCGACGTCGACCCGATCGCCCGGGACACCGCGCGCGCCTACGGCCTGGGCGCCTGGGCGCGGGCCCGGCACGTCACCTGGCCGACGACGCTGCCGTACGTGATGACCGGCCTCCGGTTGGGCGCCGCGGTCGCCCTCATCCTCGCCGTCACCGCCGAGCTCGTCATCGGCGTGCCCGGGCTGGGCGAGTTGCTCAACACCGCGCAGAGCAGCGGCGCGGTCGCGCAGACCTACGCGCTCGTGGTCGTCACCGGGATCCTGGGGGTGCTGGTCAACGTGGTCTTCCGGGCCGTGGAGCGGCGGGCGCTCGCCTGGCACCCGTCGCAGCGTGCCGAGGTGCCGGTGTGACCGTCCTCCGCCGGATCGGCACGACCCTCGCCCTGCCGGCCGTCCTGTTCACGGTCTGGTGGGTCCTGTCGGCGGACTCCACCGACTACTTCTTCCCGCCGCTGTCGGGCATCGTCGAGACCCTCGGCGACGAGTGGCTGGGCCCGCGGCTGACCGCCGACGTGCTGCCCAGCCTGCTGCGGCTGACCGCCGGCTTCGCCCTGGCGGCGGTCGTCGCCGTGGCCCTCGGGATGGTCATCGGCCTGTCGCGGACGGTCCGCGGGGTGCTCGAGCCGGTCCTGGAGTTCTTCCGGGCCATCCCCCCGCCCGTCCTGGTGCCGGTGTTCATCCTGTTCCTGGGCATCGGCGACGGCATGAAGGTGGCCGTCATCGCCTTCGGCTGCACGTGGCCGGTCCTGCTCAACACCGTCGAGGGCGTCCGCGCGGTCGACCCCGTGGTGGCCGACACCGCGCGCGCCTACCGGATCGACGGGATGGCGCGGCTGCGGCACGTCGTGCTGCCGGCAGCGAGCCCGCAGGTGTTCGCCGGGCTCCGTCAGGGCCTGTCCGTGGCGATCATCCTCATGGTCATCAGCGAGTTGTTCGCCGCGTCCAACGGGCTCGGGTTCGCGATCGTCCAGGCCCAGCGGACCTTCGCCATCACCGAGATGTGGGCCGGGATGCTCGTGCTGGGCCTGCTCGGGCTGCTGCTCGCGCTGCTGTTCCGGGTCGTGGAGAACCGGGTGCTGGCCTGGTACCACGGCCTGCGCCGCGCGCACCGCGCTCCCTGACCTCCCACCACCCGTCCCCTCCGCTCGGAAGGCACCTCATGACCGACCTCGACGTCCGGGGTATCCGCAAGGTCTACGACGGTCGGACCCGCACCGTCGAGGCGGTGCGCGACCTGACCTTCACCGTCGCGACCGGTGAGCTCGTGTGCCTGGTCGGGCCCTCGGGGTGCGGCAAGACGACGCTGCTCAAGATCATCGCCGGCCTGCTCGAGCCGACCTCCGGGGAGGTCTTCCTCGAGGGGCGGCAGGTCGACGGCCCGCCGCCGGACATGGCGGTCGTCTTCCAGGAGTACGGCCGGTCGCTGTTCCCCTGGAAGACCGTGCGGGACAACGTCGAGCTCCCGCTCCGGCAGAAGAAGGGGCTCACCGCCGCCCGCCGCCGGGAGCTGGTGGAGGAGTCGCTGGCCGCCGTCGGCCTGGCGGAGGCCCACGCCGCCTATCCGTGGCAGCTGTCGGGCGGCATGCAGCAGCGGGTGGCGATCGCGCGGGCCATCGCCTACGAGCCGCGTGTCCTGCTCATGGACGAGCCCTTCGCGGCCGTCGACGCCCAGACCCGGGCGGACCTGGAGGACCTCATCCGGGACCTCTGGCACCGGTTCCGCGTGACCACGCTGTTCGTCACGCACGACATCGACGAGGCCGTCTACCTCGGCCAGCGGGTGCTGATCCTGTCGCAGTCGCCGACCGTCGTCCGGCAGGACCTCGTCATCGACCTGCCGGACCAGCGGGACCAGCTGCACACGCGGTCGTCGCCGCGGTTCGCCGAGCTGCGGGCGCAGGTCTACTCGCAGATCCACCGGCCCCGGACCGACCCGGCCGTCCCCGAGGAGGTCCCCGCGGGTCGGGGCCCGCGCCCCTAGCGCACCCGCCGGCCGGCCGCCCAGACGGCCGTGGCGGACCGGTCCGCGCCGAGGGCGACGACGTCCGCGGCGGCGCCCGGCGCCAGCCGGCCCAGCCGGTCGCCGAGGCCCAGCGCCCGCGCCGGGGCGGCGGTGAGCGCGGTGACGGCGGCGACCAAGTCGACGCCGGCGGCGAGGGCGGTGCGCAGCGCGGCGTCCTGGGTGAGCGTCGACCCGGCGATCGTGCCGGTGCCGGCCAGCACCACCCGGCCGCCGCGCACGGTGACCGCCTGCCCGCCCAGCCGGTGCTCGCCGTCCCCGGCGCCGGCGGCGGCCGTCGCGTCGGTGACCAGCGCGACCCGCCCCGGCGCGCCGTCCATCAACAGCCGCGCGACGACAGGGTGCACGTGCACGCCGTCGAGGACGAGCTCCAGGGTGACCCGCGGGTCGGCCAGCGCGGCGCCGACCGGGCCGGGCGCGCGGTGGTGCAGGCCCGGCATGGCGTTGAGCGCGTGGGTGAGCAGCCGGGCGCCGGCGTCGAACGCGGCCGCGGTGAGCGCGGCGTCGGCGTCGGTGTGCCCGACGGCGACGACGACGCCCGCCGCGGTGAGGTCGCGGACCGCCTGCAGCGCGCCGGGCAGCTCGGGCGCGACGGTGACCTGGCGGAGCGTGCCGCGGGCCGCGGTGAGCAGCCGGTCGACGGCGTCGGGGGTGGGTGCCCGCAGGTGGCGGGGGTCGTGCGCGCCGCAGCGGGCCGGGGCCAGGAAGGGGCCCTCCAGGTGGGCGCCGAGCACGGTCGGGTCCGCGGCGGCCACCTCCGCGATGCCCGCCAGCGACGCCTCCAGCGCCTCCAGCGGCGCGGCGACCAGGCTGAGCACCGAGCGCGTGGTGCCCGCGGCGCGGTGCACGGCCAGCGCGGTGCGGATCGCGTCGGGGCCGTCGTCGAAGGCCGCGCCCCCGCCGCCGTGGGCGTGCAGGTCGACGAAGCCCGGGGCGAGCTCCGCGCCGGCCAGGTCGACGGTCTCGCCGGCGTGCCCGGGCGGCGGGCCGGTGCCGGTGGCGGCGATCGTGTCGCCGTCGAGCAGCACCCAGCCGCCGTCGGTGACGCCGCCGGCGTCGAGCAGCCGCGCGCCGGCCAGCAGGGTGCTCATCCGCACAGGCCCGGGACCACCCGCCGGCACACGCCGGGATCCTCCTCCACACGGGGCGGGGAACGGCGACGACCCGCGTGTGCGTCCGTCGTCGACCCGCGGTCGTCCCGCGGGGCCCGCCACCACCGGCGCGGGGTGACGGCCGGGTCGAGGAAACGTAACGATCACCGTCTCGAACTGCGGGGACGGCGGGACAGGGCCAGGGTCGGGGCGGAGACGACACCGAGCGACGACACCGAGCCCCGCGGAGGTCCCCGTGCGCACGAACCGGCTCCTGCCCCTCGCCGCCGCGGCGGCCCTCGTCCTCTCCGCCTGCGGCGGCGGGGAGAGCGTCGACACCGGAGGAGGAGGCGGCGGCGGGGGAGGCGACGACGTCCTGGTCGCCGCGGTGAGCGCCGAGCCCGACCAGTTCGACCCGCACGTCACCAACGCCTACGCGAGCTTCCAGGTGCTGGAGAACGTCTACGACACCCTCGTCGTCCCCAGTGCCGAGGACCTCACGATGCAGCCGAGCCTGGCCGAGTCGTGGACGACCAGCCCCGACGGGCTGACCTGGACCTTCACCCTCCGGGACGGCGTCACCTTCCACGACGGCAGCGAGTTCGACTCCGCCGACGTCGTCTACAGCTACCGGCGGATCATCGACGAGGACCTGTCCAACGCCTACCGCTTCGCCACGGTCGCCGACGTGCAGGCGCCCGACCCGCGGACCGTCGTCGTCACCCTGACCCGGCCGACGCCGAACCTGCTCGAGCTCATCGGGTCGTTCAAGGGCATGGCGATCGTCTCGGAGAACGCCGCCGAGGAGTTCGACCTGCAGAGCGAGGCCAACGGCACCGGCCCGTTCCGGCTGGAGAGCTCCGACGCCAACGCCACCACCCTCACCACCTTCGACGACCACTGGGGTGGGGCGCCGGCCATCGACGGCGTCGAGTTCCGCTACATCGCCGAGCCCAGCTCCGCGCTGACCGCGCTGCGCAACGGCGAGGTCCAGTGGACCGACAACGTCCCGCCGCAGAACGTGGCGGACCTCGAGGACGACGAGGCGGTCGAGCTCGGCTCGGTCACCAGCGTCGAGTACTTCTACCTGTCGATGAACTACGCCGTCCCGCCGTTCGACAACCGGGACGTGCGCCGGGCGATCGCCACCGCGCTGGACCGCGACGAGATCACCCAGGCCGCCCGCTTCGGCGCCGCGCAGCCCAACCAGACGGCCATCCCCGAGGGCAGCCCCTGGTACCTGGACTACGCGCCGTTCACCCCGGACGAGGAGGCCGCCCGGCAGCTGCTGGCCCAGGCCGGCGTGCAGACGCCGCTGACGATGGGGTTGATGGTCACCGACGAGTACCCGGAGACGGTGGCCGCCGCCCAGGTGATCGCCAGCGAGCTCGAGCCGATCGGCATCCAGGTGGAGATCCAGGAGGAGGACTTCGCCACCTGGCTGGACCGGCAGTCCCAGGGCGACTTCGACGCCTTCATGCTCAGCTGGATCGGCAACATCGACCCGGCCGACTTCTACGAGAACCAGCACCTGTCCACCGGCGGCAGCAACTACCAGGGCTACAGCAACCCGCAGGTCGACGACCTGCTCACCCGCGCCGCCACGGAGCCGGACCAGGCCGCCCGCAAGGGCCTCTACGACGAGGCCGCGCGGATCATCGTCGACGACGTCAGCTACCTGTACCTCTACAACCCCGACGAGGTGCAGGCCTGGGTGCCGGGGCTGACCGGCTACCAGGTGCGGGCCGACGCGGCGATCGACTTCGAGAACGTGGAGCTGCCCTGACCGGGTACCTGCTCCGGCGGGCCGGCCAGGCGATCGTGGTCCTGGCCGGTGTGAGCGTCCTGGTCTTCTCCCTCATCCACCTCGTGCGGGGCGACCCGATCCGCCTGGCCCTCGGCACGCGGTTCTCCCAGGAGACCTACGACGCCCTGCGGGAGCGCAGCGGGCTGGACCTCCCCCTGGTCCAGCAGTACTTCACCTGGGCCGGGCGGGCGGTCACCGGTGACCTCGGGGTCAGCTTCCGCAGCGGCGAGACGGTCACCTCGCTGATCGCCGAGCGGCTGCCGGCCACGCTGACGCTGGCCTTCGCGTCCCTGCTGGTCGCGCTGGTCATCGCGCTGCCGCTCGGGATGCTCTCGGCGCTGCACCCGCGGTCGTTCGTCGACCGGCTGGCCACCGTCGTCAGCCAGTTCGGCATCTCGGTGCCGGACTTCTGGCTGTCGATCATGCTGATCCTGGTGTTCGCCGGGACGCTGGGCTGGCTGCCCTCGGGCGGCTACGTCCCGCTGACCGAGGACCCGCTGGGCTGGGCGCAGCGGCTGGTGCTGCCGGCGGTCGCCACCGGCGTCGTCTCGGGCTCGGTGATCACCCGGTTCGTCCGGTCGAGCATGCTCGAGGCGCTGGGCTCCGACCACGTGCGGACGGCGCAGGCCAAGGGCGTCGGGACCCGCCAGGTGCTGACCTGGCACGTGCTGCGCAACGCCCTCCTGCCGCTGGTCACGGTCACCGGCGTGCAGCTGGCCTACCTGCTGTCCGGCGTCGTCGTCGTGGAGATCGTCTTCTCCTGGCCGGGGCTGGGGCAGCTGGCCTACCAGGCGGTGCGCGACCGGGACTTCCCCGTGCTGCAGGGCGCCGTCCTCCTGTTCGCCCTGGTCTTCCTCGTCATCAACCTGCTGGTGGACCTGCTCTACAGCCGCATCGACCCGAGGATCGCCCGCCGATGACGCAGCTGCCGACGCCGGGCGCCACCCCGGCCGCCCCCCCGCCCGCCGAGCCGCTGCCGACCGCGGCCCCGCCACGCCCCCGCTGGCGGGAGACGCTCGGCCTGCTGGCCCGCAACCCGACCGCCGCCGTCTCGGCCGTGGTCCTGCTCCTGATCGTGCTGATGGCGGTCTTCGACGAGACGCTCGCCCCCGACGGTCCCAACGAGCAGGACCCGTCGCTGCAGCTGCAGCCGTCGAGCTGGGACCACCCGTTCGGCACCGACGAGTTCGGTCGCGACATCCTCAGCCGGGTGATCCTGGGCGCGGCGACGTCGCTGCGGGTCGGGTTCCTGTCGGTCGCGTTCGCCCTGGTCGTCGGCACGCTCATCGGCCTGCTCGCCGGCTACTACGGCCGGTGGGTCGACGACACGCTGATGCGGCTGATGGACGTGCTGTTCGCCTTCCCGGCGGTGCTGCTGGCCATCGCCATCGTGGCCATCCGCGGCGCCGGGCCGGCCAACGCGATCCTCGCGATCGGCATCGTGTACGTGCCGATCTTCGCCCGGGTCACCCGCGCCAGCGTGCTCGGTGTGCGCGAGGAGGTGTACGTGCGGGCCTCGCGCTCGGTCGGCGCCTCGGACTGGCGGCTGATCACCCGGCACGTGCTGCCGAACGCCGCGCCGCCGATCATCGTGCAGACCTCGATCAGCCTGGCCTTCGCGGTGCTGGCCGAGGCGGCGCTGTCCTTCCTCGGCCTGGGCCCGCGCCGGCCCAACCCGTCGTGGGGGCTGATGCTCGCCGACGGCCGCGGCTTCATCGAGCAGGCCTGGTGGTACACGGTCTTCCCGGGCCTGGCGATCGTCGTCACGGTGCTGTGCTTCAACCTGCTCGGCGACGGGCTGCGCGACGTCCTCGACCCGCGGCAGCGCACCCTCATGGCCGGGGGCGGACGGTGAGCGTCCTGCCCGAGCCCGCGGTGGAACCGGTCCTGGAGGTCGAGGACCTGCGGGTGGACCTGCGCACGCCGCGCGGGACGGCGCACGTCGTCAACGGCCTGAGCTACACCGTCGGGCCGGGTGAGACGGTGGCCGTCGTCGGGGAGTCCGGCAGCGGCAAGAGCGTCTCGGTGCTCGCGCTGATGGGCCTGCTGCCGGCGCGGACGGCCACGGTGACCGGCCGGGCGCTGCTGCGGGGCGAGGACCTGCTCACCATGTCCCCCGACCGGCTGCGGCAGGTCCGCGGGCCCGGCGTCGGCATGGTCTTCCAGGACCCGATGACCTCGCTCAACCCGGTGCTCACCGTGGGCCGCCAGCTCACCGAGGGCATCCGCGCGCACGGGGCGGTGTCGAAGGCCGCGGCCCGGGCGCGCGCGGTGGAGCTGCTCGGCGAGGTGGGCCTGCCCGACCCGGGCCGCGCGGTGGACCGTTACCCCCACGAGCTGTCCGGCGGCATGCGGCAGCGGGTGGTCATCGCGATCGCGCTGGCCAACTCGCCGTCGCTGCTCATCGCCGACGAGGCGACGACGGCGCTCGACGTCACCGTGCAGGCGCAGATCCTGGACCTGGTCGAGCGGCTGCAGGCCGACCACGGCACCGGCGTCATCTGGATCACCCACGACCTCGGCGTCGTCGCCGGCGTCGCCGACCGGGTGCTGGTCATGTACGGCGGGCGCTGCGTGGAGGACGGCACGGTCGACGACGTCCTCGAGCGGCCGGTGCACCCCTACACCCGCGGCCTGCTCGGCGCGCTGCCCGACCTCGCCGCCGACGACGGCGGTGACCTGGCCACCATCCCCGGGACGCCGCCCGCGCCCACCGACCTGCCCGCGGGCTGCGTGTTCTGGCCGCGCTGCCCCGTGCGCGGCGACGCCCGCTGCGAGACCGAGCAGCCGCCGCTGGCCGTCGTCGGGTCCGGGCGCGCGGGGCTGCCGCACCGGGCGGCCACCTGGTGTGCGGAGGGGGAGGCGTCGTGACGTCGACGACGAAGCGGGAGGTCCTGGTCTCCGCGCGGGGGCTGGAGGTGCACTTCCCGGTCCGCTCGGGCGGGGTGCTGCGCCGCACCACCGGCGTGCTGCGCGCCGTCGACGGCGTGGACCTCGACGTGTACCGCGGCGAGACGCTGGGCTTGGTGGGGGAGTCCGGCTGCGGGAAGTCCACGCTGGGCAACGCGCTGCTGCGGCTGGTCCCGCCGACCGGCGGCACGGTCACCTTCGACGGCACGGACGTCACCGCGATGGGCAGGAAGGAGCTGCGCGAGCTGCGGCGCCGGGCCGGGATGGTGTTCCAGGACCCGTTCGCCTCCCTCGACCCGCGGCGCACGGTGGCGCAGACGGTGGCCGAGCCGCTGGAGGTCCACGGCCTGCACCCGGGGCGGCAGGCGCGGGCCGCGCGGGTGCGCGAGCTGCTCGAGCTGGTCGGCCTGGACCCGGCGGTGGCCGCCCGCTACCCGCACGAGTTCTCCGGCGGCCAGCGGCAGCGGGTCGGCATCGCCCGCGCACTGGCCGGCGAGCCGGACTTCCTGGTCTGCGACGAGGCGATCGCCTCCCTCGACGTCAGCGTGCAGGCGCAGGTGCTCAACCTGCTGCGGCGGCTGCAGCGGCAGCTCGGCCTCACGCTGCTGTTCGTCTCGCACGACCTGTCGGCGGTGCGGCACGTGTCCGACCGGATCGCGGTGATGTACCTGGGCCGGGTGGTCGAGGTCGGGCCCGCGGCCGCCGTCGCCGCCGAGCCGCAGATGCCCTACACGCGGGCGCTGCTGTCGGCGGTGCCGCTGCCGCACCCGGCGCTGGAGCGGTCCCGGCAGCGGATCGTGCTGCGCGGCGACGTCCCCTCACCGGCGCGGGTGCCCAGCGGCTGCCGGTTCCGCACCCGCTGTCCCGACGTTTTCGAGCCCTGCCCGGACGTCGACCCGGCGCTGCAGCCGGTCGGCTCGGCACCGGGGCACGTCGCCGCCTGCCACCTGCACGGCGTCGTCGGGGAGCCGGTGCAGCGCGAGCGGCCCGACGAGCCGGTCACCGCGGGCGACCCGGCGACCTGACCCGTCAGCCGCGGCCGCTGCGGGTGGGGCGCCGGCCCTGGCGGGAGCCCGAGCGGGGAGCCCGCCGCCCGTCCCGGCCGCCGGCGCGGGGGCGGCCGTCCCGGCCCCGCCCGCGCGGCGCGCTGCACGGGCGGCAGGTGGAGAACCACGGGGCGATCGCGGTGCCGCACTCGGCGCAGGCGCTGGACCGGCTGACCGCGATGGCGTCGGGCAGGAGCTCGCTGATCGCCTCGGCGCACTCCTCCTCGACCCAGGCGGCGTCGTCGGCGTCCAGGTCCGCGACCCCGGGGAACTGCCGCAGCAGCGCCTGGGCGTCGCGCGCGGCCGCGGCGGCCTGCTCGAACTCCTCGACGCTCCCGCCGACCGGGACGTCGGGCAGCACCAGCTCGGGCCGCACCGGCAGGCCCGCGGCGTGCCGCAGCGCGGCGCGGGCGAGCACCAGCCAGCGGGTGCGCCGCGGCGGCTCGTAGTCGATCGGCAGCTGCACAAGGCGCCAGACGGTGCGCAGGTCGCCCACGGCGCCGAGCGGCCCGCGCAGCAGCGGCAGCAGCGCCCGCACCCGCAGCACCAGCTCGCCGACGTCGTCCGGGGTCATCGCCCGGTCGCGGGTCGCCGTGTGCGCCCAGGCCTCCCAGCGGACCAGTGCCTCGGGCAGGTCGGCCGCCTCGAAGGCGCCGAGGTCCTCGAGCTCCGGGCGCAGCCGCGCCCCGCGGGCCGGCAGGTCGCTGACCCGCTCGCCGCGGGCCACCTCGGCGCCGACGGTCACGAGCGCCGCCGACGGCCGCAGCCCGGGCACGCCGGCCAGGACGCCGACCGTCCCGTGCCCGGTCAGGCCGTAGCGGCCGGCCCGCCCGGCGATCTGCGCGGCCTCCCAGCTGCGCAGCGGCCGCAGCTCGGTGCCGTCGAACTTCGTCGTCTCGGCGAACAGCACGGTCGTCGCGGGGACGTTGATGCCGTGGCCGATCACGTCGGTGGTGACGAGGACGTCCAACTCGCCGGTGGTGAACCGCTCGATGACCTCGCGCCGGGTGGCCGGGGGCAGCGCGCCGTAGAGGACGCCCACCTTCCCGGGCCGGTGCCGGTCGAGCTCGGCGGCGACGGCGTAGACGGTCTTGCGGGAGAAGGCGACGACGAGGGTCTGCGGGCGGACGCGCGGGGTGCGCACCGGCGCGCGCAGGACGTCGAGCCGGGACAGCCGCCGGTGGTGGACGACCTCGACGTCGCCGGCGTCGGACACCAGCGGCGCCAGCTGCGGGTGGGCCTCGGCGGCCGCGATCAGGTGCATCTCGCGGTACTCGCCGGTGAGCAGCAGCCGGGCCCAGTGGTGGCCGCGGTCGGGGTCGGCGATCCAGTGCGACTCGTCGAGGACGAGCAGCTCGCCGCGCATCGGCGCCTTCTCCACCGTGCAGCAGAGGATCGCCGCCTGCGGGTGGACCTCCTCCTCGCCGGTGGACAGGCCGACGGCGCCCTCGGGCAGGCCCGCGGCGAGCTTGGCGTAGGCCTCGTGGGCGAGCTGGCGCAGCGGCGCGGCGTAGACGCCGGAGCCGGTGGCGGCCAGCGCCTGCAGCGACTCGTGGGTCTTGCCCGAGTTGGTCGGGCCGAGGTGGAACACGACCCGCCGCGGCGGGGTCGCGCGGACGGGCAGTTCCGGCGCGGCGTCCTCGACCCACAGCTGCTGGGCGCGCCGCTCGGCGCGGGCGGCCTCACGGGCGGCATCCCGCTCGGCGGCGCGGTCCGCCGTCGTGGGGACGGGAGGGCGCTCGACGGCGGGGCGCCGCACCCGGCGGCGGGTGGACGGCGGGGGAGCGGTCTCGGGCAGGGGGTGTCCTTCGATCGGCGTGCGGGGGCGGGGTCGACGCGACGGAGCCGCGGACCGGGTCGGGGGGACAACACCGTCCGGTCCCGGATCATGCCCGGCGCGGCCGCAGCGGGGCGCACACCGCGGGGCCTCCCGGGTGGGTCCGCCCGGCGGGGCGGGTTAGCCTCCATCTGCCGGGAGGGCTCGCCTAGTGGCCGATGGCGGCGGTCTTGAAAACCGCTTCGGCTCACTGCGAGTAGTCCCCGGCTCGGGCTCCTGACCTGCTACTTCGTCCAGCTACTCGTTCCCTGACCTGCATCTTCGTGCAGCTGGCGCCGCCCGGCCATTCTCCACTGTTCGTCACGCCCGGGGCAGCGTTCGTCCTTGTTCCGGACCCGGTTGTGGCTGTGGCGTGGCTACGCGGGAGCGCTCGGACGCCGATGCGAGAACGTCCCGGCATGCCGGAGAGTCGAGGGCGGAGGAGAAAGAGCTCCGGACGGAGGAAGGCGCGGAGCCGAGGCAACCCAGATGGGGGACACCCTGTAATGCGCGGTTCACGAACCGTCGTGACCTCTGCTATGTTGCTCTCGTCACAGCCCATCACCGAGGTGCCCGGGCGTGTGGGGTACGGCCAAAGTCAGCCTGGCAGCGGCCAAAGCCAACACGAACGGACGTCGTGGCGGTCGGCGAGACGGACGGACCCCTCGGGGACGTCTTCTCGGCATCCGTGCTCGTCGTTCTCCCGGCCGCCTCCGGCGACCCGGAGGAACACATGGAGACGAGCCCCGCCGACGACGCGCAGCCGGTCGACCCGGCCTACGCAGCGATCCTGGAGCAGCGGTTCTACGCGCTGTCCACGCGTGACCAGGACATCCTCAAGCGCCGACTCCTGGCCGAGTCGCCCGAGACTCTCGACGTCATCGGTGACAGCTGGGGTGTGACCCGCGAGCGGATCCGGCAGCTGGAGAAGAAGGCGCTCGAGGCGCTGGCCGGAGTCACTACGCGGCGGCCCGGCCGCCCGCCGGCTGATTCCCCGGCGACGGCGCAGCCGGAGTGGGCTCATGTCGTGCGCGACGCCATCTTCGCGGTCGCGACGCTGCCCCTGCCGGTCACCGAGGCTGCCCTCATCCAGCGCGGCTTCGCCCCCCTGGACTCCCTCGGCACCGGCCTGCTGCTCGGACTGGCGAAGGGGCTCGTCTTCAACGACCAGCGACCGCAGATCGTGCTCCACGTCGCGCACCGGTGGCTGGCCCTCGGCTCCAACACTCCCGCCGCGCTGCTGAGGGCCGTCACCGAGGAGGTGGCCGGTGATGGTGTGACCGACGATCCCGCGGAACTGGCCGAAGAGCTCGCTGAACGGCTGCGGCCGCACACCGGTTCGGCAGAGGAGGCCGACGACATCGCCGCTGACCTGGTCGACGAGCTTGGCCTCGTCGAGGTCGGCGGCCGCTACGCTCTGCTCGGCGGCGTCACCAACCATGAGGCGATCATCCGTGTCCTGCGCGCCAATGCCGCCCCGCTGACGAAGGGCGCCCTGCACCGCGCGCTGGCCGACCGCAGTCCGCACAGCCTCGACGGCGTTCTGACCAGCGGCTCTCCGCAGTTGGTCAGGGTCGGGCGCGCGGAGTTCGGGCTCCCCGAGTTCGGGGCTACCCCGCAACCCCAGCTGCGCCAGCTGATCTTCGACGAGATCGACCGCCACGGCGAGGTCGCCGTCGACCACCTGCGCGCACTCGCCGAGCAGCACGGCCACCGCCGGTCGTCCATCGAGTTCTACCGCACGCTGCCCGAGCTCATCGAGGACGCCGGCATCCTCCGCCGTCGTGGCCCCGCCGACCCGCCGGCCGCCCGCGAGCCGGCCTTCGACGACCTGTGCTTCCGCGTGATCTCCGGCCCCGACCGGGGACGCTGGTCGTGCACCTTGCCGGTCAGTGCCAAGAGCCTGCGTGCCAGCTCCTTGCGCCTCCCCCGCCCCCTCGCCCCGCTCCTGGGCATCGACCCGGGCGCGCAGAAGATGCCGATCCGGGTCAACGGCACCCACACCGTGCCGGCGTCCTGGAAGCTCGACCCCTACCTGTTCAGCCGGTCCATCCGGCCGGTACTGAACGACGTGGGTCTGCACGACGGGGACCGGATGCGCCTCGTGGTCCTCGGTCCGACCGAGCTGCGCATCGAGCGCGCACCGCAGCCGGCAGGACCGCCGGGGCCGCCGCGGACGCTGATCTCGGGTGCCGCGCTCTACGGCCCCGATGGCCAGCGCGTCCCGGATGACGAGATCGCCACGGCGCTGGCCTACGCGATCGGCCTTGATCCGCAGGCGCCGCCCTCAGCAGTCCTGCGGAGGTTGCGGGAGCGCGGCAACACCCCGCTCGCTGACGCGTTCGCGCTGCTGTTCGCCGACGACCTCGACCACTGACCCGGCCCCACCACCTGCCATCCGCCCGGCACCACCGCACCGACCGCACACGGCACCACCGCACCCGCCCTAGTCCGGCCCCCGCCGCCGTCGCCCGAGCAGACGCGCTCCCACGTCAGGGACGTGCTGACGCCCAGCGCCGCCGACGGGGCCTGAGCAGAGAGGTACCCATCATGGCCCGACGCACCGACTTCGCCTTCGCCGAGGACGCCTTCGACCGGCTGCAGTACCCCGACGAGATCCTCCCCGTCTACGGCTCCGACCGGTTCCCGTTCACCGTGCCGAAGACGCGCATCGACGACGCCACGCTCAGCAAGGTGGCGCAGCTGTTCCGCGAGCGCGTCGCCGAGGCGCGGAACGGTGACCCGGCCGACGTCCCCGAGGGGCTGCTGCGCGCGGTGGAGGCTGCCGACGCGTGGCCGGAGGAGAACGTCCGCAGCCTCGCCAGCGGGCGCGTGCGGTCGATCTCCACTGAGGTTGGCGAGATCCTCTACGTCGACTTCTGGGCCAACCCGCTGGCACTGACGCACGACCCGAACAACGGTCGCACCACCACGGAGGCCCGCGCCCAGCAGCTGCCCTACCTGGAGGCGGTCGGCGACGACGAGGCGACCGGCGCTCCGGTGATCGAAGTTGCCGACGCCGCGGAGTTCATCCACGGCGTGGACGCCTCCGCCCGAGCACTCGGCTTCACCGGCAGCATCACCGACTCGAAGGACCTGCAGGACATCAACTGGGTCGGCCTGCAGGGCGTACACGAGCCGGCCCTGACGACGCCGACCCGCATCCAGGACGGGCACGGCCACGGCACCTGGGTGCTCAAGCAGGATGACGGGAACCGCCGGCTGGCCATGCTGCGTCGCGCGCTGCGGGTGTGCACCACCCTCGGCATGAGCGACACCGAGGCCTGGGCGGATCACCTGTACTCGCCCGACGGTGGCACCGCCCTGCGGGAGTGGACCGCCGCGGACGTGGCCAACGTGCGCCGCAAGTCCCAGTTCGGCGACAAGTACTGGCGCCCGCAGACTGCCTCGCGGGAGGCCATCGAGGAGTGGCTGGCCAGCGCGACGATGGCCCAGCGCACCGTGATCCGCACCAGCGTCATGCCCGTCCGCCTTGTGGTCGGCTACCGCCCCCGCCTGGACACCCCCACTGAGCGCTCCACGTCGATGGAGGTGGTGCACCGCTACATCCGCCGCACCCACATCAAGACCGCCGCGCAGCTGGACTGGTCCCCGGCCACGCAGGCCATGCAGGTCGCGCTGGACACGATGCGGCGCATCCTGACCCGCTCCGGGCGGGCGCACGGCTACACGATGGCGCTGTCGCGTGACGAGCTGCAGGCGGTCTACGCCAACACCGTGCCCGAGTGGTACGCCGCCGACCCCGAAGACGCCGACCACCCGCTGCGGCTGGCCGCCAAGACGATCGCCACGTTCGTCTGCACCGACACGACCGCCGAGCAGGACGTCAAGAAGTCGCTGATCGCGCACTCGATGTCCACCCACGGCACCAAGATCCGGGAGAACCGCGCCGCGGTCGCCGCCTCCGTCGCGATGCCGCTCCTGGGCATTTCCGTGTCCGACGACAAGGCGGGCTACAACAGGGCCCGGGCCGCCGTCGATCGGGCCAGCCGCCACCCGATGTTCACGGTCGTGGCCAAGCACCCTAGCGGCGCGACCGACCCCTGGTGGAAGCAGCTGAACCGGCCGGTGAAGGAGCTGCTGGCGCAGGCCGAGAAGGAGTACGCCGACGGCCTCGGGATCGACGACACTCCCGACGACAAGTCCTACGGCACCTTCGGGCCGGCCACCCGCGCGCTGCTGTTCCTCAGCATCGTCGGGCAGGCCACCAACCCGGCCGTGCTGGCCACGGTCCCCGGCGAGCAGGCCAGCCCCTGGCAGCTCACCATCAACGGCCTGGGTGGCACCCGTGGCAACACCCTGACCACCCCCGACCTGGTCATGCGCCAGGTCCTCTCCCGGCACAAGCAGGCCGGCGCCGAGCAGCTCGCCGAGATCGTGCAGGCCGCGCTCGCAGGCAGGCTGCCCAAGAACACGATCGACCCCGACTACGCCGACAGTGACGACCACGCCCGCCCGGTGGAGCGGACCCGCGGCACCGTCACCGAGCGGTTCCTCCGTGGCGAGCGCATGGGCTGGCAGCCCGCCGGTGGAGGGGGCGACGACACACCTCCACCGTCGCCGAAGCAGGACCCGTTCGAGCTGGCAATGGATCATCTGCGCGACGCGGTCGCCCGGGCCGCGAACAGCACCGTGCCGTTCCTGGACACGACCGAGGACGTCGGGAAGCACTTCGCCGAGGCCGGCCTGCCCGAGGAGTACGCCCGGACGCTGCTGAAGCAGGCCAAGAAGATCGTCGCGATGCTGCAGCACGGACAGTTCCTCGCCGCCGCTCGGCGGGGCGGGGGCAGCAGCTTCGACTTCGACGACGACGAGGACGAGGCATGAGCGCCGCTGTGCCGGAGACCGAGCTGGCCGCGACGTTCGGAGAACGGGACGTCCGCGCATGGCGTCAGCACATGGGCCGGCTGTGTCACCCGCTGGCCGCGGCTGACCTCTACGCCCTCGAGCACGACGCCGACGGCCACTGCCGGATGGCCGACCGACTGCTGGCGGTGCCCGTGTGCATCTACGTCGCGGTCGACGACGCCGGCGCATGCCTGTACATCGGCCAGTGCCGACGGGCCGTCGGCGGAGTGGTGCAGCGCGTGGAAGGCCACCACGCCATCTCGCGGTTCGCCACCGGCCTGTGGGTCCTGCCCCTGCGTGACGACTGCCCGCCGGCGGCTCTCGACCGCATCGAGCGGCGCATGATCGCCGCCTACCGCCCGCCGTTCAACACGGTGCACTGCCCGCCGGCGTACCGAGCAACGGTGCTCCGGGACACGGCGTCGACTGCGGGGGTGCGACTGTGAGCACGCCGGTGACCCCCTGCGCCCCCGAGGCCACCGTGGCGTTCCTCGAGACCAGCTTCGGTCCCGACGTGGCCAAAGCGCTGGACCCAGCCGCCCGTGTCGCAAGCGTGAGGACGGCGCGGATTGTGGAGCTCCGCCGCTGTGGGGACCTGCGGCACGCCGAGCGCTATGGGTGGCTGAGCCTGGCCGGGTGGTTGCTGGGCATGCCTGCGTCGGCTGTCGGCCGACTCGATCCGTGCTCCGAGGCGATCCTGCATCGTGCGGGGGGCCGCGACGTGCTCCCCGATCCGCTGGACGAGGACGCGCCGCCCGGTCTCGCCGAGGTCTGCGGCACGCACCTGCAGATCGCCGATCCGCGCGATCCGCTCGGTGCCCGGTTGCTGGAGCTGACCGCGCTCGCGCTACGCGACGGCGTGGCCGACGTCGGCGGCCGCAGGGTCGGCGGTGGCGCAGTCGCTGCCGCGGTCCGCGGGCGGCTGGAGGTGGCGAGCCGTGGCTGAGCTGTACCTGTCCGGCCCCGAGCGGGTCACCGTGCCTCGCAGCGACGTGCCCGCCGAGGTGTTCGCCGAGATGTCCGACGCCCTGGCGCACGTCGCCCTCGAGGTGACGCTGACCCACGTCACCCTGCCGCTGCGAGACGTCGCCGGCTGGCTGTGGTACTTCGCCGGCGAGGACCTGCCTTTCACCTTCGACGCCTCGCTCACCGCCCATCTGCAGCATCGGCTGGCCGAGAGCGGCGTTCGCCTGGATGTTCTGTCGCAGACTCCGCAGCAGCAGGCGGGATGGCCGGAGGGGGTAGGCGCTCCCGCGGACCTGGGCATCGTCCGGGAGCCCACGGCACCGCAGCGGCGCGACGTCGCCCGGCTCGTCGCGCTGGGTGGCGGGGCCAACTTCTCAGTGCCCGGGGCGGGCAAGACGGGGATGACCTACCTCGTCTACAGCATCCTCAAGCAGCGGGGCGACGTCGAGCAGATGCTCGTCCTCGCCCCGATCTCCGCGCACGAGGCCTGGCAGACGGAACCGGCCGGCATGTACGCACCCGGGATGGCGCCCCGTGTGCATGTCGGCCGCGGTCACGCCGGGGCAGCGGAGGTGCTCGTGACCAACTACGAGCAGCTGGAGAACCGTGACCGTCTCGATGCCCTCGTGGCGTTCTGCCGGCGGCGCCGCACGTTCGTCGTCTTCGACGAGGCGCACCGGGTGAAGGCCGGCCCGACCGGAATCCGGGGCGCGGCCGCCCTTGAGCTCTCCGGGGTCGCGCACCGGCGCAGCGTGCTGACCGGTACACCGCAGCCCAACTCGCCGATTGACCTGGCCCGGGTGCTCGACCTGGCCTATCCCGGTCACGGGTTCGCTCTCGCTGCCCGGGACGCCGACTCGCTGATGTCGGCCTACAGCCGGGTGACGAAGGACGAACTGGGCCTCCCCCCGCTGGTTCCTTTCACCGAGCACGTGCCTCTGTCGGCAGCGCACGACCAGATCTACGAGGCGATGGTGGACGCCGCGGCGCGGGCGGTGTTGCGAGACCCGGACCTGCGCCACGACTTCAGCCGCGCCGGGCGGATCGTCATGCTGCTGTTGCAGGCCGCCACCGATCCGACGGCGGTCCTCGGCGCCGGGGGAGAGCTGGCGATGATTGCCGACCGCGCCGATCTGGACCTGGAGCGGCTCGTGCGCGATCTGCCGGAGTCCTTCGTGCCGACGAAGTTCGTGCGCGTTGCCCAGCTCGTCGACGCGCACGAGGCAGCCGGACGCAAGGTCCTCGTCTGGGCGAACTTTCGCCACCACGTGCGGCGTCTGCAGCAGTTGCTCGCCCCGCACCAGCCGGCCGTGGTCTGCGGTGATTTCGACCGAGTGCAGCGTCAGAGCGAGATCGAACGGTTCCGGGAAGATCCCGGCTGCCAGGTGCTTCTGGCGACTCCGCACACGCTGTCGGAGGGGGTTTCACTGCACCACACGACCACCCACCAGATCCATGTCGATCGCACGTTCAACGCCGGGATGCTGCTGCAGTCCCTGGACCGCACGCATCGCCTGGGTTTGTCGGCCGACGCCGACTGCACCGTGACGTACCTGATGGCTGCGCGGCGCGACGGCGGGGACACCATCGACGACGTGGTCGACAGCCGCCTGGGCGCGAAGGTGCTCGACATGGCGCGGCGGCTGAACGACCGTGGGCTAGCGACCCTGGCCTTCCCTGCGTCGGAAGACGAGCTCACCGACACCGACCTGCTGCTCGGCCCCGGCCAAGAAGGCGACCTCGCCGCACTCTTCGACCATCTCCGCATGAGGTAGCGCAGGGCGAGTAGACCGGAGCGTCAGCACCAGTGCGGCCAGGGCGGCTCCGGGACGACCGGGTCGTCGAGCGTCATGTTGGCCTGCGAGCGAGAGCTGTGGGGGCCACTCCGGTCAAGGTGGAAATGGGATCTGTGGACCCCATCGCTGGTCCCCAGCCAGGCGAATGCGATCGAGCCGGAGACCGGCACTGTTCGGCCATGTCGAGAACCCGTGGTGCTTCTGGTGACCGTGACGCGAACGACCGTCGTCAGCTGCGTCGGGAGGCGGAGCTGTCGGACGGCCGTGATTCACTCGCGAGTGTGAGTGCCCCTTCCTCTGCCGACGTCGACACCAGCGCCGCGCGGAAGGCCCGAGGTGCGTTCTTCACCCCTCCCGAGCTGGCCGCCTTCGTCGCGGACTGGGCTATCGAGCGAGGTGACGAGCGTGTGCTGGAGCCGTCCTGCGGGGAGGCGTCGTTCCTCCTGGCGGCGGCCGAGGCGCTGACCGCCCGGCGCGGAGGACGCCTGCCAGATGCCGATCAACTGCACGGCGTGGAGTTGCATGCGGACTCGGCGCGCACCGCGGAGCGGCTGCTGGGGGAGGCGGGCTTCGCCGCGCAAGTGGACGTGGGCGACTTCCTCACGACCGAGCACGCGGCCCGCTATTCCGCTGGGCTCGGCAATCCGCCGTACGTCCGCTACCAGGAGTTCGCGAGGGACGCCCGGGCCGCCGGCCGGATGGTGGCGCTGGCCTCCGAGGTCGAACTGACGGCACTGGCCAGTTCCTGGGCGGCCTTCGTGGTCCGCACCACTCAGCTGCTCGAGCCCGGCGGCAAGCTGGGCCTGGTTCTGCCCGGAGAGCTCCTCACGGTCAACTACGCAGCCCCGGTCCGCAAGCACCTGCTCGACAGCTACGGCCGGGTGCGGCTGGTGGCCTTCGAGGAGCGGGTGTTCCCCGGCGTCAGCGAGGAGGTCGTGCTGCTGCTGGCCGAGGGCAAGGGTCACGGGCCCGCCCGACAGCTGGAGCTGCACCATGCCGTGAACGCCGAATACCTGAAGAGCGCCGATCAGCTGGAGTGGGTCGCCTCGCCGGTACCGGCGGACCGGTGGACCACGGCCCTCCTGGACACGGAAGTCCTCAGCACCTACGCGGCGGCCGCCGACGGTGACGGGTGGACCGAGCTGCTGGCCTGGGGCGACCCCACGCTGGGCATGGTGACCGGCAACAACAAGTGGTTCCTCCTGACGGAGTCTCAGCGGATCGAGCTGGGCCTTGAGGAGGGGCGTGACGTCCTGCGGTTCGCTCCACCCGGGTCGAAGCACCTGAAGGGCCTCACCTTCGCGCAGGACGACTGGCAGGCGCGCCGGGCGGCGGGAGCGCAGGTCTGGCTCTTCCGGCCCGGCGAGGCCCCGTCCGCAGCGGCTCGCGCCCGCATCCTGACCGGAGAGGCAGCCGAGGTGAACGACGCGTACAAGTGCCGCATCCGCAAGACGTGGTGGCAGACGCCGTTCGTCCCGGCGCCGCACTTGTTCATCACCTACATGAACCACCAGGCGCCGCGGCTGGTCTGGAACGAGGCCGATCTGCGCCACACCAACTCGGTCCACGGGCTGCGGCTGGCGCCGGGCATCGACGACGGCACCGGCGCGCTCCTTCCGCTAGCGGCCCTGAACAGTCTCACCTTGCTCGGGGCCGAACTGGTCGGCCGCGCCTACGGCGGTGGCCTGCTCAAGCTGGAGCCGAAGGAAGCCGACCGGCTCCCGGTGCCCACGCCGGCCGCCGTCCAGCGGATGCGGCCGGGCCTGGAGGCCGTCGCCGCGGCCGGCGCCGACGCCCGGCTGCGCGACGGCGACCTGTGGGGCGTGGTCGCGGACGTCGACGCCGTCGTGCTGGCAGACCTCGACCCCGGAGAGCGCGAGCTCCTCGCTCGCGGTCGGCGCGCGATGGCACGCCGCCGCGAGGCGAGGAGCGGCACCGGGCGGCGGTCGAAGGCCTCGATGTCCGGCGGCGCCTAGCCGACCCGGTCGACGCAGGCCCGCGCCAGCGTCTCCTTGAAGTGGCCCCAGCCGAGCTCGTCCCCGTCCGGGGGCTGGGGGTAGCCGCGTAGCCAGTGCGCGTCGCGGCTGGTCGGGTCCTCGTCGTTGTTGGCGACGACGACTGGGGTCCACAGCAGGTCCACGCCCTGGGGCCCGAGGCAGGCCGAGAGCGTGTCGATGGCGCGGGCCGCCTGCAGGCGGCCGTCGCCGTGGCTGCGCCACTGGTGGGCGGTGTAGCTGAAGTACTGGTCGGCCGCGTTGACGGGGCAGACGGCGAAGACGAAGGCGTCCGGGACGTGGTGGCGGGCGTCGTGGGCGTGACTGGTGAAGTCGGTTCGCCGGTTGCCGGCGTTCTTGCCGTGCTCGGTCATGATCGTTTTGTACTCGCCCGAGATGATCGGCGTGGTGGGCATCCCCAGGAGCATGCCGACGGTGTCGTCGAACCGCGCCCCCGGTCCAGGGGGACCGAGGACGAGGTCGACGTTGCGGGCCTTCCGGCCGGACTTGGCCCCGGCGAAGTAGCAGATCCGGTCCTCCGCGATGAGCCTCTTCATCCGGGGGTGGGCCGCGAGACCCTTGATGATCGTGTTCGTCGTCGCGATCTGGTGGCCGGTGCCCCGGCCGGTGTGCACGCCCCTCTTCAGGTAGTCGACGAAGTCCGGCGGGATGTCGCCGACCTCGTGGTAGTCGCGGCGCCCCGTGCTGTGGGTCATGCTGTCGCTCCTCGTGTGGTTCTCGACCAGACCTCGTGATCTTCTCAAGACGACCTCGACGCGTCAAGGACCCCGCTCACGGTCCTCACACCGTTCACGTGACAGCGCAACGTCAGGGAAGTGAGCGTCGTGAGCGTGTCCCGTTGGGCGCTGTCGGCCGGTTGATTGACGGCGCTGCGGTCGCCGGGACCGGTCTCCGCGGCCGCAACGGGCGGCCCGCCGCGTTAGGCGGTGCAACGCATCAGGAGATCACGATGTTGGAGTTCGACCCGGAGCTGGACTTCGAGCTGGAGACGGCCGCGGACCTCATGGCGGCGGACCTGCCGCCGGTGGACATGGTCGTCGGCGAGATCATCCCGGCCGGCCTGTTCCTCGTCGCGGGGGACCCGAAGGTGGGCAAGTCCATGCTGCTGCAGGACCTGGCTGTGTCGATCACACAGGGGCTGCCGGCCTGGGGCCACTACCCGGTCGAGCCGGGCGACGTGCTGTACCTGGGTCTGGAGGGGGGCAGGCGCTCGTTCCGCGACCGGATGATCTCAATGCACGAGGGCCGGCAGCCGTCCTCCGGGCTGACGATCGCGTACAGCAGCCCGCCCCTCGGCGGCGGACTCGAGGAGAAGACCGAGCGGTGGCTGCGCCGCGCCGACGACCCCCGCATGGTCGTCATCGACACCTACACCGCGGTGGCGCCCGAGACGCGCGGCGTCAACCGGCACCGTGAGGAGTACGCCACCCTCGCGCCGCTGGCGCAGCTGGCCACGCAGTGGCCGAAGACGCTGTTCGTCGCCGTCCACCACACCCGCAAGGGCGACGGGGGCGAGGACGTCATGCAGAAGATCAGCGGCAGCCAGGGGATGACCGCGGTGACCGACGGCAACGCGGTGCTCAGCCGCCACGTCGCCGCGGGCCAGGGCCTCCTCAGCATCCGGCCGCGCAACGCCGAGGAGTCCGAGTTCGTCGTCCAGCGCGACCCGGAGACACTGCGGTGGAGCGTCATCGGCACCGACGAGCGCAGCCAGCTGTCCGAGTCGCGGCAGCTCGTGCTCGCCTGGCTGGACGCGCACCCCGAGGGCGGCGGGCCGAAGACCATCGCCGAGGCCACCGGCCTGACCGACGACGCCGTGCGCCAGCTGCTGATGCAGATGAAGCGGCAGATGCAGGTCGCCTCACCCCGGCGTGGCCACTACGTGGCCGTCGCCGGTGTGGACCCGAAGGAGGCGCTGCCCTCGGACGTCCCCTGACACCGCCTCATTCGATGCGGCGCCACCCGACACCCGGGTGGCGCCGCTCGGCGTTGTGGAGGCGTCGTTCCCGGACGAGGTCCTGAGTCGAGTGCGCTCGGCCGCCGGTGGCGCACCGTGCCGGCGCCGCTGCGAGATCTTCGAGCGGTTCCTCGCCGGCGGGCAGCCGGCCGACTCGGAGGCTTCCATGCTCCTGGTTTCCCTCGGCGACGGCGCGGCCGTCGCCGCCTGCGATCCCCAGTGCCTGGCCGTCGCGGCCGGCTGCGTCGACATCCGCGACGTCGTCGCGGTCGACCCGCCCGCGGTGTGCAGTACCTGCTACAGCTGCGGTCTGACGGTCGAGGGACGGACCTGCCCTTGCAGGGCTCTCGGCGTCAGCTGCAGTGGATCGAGCTGGCTGCTGACGTCGCAGGCGGCCGAGTTCCTCGAGGTGCTGTACGAGATGTGCGGCCCGTACAGGCTCACCGACGACGAGTGGGCTGCCGTGACCGGCCTCGCGGAGGGGATCTGGGCTGGCGGCGTGGTCGCCGCGCTCTGGGTGCTCGGCGGGGGTGGACGCAGTGCCTGAGCCGCGGAGGTTGTGGGTCGAGGAGCAGCGCACAGGGTCCGCCACGAGGCGGATGTCAGCCCGCCCCCGCAGGACGGGCGGGGGACTGTCCTCTGCCGCTGCGGCCATGCCCACTGGAGGGCCTGTGTCGTCGAACTCCATCTTGTCCGCTGCGTCGCCGGTCACCGGACGCAGTGACGACCACCGGCGCCGCGACCTGCACCGGCTCGCGGCGACCTGGCGGGTCGCAGCGGCCCGCTACATCCGCGCAGAGGCCCATTCCGGGCCGGACGAGGGGACCTGGGTGTCCTCGATGCTCGGGGTCGAGGACGCCCTCGCCGCCCGGCACCCCGGCGCTTGGAGCGTGCTGGAAGGCGTCTTCCTCGACGCCCTTCTGACCTGGGCACACGACGGCGCCGTGGCCGACGCCAACTGCCTGACGTGCTTCAGGCTCAAGGACGGCCTCCCGCTGACGTCGCCGGTGCTCCCGGCGAGCTGGGCGGCACGGCCCTGACTTTCGGGACCGCGGGCGGCCCCGGGTGCGACACCCGGGGCCGCCCGGCCGCGTCATCGCGACGCGGTCGTCATCCGGCTGCGCGGACCGGCTTGGCGGCGAGGGCTGAGTGCCGGAGGCGATGCGGCCTCCTGACCATGACGGGGTGACCGCGGTGACCGACGAGGCTGGCCGCTCGGCCCGGGATGTCGAGCAGTCGCAGGTCGGTGAGCTCCGCGCGTCCGGTGCGGGCCCGCAGCGACTGACCGGCCACAAGCTGGGGCGACTTACGCCGGATGGCGGGACGCCCCGGCCGGCGCCGAGGTGCCGGCCCCCTGGAGGGCGGCCGCTACGGCCGCCGGGAGCGTCGGCGGGTGGGTCGCGGCCGCTGCACGCCGATGTCCCGCTGTCCCTGCCACTGCCGCAGCGCGTCGCGGCGTGCGACGCCCGGCAGGTAGAAGAGCGCCTCGCGCCGGCCGGAGGGCCCGCGCACGTAGGTGTGGTGCACCCGCACCGGGCCACGGGCGCCCCGCCGCTCCCTCGTCGTCAGGTCCCTCCGTGCGGTCTGCGTCGGCTGCCCGTGGTGGTCGATCGGGATCCCGCGGGCGGTCGCCTCCGCGACGACCTCGGCGGAGGTCATCGGGCGGGCGCAGGTGCGTACCAGGCGGACCAGCTGCTCGCGGATGCTTCCCGCGGACGGTCCGAACATGGGGATGGAACCGGTGCCACGGGGCAGCACCCTCCCGTTGAGGAAGTCGAGCAGCGTGGTGACCAGGTGCAGGGTGTAGGCCACCTGGTGACGCGGGAGTCGGCGGGCAACGGTGGGGCAGCTGGCGACAGAGTTCAGCATGACCCAGCGGTCGGCCGTGAAAAGATCCCGTATGAGCAGCGTCTCGGCAAGCACGGTGACGTCGGCCGACAGCGGACGGCGCTCCCGGCGGATGAGGATGGCCAGCCGCGGGTTGAGTCCGCGCATCGTGGCCCACTGCCGCAGCGAGACCCCGGCGCGGAGCCGCACCTGCAACTCGGCGGACATGCCGACATAGATGGCCCAGTTCGGAGGGTCGACGTTCCACGGGTCTTCGGGGTCCGCTGGGACGAGCCCGACCAGCAGGTACAGGCTGGCGTGGGTCGCCGCGGCCCTGAGCAGAGCCTCGTTGGCGGCACCCTTGAGCGGGACCACCGTGACCAGGACGCCCCCTGGCAGGCGGAAGGTCCTGGTGCGCTGACCGGAGTACACCCGGCTCCTCTCTCGGCCCACGCGAGGGCGGACCGGGCACGATCGGTGCGTAGGGTCCCGCCGGCTGGCGCGACCGACCAAGATCGTGAAGGAAGCCTCGGACAGCCCGGCAGATCGCGAGGATCGTCGCGGGTCCGTCCTGCGGTACGGCAGCCGCCGGGGAACGCCCGGGGTGGGGTTGAGGGGGCCCGGTCGCGGCGCCAGTCAGTCCGGAGGAGGACCGGACGGGCGCGCGGCCGCCAGTGGGGTGGACGCCCGCTCGCCGGCGATGAGCTCGTGGCTGCGCAGATGTGCGGCCAGGTCGTCGGGGATGGGTCCGTGCCACCGGCGCAAGGCGGTCGGGGGAGGGCTGGTGGTGTAGGCGCCGGGGCCGACGGGGAGCCGGTGCTGGCTGCCGCTGATCGGCGTCCCGGTCGGGGTGCTGCGCTGAAGGAGCAGCGTCTGGGACGACCAGGCGGCGTGAACCGTGCCGGCGGGCCCGGTCGCGAGGACGGCGATGGGGTGCAGGTGGGCGATGCGGCTGAGCAGCCGCATCGCGGTGGGGTACGGGCTGCGGGGCGCCTCGACCTGCAGCAGCCGTCGGACCGGCCGCTGGAGGCCGTCGTCCTGGCGGAGCATGCCCTCGAGTACGCGGTCCGCTGTGCTGGTGGTGAGCAGGTGTTCGGCGGCGTCCAGGATGGCGTCGACGGTGAGCAGGCGGCCGAGGCCGTTGGCGAGGTCGGCGGCGTAGTGGGCGACCCGGTCGGGATCGATGGCCTCTGGGGTCAGTCGCGCGCGCAGTCGGCGCCGCTCGTAGGCGGCGGCGGCCGAGTCGTCGGGGTCGTCCCAGTCGTCGACGACGCTGGCGAGCACGGCGAGGGCGACCAGGGTGGCCGCGGCGCACGCGGCCTGCACGTCGTCGTCGCCGGCGGGGGCGTCGAGGACGAGGTCGAGGACGTCGCCGACGGCGTCGGCCGCGCGCTCGCGGTCGGGCCAGCCGCCGGCGGCGGCGACGATGAGGGTCAGGTCGAGCAGCCCCAGCAGGGCCACCGGTCCCCAGTCGGCGGCCTGGGGGACGCGGCGCGCGATGGACCGGGCCAGGCGCGCGGCGGTGATGGGGTCGGCGAGCAGTGTGCTGACCGGGTCGGTGGCCTGCTGCAGGGGGTCGAGCAGCCCGGTGTCGACGTCGGGCTCGTCGTCGCCGAGCAGGCTCGCGTCGTCGTTCTCGTCGTACTCGGACACCGCGTCGCCGGGGTCGGTGGTAACGGCAGCGCTGTCGTCGGCGTCGGCGTCGGGATCGGCGGCATCGGCGGGCCGGCGTGCCGGGCCGAGGGCCTGGGCGACGAGGGCGGAGCCGACGGCCCGCTCGGCGGTACGGCGCCAGCGCAGCGTCCCGGTGACGGCCCTGCCGAGATCTGCGGGCAGCGCGGCCGGCCGGGCGGCGGCCAGGGCCAGCAGCGCCTCGAAGAGCCGCTCGGACAGGCGCCGGTCGGCGAGTACGCGGTCCAGGCCGGCGTCCTCCAGAGGGCTGCGCGGGCCGGGACGGGAGGTGACGGCGTCGGGATCGGTGGCCCGGACCGGCCCAAGCCGGGCGTGCCCCTCGGCCTCGACCCAGCACAGGGCGCCGGCGGCGAGGTCGGCGTCTGCGGTGAGCTGGTGGATCTGCCCGGTGTCGGCGGGATCGGCGACGAGAGGCCAGCGGCGACCGTCGCGGGTGCTGAGGGCCCACCCGGTGGACGGCCCGTCGGCGACCAGGGTAACGCGGACGAGTGGCCGGTCGAGCAGGACCCGCAGCAGGCGGGGTGTGGCGGTGTCGCGCTCGGAGGGGGGTGGTTCGTCGGTGAGCTGCTCCTGCACGGCGTCGGCATCGGTCAGCGGCTCACCCAGGTCGGGGGTGAGGTCCACGTCGGCGGCCAGGTCGCTGAGCAGTGCCAGCTCGCAGTTGCCGTGGGGCTGTGCGGTGCTGCGCAGCAGTGCGGCGGCGGTGACGTTCGCGCTGCCGGTGAGCGTGTGCCGGCCGTGGTCGTCGTTCCACTGGACGAGCTTGCCGTGGAAGTACCGCCCGTCGGCGTCGATGGGGCGGATCTCCGCGCCGGGACGGGCGGCCCAGGCGGCGAGGGTGGCGGCGTCGGCCTGGGCGTTCTCGGTGAGCGCGAGAGTCGCGGCCTGCGGGTCGAGGTGGCCGGTGAGCCGGTGCAAGGCCCGGGCGCGGGTGTCGAGGAAGGGGCTGGCCACGGTGAGGTGGGTGACGGGGCCGGTGGGCGCGGGGAGCTGGTCGATCAGCGGCGTGCGCAGGTTGTGTAGCAGGCGCGGCCCGGTCGTGGTGGCCGGGTGGGCGGTGAGGGCGGCGGCGACCGCGGCGAGCCGGTCGCGGCCGAAGTCGTCGATCCACAGCAGCGGGGGCAGGTCGGTCAGCCACCCGGCGAGGTCGTGGAAGGTGGTCGGCCAGTCGTCGGGGTCGGCGACGAGAATGGTCCACAGCTCCCCGTTGTGGTGCCAGCCGCTGGTGCTCGCGTTGCCGGAGCCCACGGCGACCAGGGTCCGGTCAGGACCGGTGACGACGAGCAGCTTGGGATGGAACTCGCCGTCGGAGCGGCAGCGGACGGGGACGTCGGTGTAGTGCACGCCGGCGTGCCGGACGGCGTCGGCGGACACCTGCTCGGCGGCGATGTCGCGGATGACGGTGACGCGGGCCCCGGCCGCGCGGGCCTCGGGCAGCCCAACCCGCTCGAAGAAGCGCAAGTCGGCGTTGTAGGTGACGACGAGGACCTCGTCGGCGGGCAGGATGACGCGGGACCGCAGCAGAGCCGGTGGGCCGCTGCCCGCGGTGAGGGCCTGCAGCGGCGGGCGGGTCATGTGGTCCACCGCTGCTGCGCCGGAGAACCCCACGTCAGGAGGTCACCGTTCTGGGTCAGGTAGCCCAGTTCCTGGAGCAGTTGCCGCAGCCGCTCAAGCCGCAGACCGGGTTCGGCGCTGCCTTCGGCGCCGGCGAGGAACAGGACCTCGCCGACGCGCCGCAGCCGGGTCGGGATCCGCAGCCGGCTGTTCTCCCACCGGATGCGCGCCTGGCTGATCTTCTCCGCCTGGCGCAGCAACAGGTCGGTGAGGTCACCGGCGAGCTGGGACAGCGGCATGTCGTGGCGATCGGC
Organism: Geodermatophilus sp. SYSU D00698; assembly: GCF_054050335.1. Classification (NCBI taxonomy): domain Bacteria; kingdom Bacillati; phylum Actinomycetota; class Actinomycetes; order Geodermatophilales; family Geodermatophilaceae; genus Geodermatophilus; species Geodermatophilus sp. SYSU D00698. The sequence goes on from NZ_JBJGZD010000019.1 coordinate 49,300, forward strand.
GAGCCACGTCCCGAAGACGGCGGGGGACAGCTCGCCGTGCTCCAGGAAGGGGCGACGGGCGGGGCCGTCGACCTCGGGCAGCCGGCGGGCGCCGAGCGCGAGGACCTGCAGGTAGTCCCAGGGGTCCCAGCTCTCGCTGCTCGGCCCGTCGGGGTGCAGAAGGTCGTTCTCCACGTCGAGCAGGCGGGCGCCGTCGCGATGCTGCGGCAGCCGTTGCAGCAGGTCGGCCACGGTGCAGTCCTCGCCGGCGCCGGCCACGAGCGCGTCCGCGAGAGCGCGGGCCAGCCCATCCTCGGAGCGCGGCTGCTGGGCGAGCTGGTCGGTGAGCCACCACCACATCCAGCGCCAGGCGGTGACGCTGGCGTTGCGCAGCAGCGCGCCTCGCCAGGCAAGGGCCCACTCGGCGAGCTGGTCGCCGAGGACGGCGGTCAGCTCATCGGCTGAGCGGTAGCAGAGGTCGGCCATCGCGGCGCCCGGCGCCGAACCGGCGGCCCGACCGTCGAGTGCGTGCATGAGAAGCCGGGCGCTGGCCGCGGTGCGCCGCCGCGCGGCTCGGATCGGTGGCGGGACGCCCCGGCCACCGGGGCCGTGCTCGGCGTCGAGCAGCAGCCGGTCGAGCACACGGAACTCCGGGCCGTGCCGAACCTGGCACAGGCACGCGTCGGGAAGGAGCCCGTCGATGGCGGCCACGTCGAGGCGGTCCTGGTCGGCCGCGTCAAGCAAGGAGGTGACCCCGGGCAGCTCGGACAGCGGTAGCGGCACCGGCCCCGGCAGCACCGTGCCGTTGCGGGGGTCGAGCAGCCCGGCTTCGATCTCGGCGCCGCGGTAGGCGGCGAAGAAGCCGTTGCGCGCGCGGGAGTAGCTGTCCAGCAGCGCACCCACGTCCACGAGTCCCGCGGCCACGGCCGGCTCGACGGCCCGCGCGCCGTGCGCGTCCCGGTAGGGAACCGCGGTGACGTGATCCTTCGAGGTGGCATGACGCACCGCGACGGCCGCCTGCACGATCTCGGCACGCCGGATCTTCATCCGGGTGGCCTCGATGCCGGCTGCGTCCCCGGCGCGGGCCGGAGCAGTGGCCGCGATCGCCGCGTGCAGCAGGTAGTACCGCGCGTGCGCGGTACCGCTGTTGACCAGGGGCACAAGCCGGGCGGCGTTGGTGAGGGTGGCCGTCTCGACGCCGAGTGGGAACCGTCCGGCGTCGATCAACGGCTCGGCATCGGTGGACCAGGCCGGTCCGAGGACGAGAAGCGCCACCGCGTCAGGCTTGCCGTCGACCCGAGTCCTCGCCACTGGGGGCGGCGCCGGTGCCCTGCGAGGGGCGAGGCGGAAGTCGTGCTGACTCTACGTTTGCGCAGGTCAGGCCGCAACTGCACGTGGGGAAATGCCAACTGGTGTGTCCTCCGCCGCAGATCTGTGCTCGGTGATTGCCGTCCGCGGTCTGGCGCGCACGGTGCCCCCCGTTCCGGCACCGAGCGAAGGAGACTGCCATGTCGAAGATCACCGCGGCGAAGCCGCACCACATCGTGCTGTACGCCCGCGTCGCCCGCGAGGACCCCGCGGCCCTCGACCGGCAGGTCGCCTCGATGCGGCAGACCGCCCACGAGCACGGGTGGACCGAGGTCCAGGTCGTCGCGGAGTCCCGGTCGTGGGGGATCAGCGCCCGGGCGCTGAGCACCGTCTGCTCGGCGGACATCGTCGTGGTCACCGGCATGGACCGTCTGGCCCGGCGGCTGGCCCGGCTGGTGGAGGTCCAGGAGGTGCTCGCAACCCACGGGGTCCGGGTGGCGACGCCCGGGCACGTGGAGAGCGAGGCCCAGGCGAGGTTCCAGCTCGCGCTGCTGCGGATGCGGGCGGACGTCGGTCAGGTCCAGCGGCGAACGGTGCCGCCGGTCCAGACGCTGCCGGTGTGTCGGCTGTCCGCGGACCAGGAGGATGTCGCTGCGGCGTCCTCGCAGGACGTGCTGGTCAACCGGATGCTGGACGTTCACCGGCAGCACGAGCGCGCCGAGCACGCCCGCCGGACCCGGGCCGGCATGGCGGCGGCGAAGCTCCGTCGGGAGGCCCGGCGGTGAGCACGTTCACCCAGATCGCCGCGGAGCGCACGATGACCGGGTACGTGCCGCTGATCGAGCTGGCCCGGTTCCTCGGCCGACCGGTGCGGATCGCGCTGCTGGAGCGGCGCAGCCGGCACGACGAGGACACCAAGAGCATGGAGGTCCAGCACAACGCCCACCGGCAGTACCTGGGTGGGCTGCCGCCGGGCAGCTACGTCTGCGACCTGCGGCTGGCCGAGGACGGCGGCGACGTCTACCGGCAGGTGGTGTCGGCCTGGCGCGGGGACGGGAAGCACAAACTGCTGCGCCGGATCCTGGCCGACCTGTCGAAGTACGACGTCGTGCTGGTTCACCGTATGGACCGGTTCGGCCGCAACCTGGAGGCCATCCTCGTCGCCCTGCGCGAGATGCGGGAGGCAGGGGTCCGGTTGTACTGCGTTGGGCAGAACCTGGACACCGCCGACCCGACCCAGCAGCTCAGCACCCACCTGTTCGCGATGCTGGCCCAGCAGTCCTCGGACCTGTCCAGCGCACGCATCCGGGAGAACAAGGCGCTGGCGAAGGAGCGCGGCGGCTGGCGCGGCGGCGCGATCACCTACGGCTTCCGCAAGGCGATGACCACCTCCGCGGACGGCAAGAGGGTGCCGGTGCTGGACGCGCACGGCTACAAGACCCTCGAGCTCGACCCGGCCGAGGTGGCGCACCTGCGGGCCGCCATCGACAAGATCGTCGACTTGGGCTGGTCGGTCGCGGCGGTGGTCCGCTGGCTCAACGAGCAGCAGGTGCCCTCGCCGCGGGGGTCGCGCCGGCTGCCGGACGGCTCGGTCGAGCCGATCGCGTGGACGGTCACCGGGCTCAAGCGCATCCTGCTCAACCCGATGCTGCAGGGCTTCGATGTGGTCGGCGTCGGCAAGGAGCGGTTCCGCATCCTGGAGGTCGACGGCCGGCGGCACCGGCCGCACCCACCGGTCGTCACCGACGACCGGTGGCACCGGCTGCAGACCTGCCTGGCTGGTCCCCGAGGGGGTCGCCGCCCGGCGACGGAGGCGCTGCTGGCCGGACTGGTCGTCTGCCGTGCGCACCGCGTCGACGCCGAGCCGTGCGGCCGGCGGATGTACGGACCGGGCGTGGTCACCTCGAACTCGGCCTCCTACGCCTGCCGGACCAGCAACAACCTGGCCGAGGCCGACCCGCGGCGGTGCGCGGGCAACGCGATCAGCGCCCGGTGGCTGCACCGGCTCGTCGAGCTGACCGTGCTCGGCATCGCGGCCGACCCGCGCTGGCAGGAGGCGCTGCGGGAGGCATACGGGCGCGCCCGCGCGGCGGCGTCGGCGGACGCAACCGATGTCGGGGCACTGCTGGCCGAGCTGCAGCGGCAGATGTCCGACCTGCGCCAGGAGATGCGCGCCGCGCGCTCGGCGGCTCTGCGTGCGGACATCGGCCGGGACGTCAAGGCGCTGGACGCCCAGATCGCCGAGCTGGAGCAACTGCGGGAGGTCCCGGCAACGGTCGCCGAGGTGGACGTCGACTTCGTCGACCGGTGGGAGGCGATGCCCCAGTCGGAGCGGCGCGCGCTGATCGGCGACCTGGTCGAGCGGATCGAGATCGCCCCGGCCACCGGCCGGGGGCGCGGGTTCGACCCGTCCCGGGTCCGGCTGCACCTGCGCCACGTCGGCGTTCTGCACGTCACCGAGCCGATCGACCTCACCGCTGCGGCGGCGCGGGCGTGCCGGGAGTGCGGCAGCTCGTTCCCCACCCCGGCCGCGCTGGGAGTGCACCGTCGGCACCGGCACGGCGTCGTCGGGTCCACCTCCCGGCGCCCCGCGCAGCAGGTCACCGTCTACACCTGCCCGGAGTCCGGCTGCGACAGGCGCACCACCAGCGCCGGCGGGCTGAAGCGGCACGTCGCCACCGCCCACGGCCGGCCCGGGACCCAGGTCTGCGCGTACGGCTGCCCGAAGGTGTTCGGGTCCTCGTTGGACCTGGCAGCGCACGTGCGTCAGGTGCACGAGCGAGTCGCCGAAGCAGCGCCCGTGGCGTGCCCGGACTGCGGGCGGCTGCTGCGCGGCGAGCACGGTCTGCGGGTCCATCAGGGACGCGCGCACCGGGCCGCCTGACACCACGGCCCACCGCAGAAGGCCCCCACCGCATGGTCGGGGCCTTCTGCGGTGGGCCGACGAGGCGACCTACTTGCGCGACCGCTCGCGTTCCAACTCCGCCACCCGGGCCTTCAGGAACTTGATGTCCCGGTCGTGCTGGCCGAGGACCGCAGCCACCTGCTCGTGTCCCTCGGTGAGCGCAGCGACGGCCTCGTTCGTGCGGCGGATCTTCTGCCCGTGGCTGCGGTTGACGTGCTCCTGACCTCTGGTCACAGGGGGTCCTCTCTGGCGGACTGCGATTAGGCTCACAGCCGCCCGGTGGGGCGGCGGGCGGTGATCGTAACGACAGACTCCCGGCCCCACCAGGGAGAACAGCGCGCACGGTCGCCGAGGTGGCCCGCTCCGCGACCTGCACGCGTCGCCCGCCGGACTGCGGGCGGCTGCTACCCGGCGAGCAAGCCCTGCGGGTCGTCGGGGACGCGCGCACCGGGCAGCCTGACGCCACGGCCCGCCGCAGAAGGCCCCGTCCGCATGGACGGGGCCTTCTGCCTGCCTGCCCCGCGCCCACCGTGTCGGTTGACGGAGGGAGCCGCGATGGCGGAGCAGGTGGAGGACGGGCTGGCGCCGGCGGTGCTGCGTGAGCTGGAGCGGTTGTTCGCGCCGCTGACCGCGGGGGCCGCCGGTGCAGTCAGCGACCAAGCGGCTGAGCTCCCGGAGGCGTACCCGCCAGTTCGGTGACCGGTGTCTGGCCGCCGGTCGGCTCATCGAGTGCCGCGAGCCGGGTGCCGACCGCGCCGGCGCCGCGCTGCACCGGCAGACGGCGCAGCGCGGCGAAGACGGCCGCGGTGAGCGGGTCGCGGTCATGGGGATTCGTGGTCAGCGCGGTCATGGCCGGACGGTGCCTGTGGGCGCCGCGGCAGCAGTCGGCTCATGACCGTCACAACCCTCACAGCCCCATCGACGCGGCGTCGCCGCCCAGCGCGGGCCACCACCTGCGCCGGTCAGCGAGGTGCGGCTGTAGTACCGAGTAGCCAGTGCTGCCCCTCAGCCGGCCAGCTTCCGGGCAGCGGCCCGGTGCTTCGCCCGGTAGTCGTCCATCCGCTCGTTGCCGATGGCCCGGTCGGCGTCGATGACGGACGCGTACACCTTGAGCAGGACCGGCACGTCGTGCCCCATACGGTCCGCGACGTCCTTGACGGGGACGCCGGCGTTCAGCGCGTGGCTGGCGGCGGTGTGCCGGCAGAGGTACGCGGTCAGGGTCCGCAGCGCGTGCGTCTTCTTCGGCACGTAGAACGGGCCAGCGGGGTCGGCGAACGTGGCCTCGCGCGCCGCGGTGACCACACGGCCCATGAGCGAGGGGTTGACCGGGCCACCGCGGGTCGCGCTGAAGAGGCGCCCGTCCTCACCGACGCCGTGCTTGACCAGGTGTGCCCGCAGGTCCGCGACAGTCTCCGGGCTGAGAGGCACCACGCGCGTCTCGGGCTTGTCGGTGTGGTCGGACCACTTCAGCGGGTTCTCGTCGTAGGCCGTCTCCTCCTCCGACCACTTCCCCCCGGTCGCGACGACGGCGTGCTCCAGCTCGACCTCGCCCCAGCCGTCGCGCGGCAGAGTCAGCCAGGAGTCGCGGACCGCGACTGCCTCGGAGGGGCGGAGCCCCTCGCGCACCATCAGCGCCACCAGGGCCAGGTAGGGGTCCTCGACGGCAGCGAGGAACGCCTCGGCCATCACGGGGTCCATCACGACGTTGCGGTCGATGGTGCGCACCCGCGCCGAGGCGTAGTTGCGCAGGCTGAGCCGGTCCATCGGGTTGGCGTCGAGCAGCCCGGCGACCACGGCGTCCTCCAGCGCCTTGTGGAGGACGTTCCGCATCCGGTTGCGGGTCGTCCCCGCCGTGGGACCGCCGTCGAGCTTGAACTTGTACGCCGTGAGCACCGCGTCCGCGTCGGTAGGCGTGGTGCTCGCCACCGTCCGGGAGTGCTCGCGGAGCCACCGTCCGGCCGCCAGCACCTCGGCCCGCGGCAGGAAGACGCCCCGACGGGCGAACACCTGCTCGGCGAGCGCAGCCAGCCGCTCCTCGCGCGCCCTGGCGCGCTCGGCCGTCTTCGCTGACGGCGGCAGCGCCGGGTCGACGCGCACCGCCTGCAGCTCCACCTCGAGGTACGCCTTGAGCGCGTCCCGGCCGGGGTGGTCGGGCGTGTCGTCCACCAGGGTCCACACCGCCACCTTGAGCGCTTCGTTCCGCGACTTCTTCGTCTTCGCCTTGCTGCCCTCCTGGGCCATCTCGTCGATGTGGCGGCAGGCGTACTCCAGCCACGTCTCGGAGCGCGCGGTGGTCCCCGGTGAGGGGGCCTGCACCGGGGCCGGTGCACCCCAGCCGGCCGGAGCGAAGCTGCCAGCATCGAAGTCCTCGCCGTTGACGACGGCGGCCGTCAGCCGGTTGAAGTAGCCCTTCGCAGCGGTCTTGGTGGGGAACGACTCCTTGCGCTCACCCTGCTGACCGGTGATGCGGACGATGACCTTCTCCGGGTTGGAGTCGGCCGGCACCGTGCGCCGGTACAGCTTGACCCGGCCGCAGGGGACGAGGACGCCGGTCGGCGACCAGTCCCGCCGGCGGCTCACGCGGCCACCGCCGCGCCGCCGTCGAAGTACGGGTCCTCGCCGGGCAGGTTCGCCAGCCAGGCGTCGTACCAGTCACCGCGGATGCGCCAGGTGCGGTTCGGCAGCTGCTTCATCCGCGGGCCGACGCCGCGCTTCCGCCACTTGTCGAACGTGCCGCGGTCGATGCCGAGGTCCGCGAGGACGTCGACGATGGTCAGCCACACGAGGTGGCGGGGCCTGTGGAGGGGCGTCAGGGCGCCCTTGCTGTTGCTCATGCGGCGCACCGTGTGGACGCCGTCGCACGTGTCAGTCGGATCCGGCCGGATCCCCCACCAAGTGGTGAACAGCACACGGGCAGTGGCGAACAGTGGCGCATCGTCTCCGGCCCGTGGCTGTCCCGTGGCTGGCGCGGGTAGCGTCAACACCCCAAGCTCCCGTCCCGCGGACGTGTCCGCAGGTCAGGAGCTCGGGGGAGGGCTCGCCTAGTGGCCGATGGCGGCGGTCTTGAAAACCGCTATGGGGTCAAACCCATCGTGGGTTCGAATCCCACGCCCTCCGCTCGCGCGCACCGACCGGGTGCTGCGCGCCCCTCCCGTCCCTTAGCCTGCCCCTCCGCACGAGATCCGAGTCGGACCGGTCCGGGGAGTGGCATGAGCGGAGGCGTGGCGCCGGAGGACCCCGCGCCCGAGGACCCCGCGCCCGAGGACCCCGCGCCCGAGGACCCCACGCCCGAGGACCCCGCGCCCGAGGACCCGGTCCTCGCGCGGGCCCGCAGCCGGCGCTGGCTCGCCGAGGCGCAGCGGCTGGCCGCGATGGGCAGCTGGGAGTGGGACGTCCGCACCGGCGCGGTGACCTTCAGCGACGAGCTGTTCGCCGTCTACCGGCTCGACCCCGCCGTGGTGACGCCGACCTTCGAGCTCTGCATGCAGATGGTGCACCCCGACGACCGGGGCCGCGCCGAGCAGGCCATCCTCTCCGCGCTCGGCGCGGGCGGGGTGTTCGACTTCGACCACCGGGTCGTCTGCGGCGACGGCGCGCTCATCTGGGTGCGCGCCCGCGGGTCGGTCACCCGGGACGAGGCGGGCGACGCCGTGCTCCTGGTCGGCACGGCGCAGGACATCAGCGAGCGGGTGGCGATCGAGGCGCGCCTGCAGGAGAGCGAGCGGCGGCTGCTGGAGGCGCAGCGGGTGGCGCGGCTGGGCCGGTGGGACTGGGACGTCGTCACCGACACGGTGACCTGGTCCGACGAGATGTACCGCATCTTCGGCGTGCCGCCGGACGCGCTGGTGCCCACCGTCGAGGGCTACCTGGCGCGGGTGCACCCCGAGGACCGGGCCGAGCTGGTGCGGCTGCTCGCCGACGTCCGCGCCGGCCGGGAGGAGTACGGCCTCGAGCACCGGGTGCTGCGCGCCGACGGCAGCACCGGCTGGGTGGCCTGCCGCGCCGCCGTCGAGCGGGACGCACACGGCGCGGAGGTGCGCGTCCACGGCACCGCTACCGACGTCACCGAGCGCAAGGCGGCCGAGCTGGCGGCCGCCCGGGCCGCCGCGGAGCTGGCCGCGCAGGCCGAGCAGCTGCGCCGGCTGGCCTTCACCGACCCGCTCACCGGGCTGGCCAACCGGGCGCTGTTCGCCGACCGGCTGGCCCACGCCCTCGAGGCGCGCTCGCCCGCCGGCGTGAGCGTGCTGCTGATCGACCTCGACGACTTCAAGGACGTCAACGACGTGCTGGGCCACCAGGCCGGCGACCGGCTGCTGGTCGAGGTCGCCGAGCGGCTCACGCGGTGCGTCCGGCCCGAGGACACGGTCGCCCGCCTCGGCGGGGACGAGTTCGCCGTCGTCCTGGCCGAGGCCGACCACGGCGAGCAGGTGGCCCGGCGCATCAGCGCCGCCCTCGACGCCCCGGTCCGGTTCGGCGACCGGCAGCTGGTGCCCAGCGGCAGCATCGGCCTGGCCCGCAGCGCCGGGGGCGAGCACGTCCCCGCCGAGGTGCTGCTGCAGCAGGCCGACATCGCGATGTACGCCGCCAAGCAGGCCGGCAAGGGGCGGCACGCGGTCTTCGACCCGACCATGTCGACGGCGGTCCTCGCCCGCGCCGACGTCGAGACCGGCCTCCGGCAGGCGCTCGAGGACGACGGGTTCGTCGTCCACCTGCAGCCGCTGGTCGACGTCCGCACCCGCGCGGCCACCCGGGTCGAGGCGCTGGTGCGCTGGCCGCGCCCCGGCGGCCTGGCGCTGCCGGCGGAGTTCCTGCCCGTCGCCGAGCGCAGCGGGCTCGTGCGCGCGCTCGGCCAGCAGGTGCTGCGCACCGCGTGCCTGCGGCTGTCCGGCTGGCTGGCGGCGGACCGGCGCCGGTCGGTGTCGGTCAACGTCTCGCCGGTGCAGCTGCGGGAGCCGGACTTCGCGACGGCGGTCCTCGGCGTCCTGGCCGGCACCGGCGTGCGCCCCGGGCAGCTGCTGCTCGAGGTGACCGAGACCGTGTTCCTCGAGGCCGGGCCCCGGGTGGTCGGCCAGCTCGACGAGCTGCGGGCGGCGGGCATCCGGGTGGCCATCGACGACTTCGGGACCGGCTACTCCTCCCTGGGCCGGCTGCAGGCCCTGCCCGTCGACGGCATCAAGATCGACCGCTCGTTCGTGCAGCAGATCGGCGACGGCGCCGACGACCAGCCGATCCTCACGGCCATGGTCACGCTCGCGCACTGCCTGGGCCTGGAGGTCACCGCCGAGGGCGTGGAGACCGGCGTGCAGGCGGCCCGGCTGGTCGAGCTCGGCGTGGACCACCTGCAGGGCCACCACCTCGCCCGTCCGGTGCCGCCCGAGGACCTGGCCGGCGCGGTCGCCGCCGCCGGCGCCGTCCTGCAGGCCGCCGGGGACCGGTCCGCGGGGCGGGGCCGGGAGCCCGTCGTGCTGCTCGCCGCGCCCGACGACGCCCGCAGCCGGGCGCTGCGCGGCGTCCTGCTGCGCGACGGCCTCCCCGTCGTCGTGCCGGGGGCGGCCGCGCCGGAGGCCGACGCCGTCCTGCTCGTGACCGGCCGGGGCCGGGACGCCGTCGACCGGGTGGCGGAGCTGGGCGCCGTGCCGGGGACCGCCGTCCTCGTGCTCTGCGACGACGCCGACCGGGCCACCCGGGCGCGGCTGCTCACGGCCGGCGCCGACGACGTCCTCGTCGACCCCGACTGCTGCCCGCCCGGCCTGGCCGACCGGCTCCGGGCGGTGGTGCGGACGGCGGCCGCCGAGGCGCACCGGCGCGACTGACCCCGCGGAGGTGCCCGGCGCGTCCCGCGGCCCCGCCGGGTTCCTCTCACCCCTGTGGGTGGGTCGGCTCATCCCGGGGGCCGTTGCTGCCGAAGAGCGGGTGTGGCCATCCACCGGGGACTGAGAGCCCGGCAGCCGCGCGCTGCCGCCCGCTCGCTGGTCCTCGTGCTGGGCATCTCCGCGGGCGCCCTCGCCGCGGTCAACGGTTTCGGTGCGAACGCCGCCTCGCCGCTGACCCTGGCGGCGTGCTGGATCGTCGTCGCCGTCCTCGTCGCGAGCGCCGTCGTGTGCCGTCGTCTCGCGCCCGAGCGGCTCGACCGCTGTGGCGTGTTCCCCCTGCTCGCGGTGACCGGGGTCCTGCTGGTCGCGGGGCTGAACCTCGTGACCGAGGACCCGTCGGCCGGCGCCCAGGCCTTCCTCGCGTTCCCGGTGCTGTGGGCGGCCGCCCACCTCCGCCGGGCGGCCGTCACGCTGGTCACGGCCCTGGCCGTGGCGGCGAACGCCACCGTGCTGCTGCACCTGGTGCCGGTCGAGAACGCGGTCAGCGACGCCCTCCTCCTCGGCACCGTGCTCGCCGTGGTCGCCGTGATGCTGGAACGGGCCGGTGCGGTGCAGGAGCGGCTGGTCGAGGCCCTGGAGCAGCAGGCCACCGTGGACACCCTCACCGGCCTGGTCAACCGCCGGGTCTTCGACGATGCGCTCGCCGTCGCGCTCACCGGCCCGGCCGGCGCCGACGGCACCGCCCTGCTGCTGCTCGACGTCGACTCGTTCAAGCAGATCAACGACCAGCACGGCCACCCCGTCGGCGACGACGCGCTGGTCCACCTCGCCGGGATCATCCGGCGGCAGATCCGCGCCGGCGACGCCGTCCTGTCCCGGCTCGGCGGCGACGAGCTCGCCGTCCTGCTGCCCGGGTGCACCGCCGAGGTCGCCGTCGCCCGCGCCGAGTCGGTGCTCGGGACGGTGCTGTCCACGCCGCTCGCGCTCCCCGACGGCAGCCTGCTGGCGATGTCGGTGAGCGTCGGGGTGGCGCACGCCCGCGGCGCCGCGGTCGGGATGCGCGAGTTCTACGCCGCCGCCGACCGGGCCCTGTACCGCGCCAAGCGCGCCGGTCGCGGCCGCGTCGAGGTCGCCCCCGCGTAGCGGCGGCTCAGCGCAGGTGCCGGGCCGCGGCCGCCAGCGTGCGGGCGGTGAGCCGGCCGTCGGCCAGGCCCAGCGCCACGACGTCGTCGAACACCCGCTGGTCGCCCGCCGCCGCGCGGAACGCCGCGTCCATCACCCGGGGCCACCGGCTGACCCACGACGCCGCCGACGCCGACCGGTGGTGCGCGCCCAGCCGCCGCCGCAGCGCCCTCCGGTGCACCGCGCCCGCGGCCGCCCCCGCCGACGCGGCCGCCCCGGCCAGCGCCCCGGACAGCACCGCGTAGAAGATCCCCTCGCCGGTCATCGGGTTGACCAGCGACGCCGCGTCGCCGGCCAGCAGCACCCGCCCGTCGGGCTGCCGCGGCCGGCCGGTGGACAGCGGCAGCCGGTGCGCCCGCAGCCCCTCGGGCTCGACCCCGGGCAGCAGCCGGTGCAGCCCCTCCACCAGCGCCGCCCGGGTGGCCCCGCCGGAGACCAGCTCGCCGTAGCCGACGTTGGCCCGCCCGTCGCCGAGCGGGAACGACCACGCGTAGGCAGGCCAGCGCTGCTCGGTGGTCACCAGCACCTGGGTGCCGCCCTGGCCGGGCAGCTCGGGCGCGTAGCCGCGCAGCGCCACCGCCATCCGGTCGTCGGGGTTCCGCGGCAGGCCCAGCGCCCGCCGCACGACGGACTCCGCGCCGTCGGCCCCGACCAGCACCCCGGCGGTGAGCACCCCGTCGACGTCGACGCCGTCCGGTCCCGGCGCGACCCGGCGGACGGCGTGCCGCCGGAACACCGCCCCCGCGTCGAGGGCCGCGGCGAGCACGCGGGCGTCGAACACCGCGCGCGGCACCACCGACGACGGCCGGTGCGTGGCCCGCTCCGCCGCCGCTCCGCCGGGCGAGCGCAGGGACAGCCGCGGCGCGGGCGCGTAGCCGGCGGTCAGCGCGGCGGCGCCGGCGCCCAGCCCGGCGAGCACGTCGAGTGCCTCGGGGGCGATGCCGTCGCCGCAGACCTTGTCGCGCGGGAAGTCGGCCCGGTCGAGGACGAGCACCGAGGCGCCGTCGCGCCGCGCGGCCAGCGCCGCCGCCGCGCCCGCCGGGCCGCCCCCGACCACGACGACGTCCCAGCGCTCCACGGGGGCGACGCTAGGCAGCGCCGCGGCCGGCGGCCAGCCGGGCGCTGTCCCGCCGCCCGATCCCGGCGCAGGATGGCCGGGTGACCGCACCCGACGAGCGCGAGCTGCTGCTGCGCCTGCTGGCCGACCAGCGCACCGCGCTGCGCAACGCCCTGTACGGGCTCACCGAGGAGCAGGCCCGCGCGACCCCGAGCGCCAGCGAGCTGTCGCTGTCCGCGCTGCTCAAGCACGTGACCCAGGGCGAGCGAGCCAATCTCACCGGGCGGGTCGGGCGCCGTCCGCACGCGGTGGAGGGCGATCCGCAGGCCGAGTGGATGGCCGGGTTCACCGTCGCCCCCGGCGAGACCGTGGAGGTCCTGCTGCACCGGCAGGCGGAGGTGGCGCGCGAGACCGAGGAGGCCGTGCGCGCCGAGCGCGACCTGGACCGGGTGGTCGCGGTCCCCGACGGCGTCGCGCGCTGGCTGCCCGAGGGCACCGTGTTCACCGTCCGCTGGCTGCTCCTGCACCAGATCGAGGAGCAGGCCCGGCACGCCGGCCACGCCGACGTCATCCGCGAGTCGATCGACGGCAAGGGCGCCTGGCAGCTGGAGGCCGAGGCGCAGGGCATCGCCGCTCCGACCTGGTCCTAGGGCGGGGTGGGCGCCCACTTCCGCGGCGGGTGCTGGTAGCCCTCGACGAAGGCGAGCAGCCCGGCCGCGTCGGTGACCACGCCGAGCGCGTCGAGCCGGCGCCGCTCGAGGTAGCCGTCGTCGGCCATGCGGCCCAGCTGGGCGAGCAGCGGCTGCCAGAACCCGTCGACGTCGAGCAGCACCACCGGCTTGGCGTGCAGGCCGAGCATCCCCCAGGTCCAGGCCTCGAAGAGCTCCTCGAGCGTGCCGGCGGCCCCGGGCAGCGCGACGAAGGCGTCGGAGAGCTCGGCCATCCGCGCCTTGCGCTCGTGCATGGAGGCCACGACCTCCAGCCGCGGCAGGCCGGGGTGGGCCAGCTCGTCGTCGACGAGGTGCTGCGGGATCACCCCGACCACCTCGCCACCGGCGGCCAGGGCGGCGTCGGCGACGACACCCATCAGCCCGACGTGCCCGCCGCCGTAGACGACCCCGACGCCGGCCTCGGCCAGGCCCGTGGCCAGGTGCGCGGCGGCCCTCCGGTGCGACTCCGGCCCGGGCCGGCTGCCGGTGAAGACGGCGATCCGCATGCGCTGGTGGCTAGCCGCCGTAGTAGCGGTAGACCGGCTCGGCGATGCAGGCCGGCTTCTCGCTGCCCTCGCGCTCGACGACGGCGGAGAAGGTCAGCTGCAGCCCGCCGGCGACCTGCTCGACGTCCTTGAGGGTGGCGGTCAGCCGCACGCGGGAGCCGACCGGCACCGGCGAGGGGAAGCGCACCTTGTTCAGGCCGTAGTTGACGCCCATGGCGGTGTCGGTGACCGCGAAGACCTGCGCGAACAGCGGCACGAGCAGCGACAGCGTGAGGTAGCCGTGCGCGATCGGCCCGCCGAAGGGGCTCTCGGCCCTCGCCCGCTCGACGTCGACGTGGATCCACTGGTGGTCGCCGGTCGCGTCGGCGAAGGTGTCCACCCGGTCCTGCGTGACCTCGAGCCAGTCGCTGGTGCCCAGCTCCTGCCCGATGAGGCCCGGGACCTCGGCCATCGTCGTCGTGGTCGCCATGCGGGGTGCCTCCGTCGTCGTCGCCGGTCGTCCTCCCGGATCCTGCCAGTGCGGTTTCCCGGCCCGCGGCCCGGCTGCGGTTCACTGGTCGGTGTGCCGACCATCCGTCTGACCCCCACCGACGGCTGGACCACCTGCTCCCTGGGCCACCGGCACTGGGGCCGGGCCGGCGCGGCCGGCCTGCTGGTGCACCGCGACGGCGGCGACGGCCCCGAGCTGCTGCTGCAGCACCGCGCCCTGTGGTCGCACCACGGCGGGACGTGGGGGACGCCGGGCGGGGCGCTGCACGTGGACGAGACGCCCGAGCAGGGCGCGCTGCGGGAGGTCGAGGAGGAGCTCGGGCTGGCCGCCGCCGACCTCGTGCTCGGCGCCCGCTCGGTCGACGACCACGGCGGCTGGGCCTACACGACCGTCCTGGCCCGCCCGGTCGGCGACCTCGACCCGTCGCGGCTGCGGCTCGACGGCGAGAGCACCGGCGTCGCGTGGGTGCCGCTGGCCGCGTTGCACCAGGTCGCGCTGCACCCCGGGCTGGCCGCCTCGATGGACCGGCTGCGGCCGCTGCTCGCCGCCTGAGCTCAGCCGACCGTCACGGTCAGTGCCCGGTGGTCGCCCACGCCCAGCCGGTGGGCGGCGGCGTCCCGGGCGGTCACCCGGCCCAGCGCGAGCAGGTGGTCCAGCTGCAGGCGCGGCCCGTGCGCCGGGAAGCTCGCCTCCCGCACGAGTGCGGTCGCGCCGAGCAGCCGCGCCGGCAGCCCGCCGGGCAGGTTGAGGTCGCCGGCGACGACCACCGGCCCGGGCAGGGACGCCACCCAGCGCCGCAGCCGGCGCAGCTGCCGCACCGCCGTCGGCGGCGAGAACGACAGGTGGGTGGCCACCACGGTCAGCCCGTCCAGGCAGGCGGCGACGGCGACCCGCGGCTCGTCCGGCACCCACCACAGCCGCGGCCGGCCGGTGGCCGGGTCCGGCGCCCGCAGCGGCAGCCGGGCGCGGCCGGACCCCAGCCCGAGCACCGCCCAGTCCCGCACCGGGCGGCGGACCAGCAGCGCGACGCCGTACGCGGGGCCGTCCGCCGCGCGCTCCGGCCCGCGCAGCCCGGGCGGGTCGGCGGCGGACCACGTGCCGCGGAACGGGCTCGGCGTCCCGGTGAGCGTGGCCGCGTGCCGCCAGTCGACCGCGCCCAGCGCGCCGGCGAGCACCGCGGCCTGGTCGGTGCCGCCCGAGCGGGGCTGGCCGACGTCGACCTCCTGGACGGCGAGCACGTCGACGTCGAACCCGGCGACCGCCGCGGCGAGCGTGGTCGGGGCCAGCGCGCGGCCGTCGGCGCCGCGACCGGAGGCGAGGTTGAGGGTGCCCACGCGCAGGGCGGCGCCGTCGGGCACGGGTCCGACGCTAGCGGCGGCGGGTCCCCCGTGCGCGGGACTCGGCTGGCCGGCGCAACCACCGGGCTGGTACTTCGTTGTACCGGACGTGTGAGGGCAGTCTCACCACCTCGACGGAGAGGGGTCGACCCATGGGCGCGCGGCACCGCGCAACGGAGGACGTCGTGGCAGGGGACCCGGCGGCCGCCGCCGAGCCGGCTCCCGAGACCGCGGGGCAGCGCTTCTGGTGGCGCGTGCTCATGTCCTTCGCCGTCACCGGGATCGTCGTCTCACCGCTGATGGCCACGGCCGGCGCGGACGTCTCGGGAGCCGTGGCCGGCGACCGCGGCACGGGCGTCTACTCCGGCGGCGACGCGGTCGCGCAGCCCCCGGCCTATGCCCGGCTGACGCCGTCCTTCGGCGTCCCCGGCACGCCCGACGGCTTCCTCTTCCCGGGCTTCGGCACCACGGCCTCGTCGCAGCGCGCCACCGCGGGCACCGGGCCCTCCGCCGGGCTGACCGGCATCGCCGGCTCGGTCGCGGCCGCGACGACCGGTGCCGCCGCGCCCGCCGCCCCCGCTCCCGCCGTCCCCGCCGCTCCGGCGCCCGCCGCCCCGGCCCCGGCCGGCACCGCGGGCGGCGCCCCTGCCGGCTCCGGCTCGTCGGGCGGCCCGGCCCCGTCCGGCGGCACGACGGCGCCCGCGGCCCCGGCTCCCCCCGCGCCGGCCGCACCGGCCCCCGTCCCGACGGCGCCGGCCCCGGTCCCGGCGGACCCCGGCGGCGACGCCGTGGGGGGCGTGGTCGGCGGTCTGACCGACACGGTGGGCGGCGTGGTCGGCGGTGGCACCGAGGCGGTCGGTGGCCTGGTCGGCGGTGCCACGGGCGCCGTGGGCGGGGTCGTCGGCGGCGTCACCGGCGGCGTCACCGGCGGACTGGGCGGTCTGCTCGGCGGCTGAGGCGGGGTCGCGGACGCCCGGATAGGTTCACGTCATGAGCGCCCGCGACGACGTCTCGGAGATCTTCGACAGCGCCGCGTGGCAGCCGGTCGACGGGTTCGACTTCGCCGACGTCACCTACCACCGCGCCGTCGACGCCGGCGTCGTCCGGATCGCCTTCGACCGGCCCGAGGTGCGCAACGCGTTCCGCCCGCAGACCGTCGACGAGCTCATCACCGCGCTCGAGCACGCCCGGCTGACCACCGACGTCGGCTGCGTGCTGCTCACCGGCAACGGCCCGAGCCCGAAGGACGGCGGCTGGGCGTTCTGCTCGGGCGGCGACCAGCGGGTGCGCGGGCGCCACGGCTACGAGCACGAGGTGGGCCGCAGCAGCGGCCGGCTGCACGTGCTGGAGGCGCAGCGGCTGATCCGGTTCATGCCGAAGGTCGTCGTCTGCGTCGTCCCCGGCTGGGCGGCCGGCGGCGGGCACAGCCTGCACGTGGTCAGCGACCTCACCCTCGCCAGCGCCGAGCACGCGCGGTTCAAGCAGACCGACGCCGACGTCGGCAGCTTCGACGGCGGCTTCGGCTCGGCCTACCTCGCCCGCCAGGTGGGCCAGAAGTTCGCCCGCGAGGTCTTCTTCCTCGGCGAGGAGTACTCCGCCGAGGACGCGCACCGCATGGGCATGGTCAACCGCGTCGTCCCGCACGCCGAGCTGGAGCGCACCGCGCTGGACTGGGGCCGGCGGATCGTCGCCAAGAGCCCGACCGCGCAGCGGATGCTCAAGTACTCGTTCAACCTGATCGACGACGGCCTGGTCGGTCAGCAGCTGTTCGCCGGGGAGACCACCCGGCTGGCCTACGCGGCCGAGGAGGCCGTCGAGGGCCGCGACGCCTTCCTGGAGAAGCGCGATCCCGACTTCTCCCGCTTCCCCTGGCACGTGTGAACGGAGGACCCGTGATCGTCGAGGTGGTGGGCGGCGCCGACGAGCGCCCCGAGGTGCGGGTGGTCGACACCGACGACCTGAGCAAGCTGCAGCTGGCCCTCGGCCAGGTGACCGACGAGGAGGCCGACGAGGTGCTGCGCGAGGCGGGCCTCGGACGGCTGCAGGACGACGGGACCGGCCTGCTCGACACCGCCGCGCTGCGGGCCGCCGCCGAGCCCGACGCCGACGTCGCCGACTGGGGCGAGCGCTTCGACCGGATGGTCGAGCAGGCCCGCGACCGGGGCTGGGTCAGCGACGACGGCGCCACCCTCCGGGTCCACGTCGAGGGCGCCGCGGGCGCCTGAGACGGGGTCCCGACGGTCCGGTCGGGTGACGATACGGCCGCGGTCGTTGTGGTCACTCCACTGACAGGTCAGGATGAGACCGTGCGCAACCTGATGTCGTGCGAACGAGTTGGCTCGTGAGCGGCACCCCCGGCCGCCCGCTGAGCGCCGAGCTGTCCGAGCAACTGGTCGCCGTCGCCGTCGACATCCTCGCCGACGAGGGCTGGGGCCGGCTCAACAGCGACCGGGTCGCGGCCCGGGCCCGTGCGGGCAAGGCCGGCATCTACCGGCGCTGGCCGTCGATGGCGGCGCTGGCGAGGTCCGCGGTCAGCCGCTTCACGCTGGTCCGCGTCCCCGAGGACGAGGGCTCCCTGCACGCCGACCTCGTCGCGCTGGTCGCCTCGTGGCGCCGGCCGCTGTCCCGCGAGGAGCGGGCCGTGGCCAGCCTCGTCGGTGCCGCCCGGCACGACGAGGACCTGCGCGCCGGGCTCGAGGCCGCCCTGGTGCGCCCGCTGACCGAGGCCGTCGAGGTCCTGGGCGAGCGCTGGGCGGCACGGGGCGAGGAGGTGCCGGCCGAGCGGCTGGCGCTGCTGCGCTCGGTGCTCGAGGCCTTCTGGTGGCAGCGGCTCACCGCGGCCGGTGACGGCGGGATGGTCGCCGACCGCGTGGAGCAGGTCGTCGACGACGTGCTGCTCCCGATCGTGGTCCCGGCCGCGGAGCCCGCCCGCCGCTGAGGCCGGCCACGGCCGGGCGGCCGGGACCGGGTCAGACGGCGCGCAGGGCGCGGGCGGACTCGTCCGCCGTCGCGGAGCTCACCAGGCCCGCCTCGTAGCCGGAGAGCAGCCGCTCCGCCAGCGCGCGCGTGGCCGCGGCCACCTCCGCCGCCTGCTCGGGCGCGGGCATCGGCGAGCGCGGCTGGGTGACCAGGATCCGCGAGACCGCCAGCCACGTGGCGGCGACCACCGCGGCCGTCGTCCGCGGGTCGGCGGGGACCGGGTGCTCGGGGCAGGGGCCGGTCCAGGCCTCGACGAGGGCCTCGCGCAGCCGGGCCTCGGCGGTGTGGTGCAGCTCCCGCTCGGAGGCCTGCAGCGCCGGGGAGCGGTCGAGGTCGGTGACGGCGCAGCGCCCGGTCGGGTCGGCCAGCCGCTCGACGTAGTGCCCCACCGAGGCGACCAGGTGCGCGCGCAGCGCGGTCAGCGCGGGGACCCCCGCGGGACGCTCCCGCACGGCGGCCGCGGGCCCGTCGACCCACGGCGTTCGGTCGGCCCAGTAGAGCTCCTCCTTGGTCGTGAAGTGGTTGAAGACCGTCTGCACCGCGACGTCCGCCGCGGCCGCGACGTCGGCGATCGTCACGGCGTCGAAGCCGCGGTCGGCGAACAGTCGCTGCGCCGTCTCGCGCACGTGCGCGCGGGTGAGGGCCTTCTTCTGGGCCCGACGGGACTGATCACTCACGGTGCGAAGGGTAGCAACGCTGCGTTGCCGATCTCGCCGAAACGGAACGACATCATCCGGTCGGGGCGTGCCGCCAGTCGTCGGCCACGGCCGTCGCCCACGTCTCCACCAGCACGGTCAGGTCGATGACGTCGAGGTCGGCGGCGACGTCCGCGATCGTCGTCGTCCACTCCCGCGGGCGGGCCGGGAGCGGGTCGGCCGGCCCGACCCCGAGGGCCGCCAGGGCCGCGCGCAGCGCGGGCGGATCGGCCGGGTCGGGGTGCTGCGCGCCGTAGGCGGCCTCGGCCAGGGCCAGCGCCGGGGGAGCGGTGCCGTCGGGCGCCGGATCGTCCCGGAGCCCGCGCACGGTCTCCTCGAACAGCCGGGTGCAGGCGGCCGAGGCACCCGGCCGCGCGGCGGGCTCGCCGGGCAGCGGCACGAGGACCGAGCCGCAGCCGGGGCAGCGGGTGGTGGGCCGGGGGTCGCCGGTCGCGGTGCCGGGGGAGGGCGGGGCGGCGGGCCGGGGAGCGGGCACCCGGCGATCCTGCCGCACCCCGCCCGGGCGCGGTGGACGAACCGCACGTGGCACCGGGTGCCACCCCGGCGTGGGGCACCGCCGCGGCGTGGGGTTGGCTGGGCGCCGAGACGACGGCGTCCGCGAGGGCGGGTGCCGGGCCAGAGGAGGGCCGGGGACCGGTGAGGACCAGGGGAGCGGTACTGCGCGAGGCGGGCACCGAGTACGAGATCGTCGACCTCGAGGTCGTGGACCCCGGCCCCGGTGAGGTCCTCGTCGAGATGGCCTACGCCGGGCTGTGCCACTCCGACGAGCACCTGCGCCACTCCAACCCCGGCGGGCGGTACCCGATCGTCGGCGGCCACGAGGGCTCCGGCGTCGTCCTGGCGGTCGGGCCAGGCGTCACCTCCGTCGCGCCCGGCGACCACGTCGTCACGAGCTTCCTGCCCGCCTGCGGGCACTGCCGGTACTGCGCCACCGGCCGCTCCAACATCTGCGACGCGGGCGCCACCATCGCGATCGGGCAGCTGCCCACCGGCACCTATCCCTTCCGGCTGGACGGCGAGCCCCTCGGCGGGTTCTGCATCGTCGGCGCGTTCGCCCGGCACACGGTGCTCAGCGAGTTCTCCTGCGTGCGCATCGACCCGCACCTGCCGCTGGACACCGCGGCGCTGCTCGCCTGCAGCGTGCCCACCGGCTGGGGGTCGGCGGTCTACTCCGGCGGCACCCGCCCGGGTGACGTCGTCGTGGTGGTCGGGCTCGGCGGGGTCGGCGTCAACGCCGTCCAGGGCGCGGTGCACGCGGGCGCGGTGCACGTGATCGGCGTCGACCCGGTGGCCATGAAGCGGGAGTTCGCGGAGACGCTGGGTGCCACGCACACCGTGGCCGACGCCCGGGAGGCCGCGCAGCTGGCCCGCGCGCTGTCCCGCGGCACGGGCGCCGACGTGGTGGTCGTGACCGTCGGGAAGATGTCGGCCGAGGTGATGGCCGGGGCGTCGGCGTGCCTCGGCAAGGGCGGCACGCTGGTGCTCACGGCGCTGGCCGACCACCCGCGCGAGGGCCACGTCGACCTCAACGGGCAGATGACCACGGTGTTCGAGCACCGCGTGCAGGGCTCGCTGTTCGGCTCGTGCAACCCCTTCCGCGACATCCCGATGCTGGCGCGGATGGCCGAGGAGGGGCGGCTGGAGCTGGGCCGGCTGGTCACCCGGCGGTACCCCCTGGACGAGCTGAACCAGGGCTACCGGGACCAGGCGGCCGGCGAGACGATCCGGGGCCTGCTCGTCCACGGCTGATCGGCGCCCGGTCGTGCTCTGCCCCCGATGTGGACCAGAGCGCGAGGCTCCCTTCGTGCTCTGCCCCCGATGCGGGGCAGAGCACGACTGCCGGCAGGACCTCAGACCGCCCCGGCCCGGGCGGCCCGGTACTCGGGGACGGTCACCATCGGCGGCCGCTCGTCGACGGCGACCGGCGTGCTGACCGGCAGGAAGCCGCTGCCGTCGGCGCGGAACTGGGTGAGCAGCCCGCCCGCGCCGGACCGGCCGCTGCGGGCCAGCACCGCCGAGACCACCTGGCCGGCCATCCGGCCCAGCGCCTCCTGGTCCTGCGAGGTGTGCCGGCGCACGCCCAGGTCGACCTGCGCCAGCCCGTGCAGGCCGAGCAGCCCGAGCAGGTCGACCAGCAGGCCCACCTCCACGCCGTAGCCGGAGACGAACGGCACCTGCTCCAGCGCCTCGCGCCGGCCGGCGTACTCCCCGCCCAGCGGCTGCACGAAGCCCGCGAGCTCCGGCCACAGGGCGTTGAGCAGGGGGCGCGCGGTGAGCTCGGTGACCCGGCCGCCGCCGGCGGGGGTGACGCGGCCGTCGACCTCCAGCGGCCGGGCGTAGCAGCCCTTGACGTAGCCGACCTGCGGATCGGTCACCAGCGGCGCGAGCAGCCCCGGGACGTAGTGCGTGACGTCGCCGAGGAGGTCGGCGTCCAGGAAGACCAGCAGGTCGCCGCTGGTGGCCGCGAGCGACTTCCACAGCGCCTCCCCCTTGCCGGGCCGGCTGCCGTGCGCGGGCAGCACGTCCGCGGCCGCGACGACGTCGGCCCCGGCGGCGCGGGCCACCTCGGCGGTGCGGTCGGTGGAGTCGGAGTCGACGACGAGCACCTCGTCGACCAGCGGGACCAGCCGGACCCAGTGCTCGACCAGGCCGGCGACGATCCCGCCGACGGTGGCCTCCTCGTCGCGCGCGGGCAGGACCAGGCTCACCCGGTGGCCGCCGCGGCGCTTGGCCCGCAGCAGGCCGAGGACGTCGACGTCGGCGACCGAGCGGACGGCGGACGTGCGGCCGGAGAACCAGGTGGCGGCGTCGGGTCGCATCGCCCCACTGTCCTGGAGGCCCTCGGCTCGCCGCCACGGGACCCGGCAGGTGTTCACGGAGCCGTAGCCGGGCGTTCCGCCGTCAGACGCGGCTGGGGTCCCGGAGGGCCGCGGGGCTGTCCGGCCCCACCTGCGCGCCGGCGCCGTCGGGCTCCGGGTGCCCGAGCTCGGTCAGCCAGCCGCGCAGCACCCGGTGCAGGTGCTCGGCCCCGACGATCTCGCCCGGGGGCGTCAGGACCCGGGGGTGGGCGAGGAACCCGCGCTGCTGCGGGCCGCCGAGCCCGCCGTGCGACCCGACGTGCGGCTCGAAGGGCGAGGCCTCGTCGGTGTCCGGGTCGTAGCGGCTGTTGACCATGACGTCGGGGCAGTGCGGGAACGCGGACACCCGCGCCACCAGCACGGGCGCGTGCTCGCCGTAGCCGGCCAGCGGGTCCTCGCCGACGACGACGCCCGTGGCCAGCCGGTGCAGGCCGTCGCGGCCGAGGACGACCGGCCCGTGCTCCTCGGAGTGCACCAGCACGAAGCCCACGCCGTCGTGGTCGACCAGCGCCGGCAGCAGGTCGGGCCAGTGGTGCTCGATCTCCTCCAGCGGCACCCGTCCGGGCAGGTCCGGGAAGGAGACGCCGGCGGTGTGGCCGGAGACGACGACCACCACGCCCGGCGCCACCCGCGCCACCCGGCCCGGCTCCCCGGACGGCGTCCGGTGCGCGTGCTCGCCCGCGCCGGCGGACTCGACCCGCTCGCGCAGCCGGCGGGCGATGAACCCCGGCCCCGACGCCACCTCTGCCAGCGCGGTGGTCACCTGCCAGCCCTCGGCCGGGCGGCGGCTGTCGTGCGGTTCGGGCCCGCGCCGCGCCGGGTCCGGCGTGCCGCCGCAGTGCCGGCCGACGAAGGACTCGATCGTCTCGCCGAACCGCTGCGCGAAGGCCTCGCCCTGGGTCTGGCCGTGGTCGGACAGCAGCACCACGTGGTAGGGCCGCGGCGCGAGCTCCGCGGCGCGGGCCAGCCGGCCCACCTGCTGGTCGATGCTGCGCAGCACCTCGAGGGTGTCGAAGCGCTCGACGCCGCTGTGGTGGGCGACCTCGTCGTAGCCGAGGAAGTCGGCGTAGACGGCCGGGCGGCCGGCCATCATGTCCTCGAGGATCGCCGCGACGACGACGTCGCGGGCGATGACCGTCGTCCCGGGCCGGGCCAGCGGGTAGAGGCCGCCGCGGCTGACCCGGGGCCGCACGTCGGCGCGGCGCTGCCGGGCGGCCGCGGACAGCTCCCGGTAGACGTCGGCGAGCGAGACGCCGAGCGTGCGCAGCGCGTTCACCGGGTTGGCGAAGTACGCGTAGTAGCCGGCGCCCACCCGCTCGCGCCGCCGTCCCGACCGCCGCGGCACCACCAGCGGCAGGGCGCTCATGGTCAGGCTGACGTGCGGGGCGTCGCCGGTGAACAGGTTGCCGCGGCTGGCGCCGCCGCCGGCCAGCAGCCCGCGGCCGTCGGAGTGCCGCCGCTCCACCTCGGCGGCGTCGGCCGGGTGGGAGACCGCGACGACGTGGTCGCGGTCCTTCTCGTAGTAGCGGAACCCGAGGACGTCGTGGTTGGAGCCGTGCAGGATGCCGCAGACCGAGGCGCCGGTCTGCGAGCTCCAGTCGGTGTGCCACGAGGTGAGCGCGTGGCTGCCCGACCGCAGCCACGCGGCCAGGGTGGGCATCGACCCGTCGCGGACCGCGCGCCGGGCGGTGTCGGCGCCGAGCCCGTCGATCTGCAGGAACAGCACGCCCGGCGGGCAGGGCCCGGCGGCCGAGGCGGAGCCGGCGCGGCGGCGGGCGCGGCGGAAGAACACCTCGTCCTCGTCGATCGCCAGCGCGCTGCTCACCACCGCCGTCACCGCCGCCATGGCGACGACGACCAGGGTGGCGGTGCCCAGGTCGGTGACCACGACGCCCGGGACGGCGAAGGAGACCGCGAGCACCCCGGCGCCCAGCAGCAGGAAGCTGCCCAGACCGAGGGTGAACAGCGCCAGCGGCAGCGCCACGCGCATGACCAGCGGCCAGACCACGCCGGCGAGCAGGCCGAGCAGCAGCGCGGTCAGCGGCGGCTGCCACCAGGCGGCCATCGCGAACCCGGCGAGCCACCGGTCGAGGACGACGAGGGCGAGCGTCGTCAGGAGCCAGGTGAGCAGCACCCGGGCCGGTGCACGGCCGCGGCCGAGCACCCGGCCGCGCTGGTCCGGCCGGCTCACGCGGGGCCGCACGACGTCGGGCTGCCCTCGTCCTCCGGCTGCCGCTCGGGCTCGGTGTGCCGCCGGCGGCGGGACCCGACCAGGTTGAGCACCGCGCCGACGACGAGGACCAGCAGCGTGGCCACCAGCGTGGCGACCAGCGGGCTGTCGAAGATCCCGCCGCTGGCCACGCCGAGCAGCGCGTAGGCGACCGCCCACAGCGAGGCGGCCAGCAGCGAGGCGGGCAGCAGCCGCCGCCACGGGTAGGCCAGCGCGCCGGCGGCCAGCAGCACGGGGATGCGCCCGGCGGGCAGCAGCCGCCCGGCGACGACGATCTGCCAGCCGTGCCGGCGGAACTGCTCGCGGACCTCCTCGATGCGGTCGGCGTGCTGTCCCCGCGCGACCCAGCGCACCGCGGCCGGCCCGCCGGACCGGCAGACGGCGAAGGTGGTGACGTCGCCGAGCCAGGCGCCGAGGGTGGCGACGACGAGCACCGCGACCAGGTTGAGCTCGTGCGCGGTGACCGCGAACGCGGCGGCGGCGCCGACCAGCGGCCCGGTGGGCACCACCGGGACGATCGACCCGAGCAGCACGCCGCCGAACAGCAGGGGATAGCCCAGCGACCCGTCGGTCCAGGCGGCGGCGAGGGTGGTGCTCATGCGGCGTCCGCCACGGTGGGGAGCGTGACCGGCCGGCCCGGCTCGGGGACGACGACGCTGGTGGGCAGCCGGCGGGCGGCGACCGCCTCGGCGAAGGCCAGCGGCGGCTCGGTCAGCAGCCGGCGGTAGCGCCCGGCCAGCCCGGGGAGCGTGGTGCCGCCGCGGACGGCGAGGGTGCCCCAGTGCACCGGGACGGCGACCTGCGGGCGCACGCGCGCCACGGCCTCCGCGGCCCGCCCGGGGTCGAGGTGGCCCGGACCGAGCGTGGGACCCCAGCCCCAGACGGGCACCAGCGCGACGTCGACCCCACGGTCGCCGATGCGGGTCATGCCCTCGAACAGGTCGGTGTCGCCGCAGGCGTAGACGCTGGACCCGGCGCCCTCCAGCAGGTGCCCGACGGCGACCGTCTCCGGGCCGTGGGTCAGGCGGGGGCCCCAGCGGTGGCCGCTGTGCACCGCGGGGACGGCGGTGACCCGCAGCCCGCGGTGCACCAGCGACTCCCCGGGGGCGAGCTCGTCCACCCAGCGGACGCCGCGCGAGCGCAGCCACGCGCCGGCGCCGCGCGGCACGACCACGCGGGCGTCGTCGGCCAGCAGCCGCAGGCTGGGCAGGTGCAGGTGGTCGGCGTGGAGGTGGCTGACCAGGACCAGATCGGCGCCGGCCCAGGCGGCCGGGGGCGGGAGGGGGGCGACCCGCCGCAGCGGGCCGAGGGAGCGGGTGAGGACCGGGTCGGTGAGCACCGTGGACCCGGCCAGCTCGACGCGGACGGTCGAGTGGCCGATCCAGTGCAGCCGGGGACCCTCCACGCGGCCAGTATCGACCCGGGGACCGACGGGTCCGGGGACGCCGTCCCCCGTCCGGGGCGGCCGGCCCGGCGTGCCGCTCCGGGTGCGGCGGGGACGGATGCGTTCCACCATGCCTCCCATGACCTCAGCGGGGACCGACCCGGGGTTGCCACGGCCGGCGGCGGAGCTGTCCGGCGAGCTGCGGCGCATGGCGCTGCACCTGGAGACGGCGGCGGTGCTCGAGCTGCGGGCGCAGCGCACCACCGACGCCGTGCAGGTGGCGGTGCTGCGCCGGCGCGCCGAGCACCGACGACGGGAGGCGGACCGCCTGCGGGAGCGGCTGGCCGCCCGCGGCGTGGCGCTGCCGCGCGGGTAGCGGGCGCCGGGCGCGGCCCCGGGCCGACCCGGGAGCGCTAGCGTCGGGTCCGTGGCCACCTGGGCGGACGTGCGGCGCCTGGCCCTCGCGCTGCCCGGGACCACGGAGGGCACCTCCTACGGCCGGCCGGCGTGGAAGGTCCGCGACCGCGCCTTCGTCTGGGAGCGCCCGCTGCGCCGCGCCGACGTCGAGCAGCTGGGGGACGCCGCGCCGGAGGGCCCGGTCCTCGGCGCCGCCGTCGCCGACGAGGGCGTCAAGCAGGCGCTGGTCGCCGACGACCCCGCCGTCTACCTGACGACGCCGCACTTCGACGGGTACGCCGCCGTGCTGGTGCGGCTGGACGCGATCGACGTCGCCGAGCTCGGGGAGCTGGTCACCGAGGCCTGGCTGGCCAGGGCGCCGGCCCGGCTGGCGCGCGAGTACCTGGCCGGGCGGTAGTCCCTCCCGGTACCGGGCGGTACGGCGCCGCGCGCGAACCCCTGGCCGCGTGCCGCGGGGTCTGGCATCTTGCGCCGCCGTCCCGCTCCCGAGACCACTGGAGATCCCGTGCGTCTGCGCCCCCTCGTCGCCGGCACCGCCCTCGCCGCGACGTCCGTCCTCGCCCTCGCCGCCCCCGCCGCCGCGGCGCCGAGGCCCGCCCACGAGGCCGACGTCGTCGGCGTCGTCCAGGTCGACCGCGGCGACCGCACCGTGGCGCAGGTCCAGGTCCGCTACCGGTGCGCCGCCGGCGAGGACCTCGGCCTGTGGGTGTCGGTCAAGCAGACCGCCGACCGCACGGCCGACCCGCGCCTGGAGCAGGAGGGCAGCAGCGGCGTCTCCGCGGCGTGGAGCGACAGCCACCGCAACGCCTTCACCTGCGACGGCAGGAGCCGCGTCGGCACCTTCGAGGTCGACCAGACCGAGCCGGCGTGGGACGGCGGGGTGCGTGCCGGTCTCGGCCCGCTGGCGCGGGGCGAGGCCTACGTGCAGTTCTGCCTGACCGACCCGGACGCCCCGGGCCCCGAGGGGCTGCTGCTCAGCCACAGCGAGTTCGTGCACGTGCGCTGACCCGCCGGACGCCGCGGTACCGGCACGACCGGTACCGCGGCGTTCCACGCGCCGGATCGCGCCGGGAGTGGCAGAGTCCACAGCGTGAAGACCTGGCTCGACGCCTGGCCGGTGTTCCGGCAGCTGACCGGCCCCGATCCGCTCGGACGCGGCAGGGCCGCGCGGAGCAAGGCGACGGAGGGCGTGGTGAGCCGCACGGCCACCGCCGACCGCGTCGTCCAGAGCGTCTGCCCGTACTGCGCCGTGGGCTGCGGGCAGCGGATCTTCGTGAAGGACGAGCAGATCGTCCAGATCGAGGGCGACCCGGACTCGCCGATCAGCCGCGGCCGGCTCTGCCCCAAGGGCAGCGCCAGCAAGTCGCTGGTCACCAGCCCGACCCGCGTGACGACGGTCAAGTACCGCCGGCCGTACGGGACGGAGTGGGAGGACCTCGACCTCGACACGGCGATGCACATGATCGCCGACCGCGTCCTCGAGGCCCGGCGCAAGGGCTGGCAGGACGAGAACGACGGCAAGCGCGTGAACCGCACCATGGGGTTGGCGAGCCTCGGAGGGGCGACCCTCGACAACGAGGAGAACTACCTCATGAAGAAGCTGTACAGCGCCCTGGGCGCCATCCAGATCGAGAACCAGGCGCGCATATAGCACTCCGCCACGGTGCCCGGTCTGGGTGCCTCGTTCGGTCGTGGCGGTGCCACGAACTCCCAGGAAGACCTCGCGAACTCCGACTGCATCGTCATCGAGGGTTCGAACATGGCCGAGTGCCACCCGGTGGGTTTCCAGTGGGTGAGCGAGGCCAAGGCGCGCGGCGCGAAGGTCGTCCACGTCGACCCGCGGTTCACCCGGACCAGCGCGATCGCCGACCTGCACGTGCCGCTGCGCATCGGCACGGACATCGCGTTCCTCGGCGGGCTGATCAACTTCGTCCTCGAGAACGACCTGTACTTCACGGAGTACGTGGTCGCCTACACCAACGCCGCGGCACTGGTGAGCGAGGACTTCGTCGACGCCGAGGACCTCGGCGGCCTGTTCTCCGGTTTCGACCCGGAGAACAACACCTACGACGAGTCCAGCTGGCAGTACGAGCCGGAGGAGCCGCCGCACTCGGGCTCCGACGACCCGGCCGGGGCCGCCGCGCAGGACGAGCTCGAGGACCACCCCCAGGTCAGGAAGACCGACAAGGCGCAGGCGGCCGGCAGCGGTGGCCCGCCGATCGCGGCGAAGCCGAAGCGGGACGAGACGCTGCAGCACCCGCGGACGGTCTTCCAGGTCCTGAAGCGGCACTTCGCCCGCTACACCCCGGAGATGGTGGCCGAGGTCTGCGGCATCGAGCCGGAGGTGTTCCTGCAGGTCGCCCGCTGGGTGACCGAGAACAGCGGGCGCGACCGGACGACGGCGTGGGTGTACTCGGTGGGCTGGACGCAGCACAGCGTCGGCGCGCAGTACATCCGCACCTGCTCGATCCTGCAGACGCTGCTGGGCAACATCGGCCGTCCCGGCGGCGGCATCCTGGCGCTGCGCGGGCACGCCAGCATCCAGGGCTCGACCGACGTCCCGACCCTGTACAACCTGCTGCCCGGTTACCTGCCGATGCCGCACGCGATGCAGCACCAGTCCCTCGACGAGTACTGCGCCGACGCCGCCGGCAAGGCCGGCTTCTGGGGCAACAAGCGGACCTACATGGTCAACCTGCTCAAGGCCTGGTGGGGCGACGCCGCGACGCCGGAGAACGACTTCGCCTTCGGCTACATGCCGCTGATCGACGGCGACCACAGCTCCTACCGCCAGATCAAGGACATGATCGAGGGGAAGATCTCCGGCTACTTCCTGGTCGGCGAGAACCCCACGGTCGGCCACCCCAACGGCCGGATGAACCGGTTCGGGCTGGCCAACCTGGACTGGCTGGTCGTCCGCGACCTGCAGATGATCGAGTCGGCGACGTTCTGGAAGGAGTCGCCGGAGATCGAGACCGGCGAGCTCGCCCCGGAGACGATCGCCACCGAGGTCTTCTTCATGCCGGCGGCGTCGCACGCGGAGAAGGAGGGGACCTTCACCCAGACCCAGCGGCTGCTGCAGTGGCGGCACAAGGCCGTCGACCCGCCGGGCGACGCGAAGAGCGACCTGTGGTTCTACTTCCACCTCGGCCGCATCCTGCGCGAGCGGCTCGCCGGGTCCACCGACCCGCGCGACCGGCCGCTGCTGGACCTCACCTGGGACTACCCGACGCACGGTCCCGACCAGGAGCCCAGCGCCGAGGACGTGCTGCGGGAGATCAACGGCGTCGGGCCCGACGGGCGCGCCGTCTCCGGGTACATGGAGCTCCAGGACGACGGGTCGACGTCGTGCGGCTGCTGGATCTACTCCGGCGTCTACGCCGACGAGGTCAACCAGTCCGCCCGCCGCAGGCCCGGCCGCGAGCAGGGCCCGGTCGCCTCCGAGTGGGGCTGGGCGTGGCCGTACAACCGGCGCATCCTCTACAACCGCGCCTCGGCCGACCCCGACGGCAGGCCGTGGAGCGAGCGCAAGAAGTTCGTCTGGTGGGACGAGGAGGCCGGCCGCTGGACCGGCGCCGACAACCCGGACTTCGAGGCGACCAAGCGGCCGGACTACGTGCCCCCGGAGGGGGCCCGGGCGCAGGACGCGATCGGCGGCGCCGACCCGTTCATCATGCAGGGGGACGGGAAGGCCTGGCTGTACGCGCCCGCGGGCGTCGTCGACGGGCCGCTGCCGACGCACTACGAGCCGGCGGAGTCCGTCGTCGAGAACGCCTTCTACAAGCAGCAGGCGAACCCGACGATCGAGCGCATCGAGGGCCCGTGGAACCGGGAGAACCCGCCGCTGAGCCCGGTCTTCCCGTTCCAGGTGACCACCTACCGGCTCACCGAGCACCACACGGCCGGCGGGATGAGCCGGACGCTGCCCTACCTGTCCGAGCTCCAGCCAGAGTTCTTCGTCGAGGTCAGCCCCGAGCTCGCCGCGCTGCGCGGGCTGGTCAACGGCGAGTACGCCACGCTGGTCAGCACGCGGACGGCGATCGAGGCGAAGGTGCTGGTCACCGAGCGGATGCGGCCGATCCGGCTGCGCAACGGCCAGGTCGTGCACCAGATCGGGATGCCCTACCACTGGTCCTACAGCGGCATCTCCACCGGCGACTCGGCCAACGACCTGCTCGGCATCGTGCTCGACCCGAACACGCACATCCAGGAGGACAAGGTCAGCACCGCCGACATCGTCCCGGGACGGCGCCCGCGCGGTCCCGAGCTGATCGAGTTCGTGGAGGGCTACCGGCGGCGCGCGGGCGTGGCGTCCGGTCGGGTCGGGCTCAACGGCCGTGACCCGGTCGCCGCCGAGGCCGGCGAGGGATCCCAGCAGTGAGGAGGCCGGCATGACCCCGATCAGCTCGGCGAGCGCGGCGTTCACCGGGCGCGACCCGGAGAACCGGCTCTACGGGCCGGTGCCGGACGTCACCGGGCAGGCCGGCTACGACCCGGACCACCCGGCGCGGGTGGGCTTCTTCACCGACACCTCGGTGTGCATCGGCTGCAAGGCGTGCGAGGTGGCGTGCAAGGAGTGGAACACGCTGCCGATGGACGACTCGCACGGCGTGCGCGACGTCATCGGGCTGTCCGGGATGTCCTACGACAACACCGGTCAGCTGGGCGCCAACTCCTGGCGGCACGTGGCGTTCATCGAGCAGTCCCGCACCGTCGACCTCCCGATGCCGACCTTCGGCCGCCCGGGGGACGACCGGCGGGACTCCGGGCCCTCGCCGGTGGCGGGGCGCCCGGACGAGAGCCTGGCGCACGTCCAGCAGTCGAGCGTGCTCAACGCCGAGGCGCTGAGCGAGTTCGACCCGCAGACCGGGCAGAGCGGCACCGACAAGCAGATCCGGTGGCTGATGAGCTCCGACGTCTGCAAGCACTGCACGCACGCCGGCTGCCTGGACGTCTGCCCGACCGGGGCGCTGTTCCGGACCGAGTTCGGCACCGTCGTCGTCCAGGGCGACATCTGCAACGGCTGCGGCTACTGCGTCATCGGCTGCCCGTACGGCGTCATCCAGACCCGCAAGGGCGACGGCCGGGCCTTCAAGTGCACGATGTGCTACGACCGGCTCACCGACGGGCTGCAGCCGGCGTGCGCCACCGCGTGCCCGACCCAGTCGATCCAGTTCGGCAACCTCGACGAGCTGCAGGCCCGCGCCGACGCCCGCCTCGCCACGCTGAAGGCGCAGGGCGTGGAGACCGCGCGGCTCTACGGCCGGGACGAGGACGACGGCGTCGGCGGCGCGGGCGCGTTCTTCCTGCTGCTCGACGAGCCGGAGGTCTACGGCCTGCCGCCGGACCCGGTGGTCACCACCCGTGACCTGCCGGCGATGTGGCGCGCGGCGGCGGCCGGCGCGGCGATGATCGCCGGCGTCGTCATCTCGTCGTTCGTCGGGCGGAGGCCCCGGTGACGGAGGGGCTCACGACACCGGGTGCGGGCTGGCGGCGGGCCGACGGCCCGGCGGCGGAGGCCCGGGGCAAGCGGCGGCGCAGAGGCGGGCGGCGCGGCGGTGGTGGCGAGGTCGCCATGGTGGACGACGCCACGTTCACCTCCTACTACGGCCGCCCGATCATCAAGCCGCCGGTGTGGAAGTCGCCGGACGTGCCGCTGTACCTGTTCCTCGGCGGCATGGCGGGGTCGTCGTCGATCCTGGCGGCGGTCGCCGACGTCACCGGCCGGCCGGTGCTGACCCGGGTCGGCCGGTACACCGCCGGCGGCGGTGCGATCGCGTCGGTGGTCTTCCTCATCCACGACCTGGGCCGGCCCGAGCGGTTCCTGCACATGCTGCGGGTGTTCAAGCCGACCTCGCCGCTGTCGGTCGGCTCCTACATCCTCGCGCCGTTCGGCGCGGCGGCCGGGGCGACGGCGGCGGTCGAGCTGCTGGGCTGGTTCCCGCGGCTCAAGCGCTTCGGTGGCGTGGTGTCGGCGCTGTTCGGCGGGCCGCTGGCCACCTACACCGGGGTGCTGCTGGCCAACACCGCGGTGCCGTCCTGGCACGCGGCGCACCGGCAGCTGCCGTTCGTCTTCGGCGGCTCGGCAATGGCGGCCGGCGGTGGGATGACCATGGTGTTCACGCCGGTGGCCGAGGCCGGTCCGTCGCGGCGGACCGCGGTGGCCGGCGCGGCGATCGAGCTGGCCGTGATGCACCGGGTGGAGACCGACCACGGGATCGTCAGCGAGCCGTACCACGAGGGCCGGCCCGGGACGCTGCTGCGCGCGGCGAGGGCGTGCACGGCTGCGGGCGCGGCGCTGACCGTCGTCGCCGGGCGCCGTCGGGCCGGTGCGGTGGTGTCCGGGCTGCTGCTGGCGGCCGGCTCGCTGCTCACCCGCTTCGGCGTCTTCGAGGCGGGGATGGCCAGCGCGCGGGACCCCAAGTACACCGTCGTCCCGCAGCGCGAGCGGCTGGCCGCCCGGCAGAACGGCCACGCGCCGACGGTCACCCGCTGACCGCCGCCGCGGGGCTACCCGCGGAGGTGCTCGGCGAACGTGCGCGGCGGGCGGCCGAGCAGCGCGGTGAGCACCCGCGGGCTGCCGGTGAACCCGTGCGCGCGGTACTCGGCGAACATCGTCGTCAGGCAGCGGCGGGCGTAGGAGCCGTCGTCCTCGGGCGGGGCGGCGTCGACGGCGGTGACCTCCCGGCCGAGGTGCTCGCCCACGAGCCGGGCGACGTCGGGCGCGGTGAGCTCCTCGGGGCCGGCCGCCTCGAAGGTGCCGCTGTCCAGACCGTCCCCCGTGAGCAGCACGGCGGCGGCCTCGGCGACGTCGCGCAGGTCGACGAAGGACTGCGCCCGCTCCAGGCCCCACGGGCTGCGCAGCTCGCCGGTCTCCGCCGCGGCGGCCACCTGCGCGTCGAGGTTGTCGGCGTAGGCGCACGGCTGCAGCACCCGCCAGCGGGCGCCGGTCCCGGCGACGGCGTCGTCGAGCGCCTCCTCGACGCGGTCCTTGGCGGCGTGGTGCGGCATCGACCGGACCTGCGGCCGGAGCACCGAGTGGTAGACCAGCCGCGCCGCCCCGGCCCGCGCGGCGGCGCGCAGCACGGCGGGCGCGCCGTCGGCCTCGCGCGGGTCGAAGTTGGGCCAGGCCAGGTACAGGCCGTCGGCGCCGGCCAGTGCCGGTGCCGGGTCCCCGGCGAGGTCGGCGGCGACGACCTCCGCGCCCAGCGCCTCGAGCTCCGGCCGCGGCCGCGGGGTGGCGACGACGGCGCGCACCCGCTCGCCGCGCGCCCGCAGCGCCCGGACGACCGCGGTGCCGGTGGGTCCGCCCGCGGCGGTCACGACGATCACCGGACCGACACTAGAGCGGCAGGTCAGGCGGGCGTGGCCGGGTCCGGGGGTACGGCACCGGGCACGTCGTTGGGTCCGGCGACGGCGGGCCGGGGCCGGTCCTGCGGGTGCAGGCGGACGGCGACCAGCGCGACGTCGTCGTCCGGGTGGCCGTCGACCATGTGCTCGACCAGCAGGTCGCACAGCTCCTGCAGCGGCCGGTCGCCGAGCTCCGCCAGGGCGGCGGTGAGCCGGGCGGTGCCGGCGTCGAGGTCGGCGTCGCGCCGCTCGACCAGGCCGTCGGTGTAGAGCAGCACGGTCGTGCCGCGGTCGAGCTCGACGACGGACTCGGTGCGCGGCCGCTCCGGGTCCACGCCGAGCAGCACGTCGGCCCGCTCGGGCGCCAGCACGCGCACCTCGCCGTCGGCCGTGAGCACGATGGGCGGGGTGTGCCCGGCGTTGGACCAGCGCATCCGGGTGGTGCCGCCCCCGACCTCCCCGGGCGTCTGCTCGAGGCGGGCGACGGCGGCGGTGGCGAGGGTGCCGAACCGCAGCAGCTCCATGGCGCGGTCCAGGTCGCGTAGCACCGCGGCCGGCCCGGCGCCGGTGGCGACGGCGATGCCGCGGACCAGGCTGCGCAGCTGGCCCATCGTCGCGGCCGCGGCGGCGTCGTGGCCGGCGACGTCGCCGATGACCAGCGTGGTGGCGCCGTCGGCCTGCAGGAATGCGTCGTACCAGTCGCCGCCGACGGCGGCCGCCTCGGCGGCGGGGAAGTACCGGACGACGATCTCGGCGTGGTCCGGCTCGGGCGGCGCGGTGAGCATGGAGCGCTGCAGCTGCAGGGCCAGGTGCCGCTGGGCGCCGTAGAGGCGGGCGTTGTCGAGGGCCATCCCGAGACGCTCGGCGACGTCGCGGAGGGTGGCGACCTCGTCCGCGGTCGGGACGCGGCCGTCGGTGTAGAGCAGCGAGAGCAGGCCCAGGGTGTGGCCGCGGCCCCGCAGGGGCAGGGCCACCGCCGCGCTGGGCGCCAGCCGGGACAGCAGCCTGCGCGGCTCGCCTTCCAGAGTGGTGGCGAGGGCCTCCTCGCCGGACAGCAGGAGCGGCTCGCCGCTGCTGAGCATCCGGCTCACCGCGGGGATGCCGGGCAGCGCGGCCGCGCGGGACCGGGCGTAGTCCTGCAGCAGCTCCCGCGACGCCTCGTCGGCGTGCCAGGAGCTGACGCCCCGGGTGTGGCCGTGCTCGTCGAGGACGCTGACGATGCACGCGTCGGCGAGCGCGGGGACGACCATGCGGGGCACCTGGCCGGTGGCGACCTCGGCGTCCATCGACCCGGCGAGCTCGGTGCTGATGCGCGCCACGGTGAGCGTCCGCTCCGCGGCGCGGCGGAGCTCCCCCTGGGCGCGGACCCGGTCGGTGACCTCGATGAAGTAGACCGACAGGCCCTCCGCGGTCGGCCAGGCGCGCAGCTCGTACCAGCCGTCGAGCGGGGCGGGGTAGTAGGCGTCGAAGGACACCGGCTGACGGGTCTCCACCGCGCGCCGGTAGCTCTCCTCGAACACCGAGCTCACGGCGGCGGGGAAGGCCGCCCAGATGTCCTCACCGAGCAGGTCCTCGCGACGGCGGCCCAGCAGCCGCTCGGCCTCGGCGTTGACGTGGGTGAAGCGCCAGTCGGGGTCGAGCGAGTAGAAGCCGGCCGGCATGGCCTCGAGGACCTGGGCGACGCCGAGGGACTCGCCGCGCTGGTCGGTGACGTCGTAGGCGGCACCGAGCAGCCGGGTGGCTCCCCCGTGCGGTCCGCTCAGGGCGCGGCCCTGGGCGGAGATCCAGCGGGTGACGCCGCTGGGCAGGGCGATGCGGTAGAGAGCGCTGAAGTCGCCGCACTCGTCGACGGCGGCCTGCAGCGCGGCCATAACCTCGTCGCGGTCGTCCGGGTGCAGCCGGGCGGTGAAGCCCTCGATGCTGCGGTCGAAGCCCGCGCCGTCGTACCCGAACAGCGCCACGAGGCGCTCGTCCCAGTCGAGGACGCCGGTGCGGAGGTCCCAGTCGAAGGTGCCGATGCCGGCGGCCTGCATCGCCAGTTCACCGCGCAGGGCCGAGGCGATCTCGTCGATGTGCCGCTGCTCCGGGGTGCTGCCGAGCCGCCCGGTCCTGCCTGGGTCCCCCACTGCCGCCTTCCCGGTCGTGTGCCCGCTGCACGGGCGATCCCGTCCCGGTGGTTGGAGACGCGGTCCGCATCATGTGTACCCGGCCTATCCTGTTGTGAGCAACGCGTCCGGTGGAGATCACGGGAGGCGCGTCAGGCGTGCGTCGCGACCGAGTGCGTTGCCACGTGCTCCGCGGGTAGTCATCCCGCATGGCCACGGGGGCCGTCCGTCGGCTGGGGGAGACGTGCCGTGGTGGGTGTGGGCGCTGGTGGTCTGGGCCGTCCTCGCGATCACCGTCGCGGTGGTGGTCGGTCAGGTGATCCGCTCGGCCGACCGGCGGGAGTCCCGGGAGGACCGGTCGGTCCGCGACGACGATGACGACCAGGCCCCGCCGAGGGGACGCCGGGCCTCGTGAGCGCCCGTCCGGTCAGCCCAGCAGGCCGGCCTCGGCCTTCGCGGTCAGTGCGGTGCGGACGGCGGCGTCGACGGTGACCGAGAACTCCGGGTCGGCCTCGGCGCGGGCGAGGACGGCGTCGAGCATCTCCGGGTAGACGTCCTCGGTCACGGTGAGCACGAGCGTGCCGCCGGCCTCGAGGGAGCGGACGGCGCGATCGCCGGGCGGCACGTCCTCGAACGCCGTCGCCGCGCCGACGTCGTCGGTGATCACCACGCCGTCGAAGCCGAGGAACCCGCGCAGCAGCGTCGTGACCACCTGCCGCGAGAAGGTGGCCGGCGCGCCGGGGTCCAGCCGGGGGTAGGTGGCCGAGGAGAGCATCACGAACGGGTCGGCGTCGGAGCGCGCGAGCTCGCCGAACGCGGCCACCTGCTCGCTGTTCGCGGTGGTCACGTCGTCGGTGACGCCGGCGGCCTCGTCGGTGTTGGCGTCGACCAGCCCGAGGCCGGGGAAGTGCTTGAGCGTCGCGGTGACGCCGTGGGCGGCCAGCCCGTCGACGACGGCGCGCACGTCGGGGACGACGTCGGCCGCGGTGTTGCCGTACTGGCGGCCGAAGGCGCCGATCGGGTCGTTCGCGGCCTCGGTGCCGGCCGGGACGACGTCGGCCACCGGCGCGAGGTCCAGGTTGATCCCGGCCGCCGCGAGCTGGGCGCCGAGCGTGCCCGCGAGGGCGGCGAGCTGCTCGGGCGGGAGCTGCCCCTGCTCGGCCGCGGGCGGCAGCCGGTCGAAGCCGGGGCCCTGGAGAGACTGCACCTGCCCGCCCTCCTGGTCGACGGCGACCCAGGGCCGCGGCCCGGGCGCGGAGTCCGTCCAGCGCCCGGTGACGGCGGCGATGTCGGCCGCCGCGGCTTGAGAGCGGCCGGCGAGGAAGACGCCGCCCACGCCGTCGGCGACCAGGGCGTCGCCGGGGGAGAGGTCCTCCAGCCGCACGCCGACGACGAACAGCTGCGCCACCTGCGCCCGGCGGTCCATGCCGGCCAGCGCGGCGTCCACCTGCTGGGCGACCGGGTCCGCGGACGGCGTCGTCGGCTCGGTCGTCTCCGCCGGCGCGGGGCTGGTGCTCGACGGGCTGCGGCTCGGCTCCGCGCTGGTGTCCGGGGAGCCCGAGCAGGCGGCGAGGACCAGGCAGAGGAGCGCGAGCAGGACGGCCGGGCGGGGCCAGGCGGGCGGGCGCATCGGGCTCCTCGGACGGGGGTGGCGGGCGGTCCCCCCAGTGTGCAGACCCGGGGCGACGGCCCGGCGCGGCACCATGGGCGGGTGCGGACGGCGTGGGTGCGGGCGGGCGCGCTGCTCGCCGTCCTCGCCGTCGCGACGGTCCTCGCGCTGACCGTGGATCTCCCGGACGTCGCCGCGGTGCGCCGCTGGGTCGAGGGCGCCGG
Organism: Geodermatophilus sp. SYSU D00698; assembly: GCF_054050335.1. NCBI lineage: Bacteria > Bacillati > Actinomycetota > Actinomycetes > Geodermatophilales > Geodermatophilaceae > Geodermatophilus > Geodermatophilus sp. SYSU D00698. The sequence continues at coordinate 86,459 of NZ_JBJGZD010000019.1, forward strand.
TGTGGCGGGGCTCGTCCTGCTGGCTCTCGCGAAGGGGGCCCTGCTGGTCGGCCCGGTGCCCCGGTCGGCGCTGTGCGTGCTGCTCGGCGTCGTCCTCGGGTTCTGGGTCGGCGCGGCCGTGGCCTATGCCGGTGGGCTGCTCGGCGCGCTGACCGCCTTCGCCCTGTCCCGGTCCCTGGGACGCGCGACCGCGGTGCGACTGGCCGGGCCGCGGCTGGCCGCCGCCGACCGCGCGGTGGCCGGCCGGGGCCTCCTCGCCGTCCTCGTCGCGCGGGTGCTGCCGGTGGCGCCGTTCGCCGTGGTGAGCCACGCGGCGGGACTGTCCGCCGTGCGGTTCCGGGCCTACGCGGCGGGCAGCGCGCTGGCTCTCGTGCCCACCACCGCGCTTCAGGTGGGAGTGGGTGCCTCGGTGCCGGGGCTGTCGGCGTGGGCGGCGCGGGCCGGGTCGCCCCTCGTGGTGGTCGTCGCGGGCCTGCTGGCCGTCCTGGGCGTCCTGTGGCTGCGCCGGCGGCGGGCCGGGACCGGTCCGGTAGAGGCCGGCTGAGACGGACCCCGTTCACCCGATCGGGCGGCTACCCTGCGCGGGCCGAGACGCGCCGGTTCCGTGACGTCTCTGGCACCGGTGCGGGGGGAGGCCTGGTGGCGCGAGAGGACCTCGAGCGGGGTGCGGACCCCGGGTGGCCGGAGGCGACGACGCCGGTGTGGTCGCCCGGCCCGCCGCCGGTGCCGCGCGGGCCGGTGACCGACGTCTGGCCGCCCGTGGGCGTGCCGGTCCCCTCGTCGTGGGACGGCCGCGGCCTACCCCCGCCGTCAGGGCCGGTGCCGGTGGTGCAGCCGCCGGTCGACCTGACCAAGCGCGGGGCCCCGGCAGGATGGGGACCCCCGCCGCCCGCGCCCGCGTCGCGTGGTGGCCGGGGCCGCGGGGTGCTGATCGGCGTCCTGGCCGCCTCGCTGGTGGTCGGGGGAGGGGTGGCGGCCTGGTCCGGCCTGGCCGGGGACGACGCGCCGTCTCCGCCGGTGGCGGCGTCGGAGCCGGTGGACCCCGCTGAGGGGGTGGACAAGGGCATCGAGCACGGCGGTGCGGCGCCCTCGAGTGCTCCGGCCCCGGCCCCGGCGACACCGACGGCGTCGCCGGAGGAGCAGGCGCTGGCGGAGCTGGAGTCGCTGCGCGAGGAGTCGCGGGCGTCCCTGGCGCTCGACGGCCGGTGGGTGGCGCAGGTGGCGTCGAAGAACGTCGGCATCACCGACCCGCTGCAGACCACCGCGACCGGCAGCCACCAGTTCTTCGCCGTCGACATCCTCGCCGAGAGCCGGTCGCTCCTCTCGCTGGCCGCCGACTCGCAGGTGCACGTGCTGACCAGCTTCGACTTCGGCCGGCGGTCCGCCGCGGCCAACGGCGACCTGTTCTGGATCACGATCGTCGACGCCGGCTTCGGCAGCGGCGACGACGTCCGGGCCTGGTGCGCCGGCGCGTTCCCGCAGCTCAGCGGCGACGCGCTGGCCAACGCCTGTGTCGCCCGCACCCTCGAGCCGCCGCACGACTGAACTGGTCACGAGCGGGCGCGGCCGTCACCGGGGCTCTGGCGCACGAGTGAGGAGGTCAGGCTCTCGCCGGCGGTGCGACGTCGTCCGGGTCGGCGTCCCTGCGGCCCTCGGCGTCGACCATCTCCGGTCGGGGACGGGTGCCCCGTAGCCGTCGCTCCAGCGGTGCCTCGACGATCCGGTAGAGCGCGATGGAGCCGACGAGGGCGAGCAGGAAGCACCCGACCGTCGCGAGCAACGCGAGCTCCGGAGCCTCACGGACGAACAGGATCTGTGGGGCGACGGCGCGGAGAGCGATCTGGTGCACGAGGTAGAAGGCGAACGACCACTCGCCGAGGCGTCTGCCCCACCTCCCTCCGACGCCAGGTCGGCCTCCCTCCAGGTCCCGTGCGGCGGCGGCGGCAACCAGGAGCGCGTAGGGCCCTGCGACGACGAGGTATGCGTAGGGGATGACCGCCACGGCGAGGTAGGACAGAGCGGCGAGTAGAGCGGCGGTGCCGAACCGGACTGGCGGCCGCCATCCCGTGCGCAGCGCCGCGGCAGCGACCATGCCCAGCAGGAACTCGGTGAGACGCTGGACCGGGACGATGCCCAGGTACTCGGGGACCTCACCGGTGGCCGCGAGCCAGATTAGGGCGGGGGTGGCGGTGAGGACGAGCAGGACCAATGCTGCGAGCAGGCGGCGCGTCGGGGTGCGCGGCAGGAGGACGACGAGCACCGGGAACAGCAGATAGAAGAAGGCCTCGCAGGAGATGGTCCAACCGACCGCGTTCCCGCCGAAGAACACGGCCCGGTCCGGGATCCACGCCTGCACCGCGGCCAGGGACGGCAGTGACTCGACCACCGCTGCGATCCGCCGGTCGTCCTGCTCCGTCGCCGCGACAGCGGCACCCACGATGCACGCTGCCCAGTACGCGGGTGCCACCCGGGCGAACCGGCGACGGTAGAAGGCCGGTGCGCTGTCCCCGGGGCGATGCGACCAGGTCAGCACGAACCCGCTGAGTACGAAGAAGAAGGCCACACCGGTGAAGCCGGACGCCATGACGTACCGGGCGAGCCAGTCGGCCGGTCCGTCCTCGAAGAACACCTGCCGCGCGTGGAAGGCGAAGACGGCGAACGCAGCGACTGCCCGCAGTCCGGTCAGGCGGTGCAGGCGGACGTCCGGTGCCGGCACGGCGCCGACGGGGGTGCCAGGTCCGGTCACGACCGGTCGACCGGAGACGGCCGGTCGGCCGCCCAGGCGCTGGCGACCATGTCCGTCAGATCGTGCTGGGCGCGCCAGCCGAGCTCGTGCGCGATCCTCTCGACGCTGCCCACGATGCGCGCCGGGTCGCCCGGCCGGCGCTCGACGACGTCGTGCTCGAGCGGCCGGCCGGTGACGGTGCGGACGACGTCGAGGACCTCGAGCACGCTGCTGCCCTGACCGCGGCCGACGTTGTACGTGGCGGTCCGCAGGTCCTCCTCGAGGACCTCAGCTGCGCGGACGTGGGCATCGGCGAGGTCGCGGACGTCGACGTAGTCTCGCACGCAGGTGCCGTCGGGAGTCGGGTAGTCCCCGCCGAAGACCCGCGGCCGTTCGCCTCTCTGCAGCGCCCTGAAGACCAGCGGTACCAGGTTGTAGGCGCCGGTGTCGCGCAGCTCGGCCGCGGCCGCTCCGACGACGTTGAAGTAGCGCAGGTTCACCACGCCCAAGCCGTACGCGGCCGCGGCGGCATTCAGCACCCGCTCGCCGTAGAGCTTGGACTCGCCGTAGGGGCTCTCCGGCACGGTCTGGGCGTCCTCGCCGACGATGTCGAGATCCGGGGTTCCGTACACCGAACAGCTGGACGAGAAGACGACGCGTGTCCCGCCCGTCGCCCGCAGCGCGTTGAGGAGGCTGACAACCCCGCCTGCGTTCTCCCGGGCGTAGAGCAGGGGATCGGCGACGGACTCGGTGGGCGACTTCTTCCCGGCCAGGTGTACGACGCCGACCGGACGGACCCGCTCCAGCAGCGAGGTGAGCGCCGCGGAGTCGAGGACACTGATCGGCTCCAGGTCCACCTCCGGCGGCACCCGTCCGGTGGTGCCGGTGGAGAGGTCGTCGACGACGACGGCGTCCCGTCCCGATCGGAGCAACGCCCGAACGACGTGCGAACCGATGTAGCCGGCCCCACCCGTGACCAGCCAGCGCCCCCGTGGCATGCGTTGCAGGCTAGCCCGTCCCTCTCGGTCGGGGCGGACGTCGGCGAACGATGTTGCCCGTGACCTGCTGACTTCTGACAATGGGGCGGATCGGTCGACCGGCGGGTCGTCCACGCGGACGGGGAGCGTGCAATGACGCGTGTCGTCGTGACCGGAGGTGCCGGTTTCCTGGGGTCCCACCTGTGCGAGCGGCTGCTCGACGACGGGTGCGAGGTGCTGGCCCTCGACAACCTGGTCACCGGGAATCCGGAGAACGTCGATCACCTGCTCACCCGGGATGGCTTCCGGCTGGTCAAGTACGACGTCACCAACTTCGTGCACGTGGTGGGCCCGGTCGACGCCGTCCTGCACTTCGCCAGCCCTGCCTCGCCCATCGACTACCTGCGGCTGCCGATCGAGACGCTGAAGGTGGGCAGCGCCGGCACGCTCCACGCGCTGGGCCTCGCCCGGGCGAAGAGCGCCCGCTTCCTCCTCGCATCGACCAGCGAGACGTACGGCGATCCCCAGGTGCACCCGCAGCCGGAGAGCTACTGGGGGCACGTCAACCCGGTGGGACCCCGTGGCGTGTACGACGAGGCCAAGCGGTATGCCGAGGCGCTGACGACGGCCTATCGCACCTACCACGGCGTGGACACCGCGATCGTCCGGATCTTCAACACCTTCGGTCCGCGGATGCGGCCGAACGACGGTCGCGCCATCCCCACCTTCATCCGTCAGGCGCTGGCTGGGGAACCTCTGACCGTGGCCGGCGACGGCAGCCAGACGCGCTCCGTCTGCTACGTCGACGACCTGGTCGAGGGCATCGTCCGGCTGCTCCGGTCGGACCACCCCGGCCCGATGAACATCGGCAACCCGGGGGAGATGTCGGTCCTGGACCTGGCGAAGTTGGTCGTGGAGGTGACCGGCTCGACGTCCGCCGTCGAGTTCATCGAGCGTCCACAGGACGACCCGACGGTCCGGCAGCCCGACATCACCCTGGCGCGGGAGGTGCTCGGCTGGGAGCCGGCGGTACCGGTGGAGGAGGGGCTGGCGCGCACGGTCGACTGGTTCAGGACCCGGGGAGGATCCTGACCCGGTCGTCACGGGTCAGGGGACTCCACGACCCGTTGCTCCTCCTGCGTGCCCGTCGCCCACGTCCAAGCGACGGCGCTGAGACACAAGGCGACGACCTCGATCGCCGACGCTGCGCCTTGACCGGTGACGGTCAGGGCCGCAGCGAGCACGGTCGACAGGGCTGGGACCAGTGCATGCCCAGCGAGGAGCAGGGCCGGTAGCAGCAGGAGCGATCCCATCGCCAGCCGTGCGGGCAGGTCGGTCCCGGCCAGCCGCTGCACCCATGTGAAGCCGCCCATGCCGTGGAGGACCGCCAGCAGGACGGCTACCAGCGCCAGGGCGTCCGCGGCGCGCGAGCGGGAGGTCGAGCGGTGGGCCCAGCCGAGGACCGACGCCGCCAGCGCGCCCGTCGCGACGCTGCCCGTCCAGTACTGCGGCAGCCCCAGCTGGTCCTCCGCGGTCGACCGGTCCACGAGGAGGTCGGCCGTGACGGCGCCGAGCACCAGCAGCGTCGCACCGAGGGCCGCGAGGCCGAGCCGCTGCCGTCGGGCGCCCCGGGCCAGCGTCGCCAAGGCCTCTGCCGGCAGGGCCCGGAGCAGCACGAGCGCGCCGGCGAGCAGGAGCAGCGACCCCAGCAGCTCCGTTCCCTCCTCCAGGAGGGTCAGCCAGGTGGGGCGGGCGGCGTCGAAGTCGAGTGAGAACTCGAGCTCCTCCTGCAGGAGGATCGTGGACAGGCACAGCGTCCCGGACCAGCTCAGCCACGTGGCGGGTCGCACTGCGCGGCCGCTCAGGTGACGGATGCCGCAGACGACGAGCGCCAGCAGCGGCAAAGCGGGGACGACCCAGGGTCCGGCTCCTTCGAAGGCCCGGTTCGCCCCTGCGGTGTCGGCGATGAGCATCCGCTCGTGGACGCTGGCCACCTCGTCCACCGACAGTCCGAGGAGCAGCAGGCCGCCGGCAGCCGGCACGGCGACCCGTGGGACCCGCTGCTGCCCCCAGCAGCGCGTCACCGCCAGCAGGACGAAGCCCGTTCCAGCCGCGGCGAGCACGGCCGACGACCACCAGGCGCCGACGGTCGCCTCCTGGACGAGCGAGAACAGCACCAGCGGCTTGACCAGCGGCTGGTCGGCCTTGAGCTCCTCGTGTACGCCCGTGAGCAGCAGCAGGACGACGTCGGCCAGCGCGACGGTCGTCAGCGTCCGCCGCACGAGGACGCCGGTGAGCAGCCCGTTCCTGACGTCGGTCACCGCGCGTGCCCGTCCTCCCCGGGCGCGCGCTGCGCACGCGCGGTCACCACGACCGGATAGGCCGGATCGTGCGGCAGGAGGCGGTCGGTGCCGACCTCCTCCACGGCCAGGCCCTGCAGGAAGGCCACCGCGGCGAAGGCGTTGCCGTGCCCCTCGACGGCCACCAGCTCGTCACCGAAGACGTCGCCCAGGAGGCGGCGCGCCGCGGCCGGGGTCAGCGCCCAGTACCACTGTCCGCCCCACTCCCCACGATCGATCTGGCTGATGCCCGGGACGGTGAGCAGCAGGACGCCGCCCGGACGCAGGGCGGCGTGCAGCCGCTCGACGGCTGTCCGCAGGTCGTAGACGAGGTGCAGCGTCTGCGTCAGGACGATGCAGTCGAAGACGGACTCAGGGAGGACGCCGGCCGCGCTGAGGTCGCCCACGATCGTCGCGACCGGGTTGCCTGCGTGCACGTGCAGGACGTCCTGCACCTCGACGCGGTCGCCGCCGAAGCGGCGGGAGTACGCGTCGTCGCCCACCTCGAGCACGCGCCCGGCGACGTCCTCTCTCGACTGCTCGAGGAACCGCTCGACGTAGAACCGGTCGACGGGCGTCCCGCGGTCCCAGCCGAAGTCGAGACTGACCGGGTGGGGACGGTCCAGGTCGCCCAGGCGGACGGGCCCGCGGGGCCGCAGGCGCAGGGCCGGGACGTGCCGGGCGATCGTGTCGTGCACGGTGACGGGCAGTCGTGGAGCGGCACGGCGGACTACGGTGCGGACCACCGCGCGGCCGACGGTGCGTGGGGACAACCGCGCCGCGGCCAGGGCTGCGGCCGGCCGGGACAGGTCGCGGCGGGACAGGACCTCCTGCGCGTAGTAGGTCCGCCAGGTACGCCGTCCCTCCTCCCACGCCCGCAGCAGGTGCGCCGGCTCCTCGGGACCGGGCCGGTGGCGGGCGTGGACCTCGAGGACCGTGGCGAGCATCGTCGCCCCGTGGATGGACATGTTGCCGCCGTGCCACCGGTACAGGGCCGTCTCGACGGGGTGTGAGGCGACCTCGTGGTCGACGGCGAGCCTGAGGTAGACGTCGTAGTCCTCGCACCGCGTCAACCGCTCGTCGAAGCCGCCGGCGGCGACGAGGACCTCGCGCCGGTAGAGCGCGGTGGCGTGCATCGCGACGGCGTTGCCGCGCAGGAACGTGGCCCGGGGATCGGGGCCGGCCGGGCTGTAGCGCCGCTCGCCCAGGGGCGCTCCAGCGGCGTCCACCCGCCGGTGCGCTCCGTACACGAACGCGGCGCCGGGGTGCCGCCCCGCGGAGTGCAGGCCGGCGGCGACGGCCACGGGGGTCAGCAGGTCGTCCGCGTCGAGGAAGAGCACGTGGGACGACGTCGCCGCGTGCAGGCCGGTGTTGCGGGCGGCTGACAAGCCGCGGTTCTCCTGCCGGATGAACGTCGTCCCCGGCCACTGCGCCACGACGGATCCCGGGTCGTCGGTGGATCCGTCGTCGACCACGACCACCTCGTCGGCCCGTCGGGTCTGCGCGGCGATGCTCTCGAGGGCCGCACCGAGGAGGTGTGCGTGCTGGTACGTCGTGACGACGACGGTCACGGTGGGGCGGTCGCGCTCCGGGACGGTCATGCGCCGGGGCTCCGGGCTCCTGGCACGAGCCGGCGGAGGAACGTGACCCACAGGTAGTACGCCACGCCCGACGCTGAACCCAGCACTTCCTGCACCCAGGTCGGGCTGGCCTTCGCCGGGCGGAGGAGCCGCACCGCCAGCCCGCGCAGGTACCAGACGGGCAGGTGCAGGAAGGCGCGACGGAGGTTCCCGACCTCCCGGGTGCGCTCGTACTGCACCAGGAGTGCGACGACGTGCCCGCGCATGTAGTGGAAGACCTGGCTGCGGAACGCGGGCATCTCGCGGCGGTGGTGGTGGAAGACGACAGCGGAGGGCTCGTAACGGCACGTCCAGCCGGCGGCGACGATCCGGTACCAGTACTCCGAGTCCCCTGAACACCCCGCGGCACCGACGTCGAGGCGTTCGTCGAACAGTCCGACGGCGCCGACGACCGACCGGCGGAAGGCCATGTTGGCGCCGGCGCCGACGTCCCAGGCCGGCATGCCGTACGCCCGCGTCCGACGGTGGAACTCCGGCCCGAAGTCGACCCGGGAGAACCCCTTCCCGAAGCCCCACCGGGTCTCGAACTCCCACTGCGCCTCGCTGTCCAGGACAGCGGGCAGGACCAGTCCGGTCACCCCGAGGACGTCGTCCCGGTCGAAGGCGGCGACGAGGTGCTCGAGCCAGCGGGGGTGCAACTCCGTGTCGTCGTCGGTGTAGGCGACGACCTCCGAGCCGGCCGCGAGGAGCCCGGTGTTCCGCGCGACGTCGAGTCCCGGTCGGTCCTCGCGCACGTACCGGACGCCGGCCCGCTCGGCGACCTCGCGGGTGGCCGTCCCCCGGGACGCGTTGTCGACGACGATGACCTCGTCGGGCGGACGGGTCTGACGCGGGAGGCTGGTGAGGCACCGCTCGAGGTCCCCGGGCCGGTCCCGCGTGCAGATGACGACGGTGCAGGTGGCCGGGGTGGCGCCGGCCACGGCGGACGGTTCGGGGCGGGGGGAGGCCAGCGCCCGCTGCAGCGCCGCGTCACCGTCCTCGTCCGGACCGACGAGGACCTGGCCGACAGGGCGGTCCCCGGCCCACAGCACGACCAGCGCGCGGGTGCCGGACGGCAATCCGGTCGTGGGCCGTGGAGTCGCGTCGACGTCGACGTGCACGACGCGGGCGTAAGGCGGCCCCTGAGCCTCGGTCATCGTCCGCGTCCCCCCAACGCCGTCGCGACCCCGGACGCTAACAGCGAGGACGGGGGCGCACCCTGTCGTGGACGAGGTCCCACCCCTCCCGGGTGGGAGGTCGAGTGCTTGCGCGTCTGCAGCACGCGCGGTGGGTAGCGTGCGCGGACGTGTCCGCCGACCCGCGACCGGCGTGGACGGTCAACGCCGCCCACGGGCGTCTCGTCGACTGGGGCGAGCTGTGGCGTGCCCGCGAGATCATCGGCTTCTTCGCTCTGCGAGATCTCCGGGTCCGGTACAAGCAGGCCGTCCTGGGTGCCGCCTGGGTGGTCCTGCAACCCCTCGTGACGGTGGCGGCGTTCACGCTCGTGTTCGACCGCCTGGCGGGGGTCGGCACCTCGGGGATCCCGTACGTGGCCTTCGCGCTGGCCGGTCTGCTCGGCTGGACGTACGTCTCCCAGTGCATCGGGCGCGGAAGCGAGGTGCTCGTGGGCAACACGTCGCTGGTGACCAAGGTCTACTTCCCGCGCCTGACCGCACCGCTGGCCTCCCTGCTGCCGCCCCTCGTCGACCTCCTCGTCGGGCTGCTCCTCCTCGCTGTCGTCTGCGTGGTCCTCGGAGTCGTCCCGACGGCGGGACTGCTGCTGTTCCCCGTGTGGCTGCTGCTCCTGGCCCTCACGGCGCTCGGCCCCACCTGTTTCCTGGCGGCGGTCAACGTCCGCTACCGCGATGCCCGGGAGGTCGTCCCGACCGCTCTCCAGGTCCTGCTGTTCCTGAGTCCGGTCGCCTACTCGGCCGCGTCCCTCGAAGGGCTCGCCCGCTACGCGTACGCGCTCAACCCGGTCGTCGGCGTCCTCGAGCTCGGTCGCTTCGTGCTCGTCGGCGGGCCCTGGCCCGGAGCCGTCGTGGCGTTGTCGGCCGCGGTCTCGCTCGTACTCGCCGTCCTGGGGGTCCGGTACTTCCTGCGGGCCTCCCGGGCCTTCGCGGACGTGATCTGACGTGGACAGGGTCCAGGTCGACCGGGTCAGCAAGCGCTACCTGCTGGGGGAGCAGCGCAACCTGCGCGAGACCCTGGTCGCGGCAGTGCGCCGGCGACGGGACGAGAGCCGGGAGCTGTGGTCGCTCCGCGACGTGAGCTTCACCGTGGCGGACGGAGAGGCCGTCGGGATCGTCGGCCGCAACGGAGCCGGCAAGAGCACGCTGCTCAAGGTCCTGATGCGGATCACCGCGCCCACCACCGGGGAGGCGCGGACCCGCGGTCGGGTGGCGGCGCTACTGGAGGTGGGCACCGGCTTCCACCCCGAGTTGACGGGGCGGGAGAACGTCTTCCTCAATGCCGCAGTCCTCGGCATGAGCCGCGCGGAGACGGCCCGTCGCTTCGACGAGATCGTCGACTTCTCGGGTGTCGAGCGTTTCCTCGACACCCCGGTGAAGCGCTACTCCAGTGGGATGTACCTGCGGCTGGCCTTTGCGGTGGCCGCGCACCTGGAGCCCGACGTCCTGGTCGTGGACGAGGTCCTCGCGGTCGGGGACGCAGAGTTCCAGCGGAAGTGCATGAACCGCATGTCGGAGGCGGAGGCCGAGGGGCGCACGGTCCTCTTCGTCAGTCACGACCTGGCTGCCCTGAGCAAGTTGTGCAGCCGTGCCATCTGGTTGGAGGCGGGCCGGATCAAGGACCAGGGCCCGACTACGCCCATCGTGCGGGACTACCTCACCTCCGGGGTCGCCTCAGCTGGTGGTGGCCAACTGGGACCGGGTGGCGACGTGGGACGGCTCCTGCAGGTCCAGGTCGTCGCACTCGACGGGATCGCTCGGCCTCTCCTCAGGGACGAGCCCTTCCGGATCGTCGTCCGTTTCGAGATGGAGGAGATGTTGGCCGGTCTGGACCTGGCGGTGATCCTGACCAACCAACACGGTGTCCGCGTCTTCGACGAGGTGCTCAGCCACTCCCAGGAGGTCAGGTTCCCACCCGGTCGGCACGAGGCCGTACTCGAGGTGCCTCCCATCCTCGCGATCGGTGACTACACGGTGGGGGTGTGGCTGGGGACGGAGCACGAGGACGTCCACTACGAGATCACTGCCGTCTCCTTCACCCTGCACGGGGAAGAGGGCTATCACCGCGACCGTGTCCTCGTCCTGGGGCTCCCCTATCGCGTTCGGCGTCTTGACTGAGGCGCTACTGGTGTCCCCGAAGGGCTGCTCGCGCACGCCTCATCGCCGCGCGCGGTAGTCGTGTGAGGCGAGCAGGTGCGGCGGCGAGAGCATGGAGGACCGGTCTCCGGTAGGGCCGTAGGGCTCGGGCCAGTGCGGCTCTGACCGCGGGAGGGGCCGGCTCGGCCCTGCTGTCCAGATGGCGCTCGAACCAGTCGAGGTAGTACTGGCGGACCTCGTGGTAGCGCCCCGCTCGAGTCACGCTGGCGACGGAGCTGTCCGGGTGCTGGCGGTAGTCGAGCCAGACGGCGTCGGAGAACCAGACAGGCCAGGAGAGGTAGAGCTTGCCGAGGAACCCCTGGTCCTCGTACATCTGCCGGGCGCCGGTGAAGTGCGCCTCGAAGCCGCCCACCGACTGCACGGCTTCACGTCGAAGGAGCATGTCCGACGGACAGGGAGCCGACGCCGTTCCCAGCGGGTACAGCGCGAGAGAGGCCTCCGGCGGTGGGACGACGCGATTGCGGACGTGACCGGTCGGGACGAGGACGTCCTCCCCGCCGGCCCAGGACCACCAGTAGTTCACCGTCCCGCAGACCATCCCCAGTCCCGGGTGAGCGTCCATGATCGCCATCTGCTCGGTCAGCTTCTCCGGGCGCCAGACGTCGTCGGCGTCGATGAAGGCGATGAACTCTCCACGCGCCGCGTCGAGGCCGAGGTTCCGCGTCGCACTCATCCCCCGGTTCGCGTGGTCGGGGTGCTGCAGGTAGCGGACCTGCCCCGGGTGGCGGGCCTGCCACCCGAGGGCCATGGACGTGCTGCCGTCGGTCGAGCCGTCGTCGCACAGCAGGAACTCGAAGTCGCCTGTGCTCTGCGCCATGACGCTGCGGATCGCCTCGTCGAGGAACTGCTCGCCGTTGTAGAAGATGCAGATGACGGAGACCCGGGGTGCCCCCGTCGCACCTGGAGGCGCCGCAGTCACGTCCTCCCTCTCCCCGGGCGTCATGGCAGCGACCTGAACTCGAGTCCCCGCGTGCGTACAGCCCGCACGACCGCGGGTAGCGCCCGGATGGTCGCAGACCTGTCCAGAGCGCGGACGTCCGTGGGCTTCTCCACCCAGTCGTGCAGGAGCACCACGTCCCCACTGCCCGCCGCCCCCGCGATGCCGGCGATGTCCCCGGCGGTGACGCCGGGACGCCAGTCCTGCGGATCGACGGTCCACAGCCACGGCGCCAGACCCTGGCACCGCACCATGGACGCACTGGTGAGGGTCAGATGGCCGTTCGGAGGCCGGAACAGGGCGACGTCGCGGCCCAGCACCTCGGCCACGGCCGACCGACCGGAGCGGTACTCCTCGGCCAGGGCGCCGAGGCGGACGCCCGCCGGATGCGGGTGCGTGCAGCTGTGCGAGCCCACCTGGTGTCCCTCCGCGACGACGCGGCGCACGAGGTCCGGGTGTGCCCGGACGTTGCGGCCGACGCAGAAGAAGGTGGCCCGCACCCCGAGTTCACCCAGCAGGTCCAGGACGAGCGGGGTCGACGACGGGTGCGGGCCGTCGTCGAAGGTCAGGGCGACCGTGCCCTCGGCCACGCGGCGTCCGACGCCGGCGAGCCGATCACGCGCGGTCCACTGCAGACGCTCCTTCCGGGCGCGCACCGCGCGGGGCACGTCGCGGAGGTCCCGCACGTCACCTCCAGCTTCCGAGTCGAGCGCCCATGCTCGCAGGACGCGCCGATCGCCGCGCGGGGACCACCGGTCCCGTGACCGGGGCGCACCCGGCGGGGACGGGTAGCGTCACTGCCGGAGGTCGTCGAACCCCTCGGACGCCGCCACTCCTGGCCCGGTCCGGTCGAAGTCATGGTGAGGTCCCGTGCCGTCGAGGAAGCAGGTCCTCGTCCTGTCCGCCGTCGCGGTCGTGGCCGCCGTGGCGGCCGTCGTCCTGGTCGTCGTCCGCGGGGCCGATCCTCCTCGCGTCACCGCCTCCTCGGGAACCGATCCCTCGGCCCTGGTGGCCGGTGCCCCTGACCCCGGGGACGACGACGCCGAACGGGACGTGTACTGGCGCACCGATTCCGAGACCGTCGGGGCCTGGGTCGAGCTCACGTACCCCGAGCCGACGTCTCTCGACCACGTCGAGGTCCTCGGGCCGGGTGGAGGGGAGACCGGGCCCGCGAGCGCTCTCCTGACCTTCGACGGCGGCGCCTCGCTGCTGGTCACCACCGACGACGAGGGCGATGCCTCCGTCACCTTCCCCGAGCGCACGGCGTCCCGGGTGCGGGTGACGATCGCCGGCGTGCCGGACGGCGCCACCTCCGTGGCCCTGGCCGGTCTCTCCGTGGACGGGTCGGCCGACGATCCACCTCGACGCGGCGCCGATCGAGCTGTGGTCGCCACCGCCTCCACTCCTGCGGACCGGCCGGTGGAGGCCCTGACGGACGGGACGCCGGCCGACGGGGACACGGGGGAGGAGTGGACCGCGGATGCGGACGACGACGCACCTTGGGTCTCGCTGTCGTGGAACTCGCCGCGGGAGATCGCGAGCGTCCAGGTGTTCGGTCCGTCAGCACCAGGGGGTGAGTCGCTCAGCGGCGTCCTGCGCTTCGACGACGGCAGTGCCGTGCGCGTGCCGGCGATCGCCCGGGGCGGGGGAGAGGCGACGACGATCGCCGTGGCGCCGCGGATGGTGAGCGGCGTGCGCCTGGAGCTCGACCGGCCCGACGGGGACGCCCCGGTGGGCCTGCGCGAGCTGGCGGTGTACGACGCCGGCACGACCCCGCCACGCTGGCCGCAGGACGGGGTCGCCTACGCGGCCACTCCCCCCGCGGTGGAGCGGTGCGACACGGAGGCGGAGCCCGTCGGTGAGGCCGCGAGCGGGCGGCTGGGCCTGGTCTGCCCCGCCGTCGGTTCGGCCGTGGACGGTCGGACCGACGTCGTGGTCGCCGCGGACCCCGGCACGACCGTCGAGGCGCGCGTCTGGACCGGCGTCTCCGGCACCGGGACCAACGCGGTCGACGTGGTGGCGAGCGCGACAGCGGACGAGGACGGTCTCGCCGTGCTCCCCCTGGACCTCGCCTCGGCACCCCGCGGGCCCGTGACGGTGCGGGTGGACCCCGTGCCGGACGGTGCCGCGACCGACGAGGACCTCCCCACGTCGCTGTACGTGCAGCTCTACAACCGGGCCGGCCGGGACCTCACCCCGGACAGCGTCGCTCCGGAGGGCATGACCCTGCAGTGGGCCGAGGAGTTCGACCGGCCGCTGTCGGTGAGCGCGACCGGCGCCGGCGCCGACTACGCCGCCGTCAAGCCCGACGCCTCCAGCAGCGGCCAGTTCGGCGACGCCCCCTTCGCCGACCCGGCCTCCGACGACGGCACCCTCACGACCCTCGACGAGCAGTACCTGCGCATCCGCACCCAGCCCGCGCAGGGAGCCGGGGACCGGGACGGCACCGACAACGTCGCCGGCCTGCTCGCCTCGACCGACGTCGACGGCGCCGGGTTCATCGCGCAGTACGGCTACTTCGAGGCGCGCATCCTGGGCGCGCCCGGTCCCGGCACCTGGCCGGCCTTCTGGATGCTGGACGCGGAGAGCGCCGCCCGGCCCAGCGACACCTCCACGGAGGTGGACGCGGTGGAGCTGTACGGGCACGACACGCTCGGCAGCTGCCACACGGTGCACGACTGGGGGAGCGAGGAGGCCGGGGAGCCGGGGACCGGCGCACCGTCCTGCACCAGCCCGAACGGCTTCACCGACTGGGCGATCGCCTGGCACACCTACGGCGCACGCATCACCCCGGACGGCGCGACCTTCACCATCGACGGCCAGGTCGTGGCGTCCGCGGACTCGCTGACCCGCACCACCGAGCCGTTCTTCTTCCTCCTCGACCTGGCCCTCGGCGGCGGGTGGCCGGTCGACCTCGCCCCGATCGGCGGTGTGGCGGACACCTACGTCGACTGGGTCCGGGTCTGGACCTGACCCCGTCATCCCGCCCGTCGGGGTGATGCTCTGTTAGCGTCTCGGACGAATGCTGGGCGCTGTGACCGTGTACGGGGCGCGGATCCCCACAGAGCCCCCTCTCCCGCAGGACGTGGTGGCGTGACGCTGCAGGACTACCTGCGGGTCCTGCGACGCGGCTGGTGGGTGATCGCGGCCCTCACCGTGCTCGGTGCCCTGGCCGGCCTGGCGTTCACGCTCGCGACGACTCCCGTCTACACGGCTCAGGCGACGGTCTACGTCTCCGTGAGCGGTGACGAGAGCCCAACGGACCTCTCGACCGGGCAGTCGTTCGCCACCCAGCGCGCGCTCACGTATGCGGATCTCGCCGAGACCAGGACGGTCCTCGAGCGTGCCGCAGCTGGACTCGGGGACGGGACCGATGCCGACGACCTCCGCGCCTCCGTGAGCGCCACACCTCGGGAGGGGACCTCGCTCATCGACGTCGGTGCCTCGGGCAGCGACCCCAACGCCGTCGTCGCGCGGGCCGACGCGGTGGCCACCGCCCTGACCACGGAGGCCCCGCTGCTCGACGCTCTGGGCCCCACGTCGCCGGTGCGCCTGACCGTGGTCCAGGGTGCCGAGACGCCGGAGGCGCCGGAGGCACCTCGCCCCCGCAACAACCTGCTCATCGGCATCGCCGTCGGGCTGGTCCTCGGCGTGGCCGCGGTCGTGGTGGCCGACGCGCTGTCCACCCGGATCCGGTCCACGACCGACCTGCCGCCGTCGCCCCGACTGGTCACCCTCACCTCGATGCCCGCCCCGCAGAAGCGGTCCCGGCACGTGGCGCGGACCGACGCGCGGCTAGAGGCGTTCCGGCAGCTGCGGGCCAACCTGCTGTTCGGCTCCGACGTGCGGGAGACCATCGCGGTGACCGGCGTGACCGGGGCCTCCGACGCCCAGGGCGTCGCCCGGCAGCTTGCTGCAGCCTTCGCCGAGATCGGCTCGAACGTCGTCGTCGTCGACGTCGACCTCCGCGCCGACGACGGGCGTCGTGATCGGTCCGGCCGCCGCGCGGACGCGGGACCGTCTGCTCCTGGTGTGGCGGACGTGCTGGGCGGCACGGCCACGGTCGACGACGTCGTGACGCTGGTCCCCGGCGAGAAGGTCTTCGAGGTCCCGGCGGGCCGGGTGGACGCCTCGTCGGCGCAGCGGATGAGCACGCCCGCCATGCGGAAGCTGCTCGAGGCGTTGAAGGAGCCCTTCGACCACGTCGTCCTCGCCTGTCCTCCGCTGGTCGAGCGGTCGGAGTCCGCCGTGGCCGCCAAGCTCGCCGGAAACGCGCTCGTCGTGGTGGAGTCCGGGGCGACGAGGCGCGCCGAGTTCCTCCTGGGCCTCGAGCTGCTCGCCGGTGTAGGCGTCACCTCGGTGAGCGTCGCCATCGACCACGTCCGGGCTCAGGACCTCGGCGGCGGGCGGTTCGGCCGCATCGAGGGGCCGGAACCGCCGGCCGCTGTCGTGCCCGCCTGACCGGCGGTCTCATGGGCCTTCGCCGGACGGCGCGTCGGTGGCTCCCGGGGCCGACCAACCCGCGCATGCGCACGGGCCCCCGGGGCCGCTACTTCCGGACCCTGACGGTCGTCAGCGTCGACCTGGACACACGGCAGGTCACGCCGCACCGGCAGCTGACGCCTCCCGCCGTCGCTCCTGAGGGCGTCCACGCGCTCGTGTGGGCCGGCGGGGCGCCCGTGGCTGAGCTGACCGTCCCTGGCGACCCGGACGACGTCCTGCCGCGCCTGGCAGAGGTCGCCCTGCGGGAGGTCGGGCATCCCGGTCGAGGAGCGGCTCCGGGCCGTCCGGCTGCGGCTCTCAGCGGTGCTGACGTCACCGTGGCCGTGTGCACCCGGGACCGACCCGGGGACCTGGCGCACACGTTGCATTCCATCGGCGAGCTGAGCACCCCTGTGGCGGAGGTGCTCGTGATCGACAACGCCTCCCGCGACGAGAGCACCAGGCAGGTGGTGGAGCGCTTCCCGTTCGCCCGGTACGTCCGCGAGCCGCGCGCCGGGCTCGACTGGGCGCGGAACCGGGCACTCCTGGAGGCGCGGACGAGGATCGTCGCGTACACCGATGACGACGCTCTCGTGCACCCATGGTGGGTGGACGGGCTCCTGCGCGGTTTCACCGAGGTCCCCGGCGCGGTGATGGTCACCGGCCTCGTCTTCCCCCTCGAGCTGGCCACCCCGGCTCAGGTGATCTTCGAGGCGCGGGGGTTCGGTCGTGGCTACCGTCGCGCGGGGGGGGCGGGGGGGGGGGGCGCCCCCGCCGCGGTGCCCCAGCCGCTGGGCCTGCTGCGCGACCGCACGCAGGACGTCTCCGG